>JAUIKE010000161.1 GCA_030430845.1 Bacteroidia bacterium | reverse complement strand
CCGATTATTTTCAGAGAGGTCTAATTCAAATTGAAAATTGGTGGATCGGTCTTCCTGGCGGAGTAAACCCGTCCACTTTCCTGCCATTGAAAAAGGGACTTCCCGTATACTGATCATTTCTTCTTCAGTGGGCTCGATCATTCTACTAAGGAAAACCTTGCCGGAGGGACAATTAGTAGCCTTCCACCAGCCACTCAGGATCTCCCTATTCCCTATCGCTTCTTTTTTCAGGATCATGTATTTGTGACACCACTTGTCTTCGAGAGGTTGATATTGCTGGATCTCCTGAATAATAAAGCTATCCTGCTCAAGTACCCCGGTAAGATTGAAGCGGGCAAAGGAGCTCGTATCTTTTGTAAAACAAAAAGATAGGCCATGTATGGTATTTTTCTCTTGTTCTATTTCCAGTTCATACTGAAAGGTATCCGTACGTCCTTCAATAGTAATATACCCTTTCCATTCGCCGGAAATATCTGTAGTCTGAGCAAAGGAAAAGGCTGTTAAACTAAAATAAAGCAGGACAAAAAGTAGTTTTCTCCGCATCTGATAGAAATCATTTTAAGTAGTGACAAAAATCACAGAATTCGCAAGTGGCTTCCGGTATATTGGAAATATAAGAAAATAACTAAAGCCAATTATCTTAACAACATGCAAAGGCAAACATTGGGTTTGAGGAAGTCATCACTTTCTTTTACCCAAACGAACGCAAGAATAAAACGCTGATAACACCAACAAGAGTTTAACAGTGTATATTTTTTCAATCGAAAACACGAGAAATATGAAAATCCAAGTGCAAGCACCCTTTTCCGTTAGTGAACCTTTACAGAACCTTATTGAAGAAAAAATTGAAAAAGTAACCACCATTTTTGATCGCTTCACATCCATCACTGTTTTCCTAAAAGACGAAATACAAAGGCACCATCATAAAGAAAATCGGCAAGTTGAAATTCAAATGGAAGCACCGGGACATACTTTTTTTGCTGAAGCAGAAGAAGAAACATTCGAAAAGGCTATTGCCACTGCCACGGATAAGATGAAGCGTCAAGTAAGAAAGTATAAAACACAATTAACAAAGCATCATTAATCATCTAAAAAAAAGTCCGCCGGCGGCGGACTTTTTTTTAGGTTTGCAACACTCCAACATTAAATCGCTCTACCTCTGCATTATTGGCCGCCTCAATGCCCATAGAAATTACCTCCCGGGTGTCCAGCGGATCAATGATGGCATCCACCCACAAACGGGCGGCCGCATAATAGGGCGTAGTTTGATTATCGTATCGATCTTTAATCTTGTTGAAAAGCTCGTCGGCTTCTTCCTGGGATGGTTCCTGACCTTTGGCTTTAAAAGACGACATTTGGATCTGTGTCAGTACTTTAGCTGCCTGCGAACCGCCCATAACAGCGACCTTCGCAGTAGGCCAGGCTACGATCAGGCGAGGATCATAGGCTTTACCACACATGGCATAGTTTCCTGCTCCATAGGAGTTACCCATAATAATGCTGAACTTCGGAACGGTTGAATTAGCCACCGCATTAACCATCTTGGCCCCGTCCTTAATTATGCCGCCGTGTTCAGAACGCTTCCCTACCATAAAGCCGGTTACATCATGAAGAAATACCAAAGGGATCTTCTTCTGATTGCAATTCATAATAAATCGGGCCGCCTTATCTGCTGAATCCGAATAGATGACGCCGCCAAACTGCATCTCGCCTTTCTTGTTTTTCACCACCTCCCTGTTATTAGCAACGATGCCGACCGACCAGCCGTCGATCCGGGCATAGGCGCACAGGATGGTTTCACCATAGCCTTTTTTATAAAAAGTCAGTTTGGAATCATCCACCAAACGCTTTAGAATATCAATGGTTTTGTATGGCTTGGTAGCTTCAGCCGGAAAGATGGAGTAGATTTCCTGCGGATCAAATTTGGGAGCAATAGCTTCTGTACGATCGAAACCTGCCTTAGGGAAATGGCCAATTTTATCCATCAGATCCTTAATAGTATCCAGGCAAGTCTCATCATCCGGCATTTTGTAGTCGGTAACTCCTGAGATTTCAGTTTGTGTAGTCGCGCCTCCCAACGTTTCTTTGTCTACATTTTCACCTATAGCAGCCTTTACCAAATAAGGGCCGGCCAGGAAAATAGAGCCGGTGCCTTCCACGATCAATGCCTCATCCGACATGATCGGAAGATAGGCCCCACCTGCCACACAACTCCCCATAATAGCAGCGATTTGGGGAATACCCATACTGGACATACGGGCATTGTTGCGGAAAATACGACCGAAATGTTCCTTATCGGGAAAAATTTCATCTTGCATCGGAAGGTATACGCCGGCACTGTCCACCAAATAAATGATCGGCAGTCGGTTTTCCATCGCTATTTCCTGAGCTCTCAAATTCTTTTTCCCTGTAATCGGAAACCAGGCTCCTGCTTTTACTGTCGCATCATTAGCCACAATCACACACTGACGCCCCCTGACATAACCAATACCGACGATCACTCCTCCGGCCGGGCAACCGCCATGTTCCTTATACATATCATATCCCGCAAAAGCTCCTATCTCCATAAACTTACTCCCCTCATCTATCAGGTGGTTAATCCGTTCGCGAGCAGTCATTTTCCCTTTCTGATGTTGTTTATCTATTTTTTTCTCTCCGCCTCCCAGATAAATTTTCTGTAATCGGTGCTGCAAGCGAGCCAGCTGCAGCTTCATTTCATCCTGATTCTTACTTTTCTCGAGATCAATTTTAGCCATAGAGGTTGTTTGGTTTTATTTTTTCTGATTAGTGGTAATAAAGGTAAGGAAATGCTTTGAGACATGTCATGTTTAGACATGACATGTCCTCAATTCCAAGTTTAACTCCCTAAAAATCAATGCTCAAAAGTACATGACATGTCCTTTCTGAAACGACATGTCATGTCTAAACATGACATGTCTTAATTCAGACAACAAAAAAAGGAGAACAGTTCTTTACTATTCTCCTTTTTTCGCAATAATTGTTGATTCAAATATCAGCAGCAAGCTACTGTATAATTTAAATACTTACTTATCCTCATTCATAGGAAAAGCATAGTAATACTCCCCAGGATAGTTTTCATAGACCCCTTCGAACATCACCTTTCCTTCGGCTTTTTCCAGAAGCCTCGTCAAATCTTCCACACTGGTGATCTCCTGGTTGTCCATTTTGGTAATGATGAACCCAGGGTCCATATTGGTTCGTTCGATGCGGCTACCTCTGTATATCCTGATGACCTTGACGCCTTTCACATCCAGCCTTTTTTCTTCATCCCGCGTTAGTTCTCTGACATCCAGCCCCAAGTCTTCCATGAGGCTGGAGGTCGAAGCCGTGATGATCTCCGTGCTATTGCTTTTATTTTTGAGGATAACTTTGGCCTTCCGGCGCTTACCCTTACGGATATACTCGATGGAAATGGCGTTGCCCGGGCGATATCTGCCCACTTGCTCCTGCATCTCCGGCAGAGTCTTCGTTTTGACACCGTTGATTCCAATAATAACATCACCTGTACGCAGGCCTGCATCATCCGCTCCGCTCCCGGGAGATACACGGGTAATGAATACCCCTTCCACGGTTTCCAGCCCCAGGTCCTTCGCTCTTTCATTGGTCATTTCATCAATAAATACACCCAGTAAACCTCGCTGCACGGCTCCATAATCGCGAAGGTCCTTAATAACTTTCCGAACCAAATTCGCAGGAACAGCAAAGGAATACCCCTCATATCGGCCCGAACGGGTAATGATGGCCGTATTGATCCCGATCAACTCGCCATTGGTGTTCACAAGCGCCCCTCCACTGTTGCCCGGATTAACAGCCGCATCCGTCTGAATAAAAGATTCGATGCGGTCCTGGCCTTCCAAAATATCGATGCTGCGACCTTTCGCACTCACGATACCCGCCGTAACGGTTGACTCCAGATTGAAAGGATTCCCAACGGCTAAAACCCATTCGCCTACTCTCAAAGAATCCGAGTTCCCGAAAGTCATATAGGGCAATTTAGAGCCCTCAATTTTCAACAGCGCCAGGTCGGTTGAAGGATCTACCCCTATCAGTTTAGCCTTGTATTCTCTTTTATCATTTAAGGTGATCTCTATTTCATCTCCCTCCTCTACCACATGATTATTCGTAACTACATACCCATCTGAGGAAACGATCACACCCGAGCCGGAAGCATTGCCGTAACTATTGGCGCGCCAGAACTCCAAAGTTCCCCCAGTCTGATAGGTTTTGATATTAACCACCGCAGGAGTAACGGCTTCTGCCGCTGCAATAAAATTAGTTGGAGCGGAAGAGAGAAAGCTACGTTGGATCGTTCCATCCAGTGGGTCATTAAAATTAGCGTATTGTGGAGAGACCGTTTCACGGATAATAACCTTTTCTGGTGGGGCAACTTGCCTGTAGATCACAATGGCGATCAAGGCACTCAGCAAAGATGATCCGAAGATCATAGCAATATTTCTCATGCGCATATGTAAAGAATTATATCGTCAAACCTAAGAAAGCTTAATATAAAGCAAGAAAAAAATTAATTCAATGGATATTCTGATATTAACGTACTGCTAACAGTTATATAGGATGGAAAATTGGAAGCCGTACGGCTTCCAATTTTCCATCCTATATATTTTATACCTTTGTATTCATCAAACAAACGTACCTTAAAAATACTATAAAAAAACCAAAATGTTTCAAAATAAAGACGATAGAAAGGATCCGATGGACGGAGAATACATCGGCAACATATGGGGCTGGAAATTTTCCTTCATCGGATTGGCGCTCATCCTGGTATTATTAGCTATGATGATCTACCGGCACTATACCTTAGGCGTGCCCATCGGGTTTCCGGAGGAGCAACAAGAAGAAGTCATTCAAAACACCCTCCAGCAATGAATAACATCCACTTTTATAAATATCATGGAGCCGGCAATGACTTTGTGCTCATAGATAATCGCAACGGCTCCTTTCCCTACAAAAATAAGCCGGAAATCATCGAAAAGATCTGCGACCGCCACTTCGGTATCGGCGCGGACGGGCTCATCCTCATCGAACACCACAACGGCTACGACTTTGAAATGGTCTACTTCAATGCCGACGGCTACCTGGGCAGCATGTGCGGAAACGGGGGCCGCTGTACCGTCGCTTTTGCTTATTTCCTGGAGATGATCCATTCTAATTGTACTTTTCTGGCAGCAGACGGGCCGCACCAGGCAGAAGTGATCCGCCCCGGCTGGATCCGTTTGCAAATTCGGGATGTCAACGAAATTGAAACGGGAAAGGACTTCTATTTCCTGGATACCGGATCGCCTCATTACGTTCGTTTCGTCGATCAGCTGGACGAGTTAGACATTGTATCAGAGGGACGAAAGGTCCGGTACAATGACCGATTCAAAAAAACCGGCACGAACGTTAACTTCGTCCAACCAACCGAAAAAGGCATCAAAATTGCTACCTATGAGCGTGGCGTAGAAGATGAAACCCTGGCTTGCGGAACAGGGATTACCGCTTCCTCGATCGCTTATTACCACCAGCTTCAAGACAAACCCAAGCTGCCGCTTGATGTACAGGCCAAGGGCGGGCAGCTCCAGGTAGAATTTCAGATGATAGACGGTAAATACACCAATGTCTGGCTAATCGGCCCGGCTGAACAAGTGTTTGTGGGAGAAATAAGCATTTGAAATAGCCTCAAATGCTTATTCTAACATTTTTTTGCTTACTTCTAACAGACTTTTCTCCCCACTCATATACAATGGCAAGTATTGATCTGCCTTGGGAAAACTTTGGCTGAAAACCTTATTTCGTACCATGTACAGTTCATAGTCGATGTCTAATTCTTTTTCCAGCAAGGCTTCTGATACACGGCCTGTAAAGTAGAAAAGATACAGATGCCACATTTGGGAATAAGCTCTGCTTTCCAAACCCAAATCATTAGCAGCCTGTATGATGGTTTTACCTACCCCGTCCCCTGAAGGAAAAATTAAATGGTGACTGGCTTCATGAAACAGCAGCTCAAACCAGTTGCCCTGGGGTTCATGGTTGAAGTACGTCTCCATGACAATATGTGTAGTGGGCCTGGTAGTCGTAAAAGGACGGTTTAATTTTGAATAATAGGCCAGATCCACCCGGATCTTTTCTTTTTGCCATTCCCGCTGACTTAATTCGGTAAGGCGTTTTACGGCTTGTTGCTCCAATTTTTTTACCAGTCTAATGTTCCTTTGAAAAACCAACAGGTTAGCTTTTTTGTGTTTTTTCCAAAAAAACTTTTTATAGGTAGAAGCGAAGTCATTTAGTATTGCGGTATGCTCAGTACTTAGTTCATAAGCGGGTAAGGGCGGCTTGTTGGTTTGCTGTATGACCCATCTTTTGAACGGAGCCAAATACTCGCCCGTACGCAGGTCTTTGCCGGCCAGATTCTTTTTATAAAAATCAATTGCCTTTTTTAATGCCTGGAAGTCCCTTTTTTGCATTTTGGCAGTTATCTTTTCGTCAAATACTTCTCCCAGGTTTTTACCATCGTAAATGGAAGCCCTATTGTGAAGAAAATGGTGTGTATTGAGCCAAAAATGCTGGTAAAATCTAAAATATTGGGACTCTCCTAAATAGCCGGGATCATCTTTGGAAGGATGAATGTATTCCTGTGCCGGAAGCAGCCCGTGAATAAAAAACAGAAAAGGAAGAAAGAAAATTGATTTTTTCATGTTGTCGGATTTTTTCTCCTCCCAAAAATCAGGTTTTCAATATTATCCTCCTTGGAAAAAACGGAACAACTGAGTAGGCGCACGATGCAATAATGCCTGGTATTCTTCTACCATATGGGCATGGTCATAATACCCGGATAAATGAGCAATGTCCGACCAATTATAATGTGTATGCACTTGCCGCAGAATTAAGGAGTGCTTCAGCCGCTCCAGGCGAATCGCAAAAAGAGGCCCCATCCCGGTCGTTTCGCTCAGCGCTTTGCGCAGGTATCTATCCGAACACCCCAGTCTTTTGGCTGCTTCTTTTACCTTGAACGGCCCCTTTTCTGCTTTTACCAGGCCTAAGAAAGCCCGGGCAAGCTGATGAGGGCTATTTTTCCCGAAAGCTTCCTTGCGAATGGAGCGTCCTAAACCTCCCAGGATCACCTGTCCGTTCGAGAGTGGATGACCCCCTGTAATAGAACACAAAACCTCTTCGAGTGGAAAGCTCTTGTCTTTCAGGGCCTGTATATTTTCTGACGTAAAAAAAGAAAGCGCGCTGGGTTTAAAGCGAATGATCAGCGTATGAAGGCGGGGCCGGCGATTCACTATAATGGCGCTTGATCGAGGTCCCACCAGACTTAGGCGATATTCGTCTTCCCCCTCACATTTATAGGCGATGATATGAGGAGAGAGGTCCGGCAAGATCATGGATATCCTCCCCGCTTGCTCCTGATGATTGATTTCAAAATAGCCTTCTATGAATGCTTCCAAATGCGCAGGTATCGGCAAAACCATCTTCCGTCCCTGACGCTCCTTGGCCTCGGGCCATATTTCGTGCAGTTTTGGATCGTAAATGTTCATAGCAGAAAAAATTGAGTTGCTGCTTTTTTTGCACGCAGATACCGCTGATTGGGCAGATATGATATTCTCCAGATAAAGCGAAATCTGCGTGCCCAGAGCATTCAATAATTACAACCTTATCTATATGCTGAAAACATCAGTATTTATTGAACTTCAAAACCTTCCGTTCCCAGCACCTCCGTTTTTTCAATATTCCCTTCCAAATCGTCCGCATAAAAGAACGGATCTCTCATTTTTTTATCTGAAAAAAGCTGCAACTGGTCCGCATTATGCGGATTACCCTCTTCTGAAGAGTTGCCATAACTCAAAAGTACCTGAGCCTTTACTTTATCCCCAAACTCAATCACTCCTACCCAGGAATCACCACCACTGCCGTACATCACCGTACCATCCCTGCGTTGTGGCCACAACACCCGGAAAATACCCAACGATCCATCAACACCATTGGCCGGCAATTCCTTTCCGTTATGAGTTACTTTGAAAAACTCCCCCCAGGCTACGTCCAAATCCTCAAAACCAGCTTCAACCTCCTGGGCAGCATCCTCCAACAGGCGAACGGCGCCCTGAGGGTCGGCAATACCATCCGGTGTATTATGCGGAGAATCGGGATTCCATTTTACAGCATATCTCGAATTGTTCCAGGGCTGAAATTTCATGGCCCAGTTATAAAACAAAACCATGCCCTTACTGTCCTTATCTGCCGAACGATCCCAATTCATCAGAACTTCCTTAGCTTCCAGGGCCTTTTCAGAACCGAACTCGTCCACCGCAGCAAACAGATCATCCAGAATACGGTCGGCCATCTCCAGGCGGGTGGATAACTTATAACTAAGCAACTCATCATAGGTGATCGACTCATCCTCCATCAGCATCCGCGCTGAGCGCTGCGGACGGAAACTCATGAAATTGGGGGCCATGTAAGGCGGAAAATCCTTGTGGTCGAGGCTAGGCGGAATGGTACTCGTCCAGGGTGGGTCATTGGCATTTTGAAGCCAGCCGTCTTTGGGGTTCTTAAGCTTTGGAAGATCGCTGTAGGGATGCACCTCTGTCCATAAATGTTCCGATTGATCACCCGGCACGACGCTCGACCAGAATCTCCAGTCGCCACTGCTCCTCTGCGGTACCAGTCCGTTAAACAAGTAAAATATATCTCCGCTTTTATCGGCATATAGCACATTCCAAAAGGGGATCTGAGCCATTTCCAGCGCAGCCTCAAACTCTTCCATGTTCGTACTATTGGCCATTCTCCACCATTGCAACATAGCGTTGGGTCGATCCATCCCGACCATTCGGAGCGCTAAAGCCTTATTCTCTCCTCTTTTTACCACTGGTCCGTGAACCGACCGAAAAAGTGGTACCTCCTGATCGATCAGTTGTCCGTCCTCATTTTTCACTTTTATAGTTTTACTGCTTATTTCAAACTCTTTTTGCTCGCCATCCCATAAATAGCCGCCATCCGAAAGAGTCAATTCATAGGTATCGGCATTGTCGATGGTATTGTTGGTATGTGTCCATCCCATGTGTTGGTTAAATCCGATGGCAATACCCGGAAAGCCAACCAGGGTAACGCCATGGATACTTTTTTCCTCGAGATTGAACTGAGACTCCCAGAACATCCACTCCCCGAACCAGGGCAAGTGCGGATTCTGAACGAGCATGGCATTCCCGGAAGCGCTCCGGCTGGGGCCTACGGCATACGCATTCGAGCCCAGGTCCGACCAGCGTTGGATGGTTTGTAATTCTCCGCCTCCTACAAAACGGGTGAAGATGACGAATAAGCTGTGCAAATTGACATCAGTAGGCGTAATCGGAAGCACTTGTTTGTTTTGCTCCTTAATCTGGTCGGGATATTTTTCGGCATAGTCGTTCAAACCCAAAGCAAAAGCCTTGATCAGCTGCTGAATTTTAGGATCCTGCTCTGCATCCCATTTCTCGGCCAATTCCGGCAGGCCCAATGTATGCACCATTATATCACTTTCTAATTGATCGGCGCCCCAGTATTCGGCAGCCCTACCGCGGGAAGCTCCATATAGTTGCAGTATGGTATTAGCGTGTTGTTGCATTTGAGCCCAACCCTGAGCATAAAAAAGTTGTTCTTCAGAATCAGCTGTGATATGAGGAACGCCCCAGGTATCCCACTCAATTTTGGCAGATGGAGTGTCCTGGCTACAGTGTTGAAATAAAAAACAGCTCACAAAGAAAAAAAGGAGGTAGTTGGTTTTCATAAAGATTTGTATTGGTCATGGATGAGGAATGTTCTTGAAAATAGCCAAAAGAATTTAATGGGAGTCTATATTCTCCTATTGATTTTTTTATTTTGTTGGCCTTAAAAAAACAAGAACTATGATCAACTTAATAAGCGATACCGTCACCAAGCCCACCGATGCTATGCGAAAAGCCATGATGGGAGCCCTTGTAGGCGACGACGTATTCGGGCAAGACCCTACCATAAATGCACTGGAAGCTAAAATGGCCGAGATGTTCGGCAAAGAAACGGCCGTTTTCTGTCCGTCCGGAACGATGACCAACCAGATTGCCATCAAAGTACATACCCAGCCGCTGGACGAGGTAATTTGCGACCATTACTCACACGTCTACCAATACGAAACCGGAGGCTATGCCTATAACTCAGGTGTGGGCATCAACCTCATCGAAGGCACCCACGGTAAGATCACCGCCAGCCAGGTGGAAGCCGCCATCAAACCGGTGTACGACTGGCTGCCGATCAGCAAACTGGTTGTACTGGAAAACACCTGTAACAAGGGAGGCGGCAGTTTTTACACCCTCGACGAGATCTACCCCATCCATAAATTATGTAAAGAAAGGGGGCTGAAACTCCATCTCGACGGAGCCAGGTTATTCAATGCGCTGGTAGAAACGGGAGAATCCACGCAGGAGGTCGGCGCCTTGTTCGACAGCATCTCTATTTGTCTGTCCAAAGGCCTGGGCGCTCCGGTCGGTTCAGTCCTGATCGGTGATGCTGAGGACATCCGTCAGGCCCGGCGAATCCGCAAAGTGATGGGTGGCGGTATGCGCCAGGCCGGCATTCTGGCTGCAGCCTGCATCTATGCACTCGACCATCATGTGGAGCGGCTGAAAGAAGATAACGACAAAGCCAAAGAATTAGGGGCGCTTTTAGAAACCATGCCCTATGTTGAAAGTGTACGGCCTGTAAAAAGCAATATTGTTATTTTCGACGTCAAAGCCCCCGAAACGGCTGCTACTTTTCTGGAAAAACTCGAGAAGCAAGGCATCCAGGCCAGTCCGTTCGGGCCACAGACGGTCCGGTTTGTGACGCACCTGGATTATACAGATGAGATGCATGAAAAGGTGTTGGACAAATTAAGAGATATATAGGGAGCGGCTGCTCCCTATATATCTCTTAATTTGTCCATTTAAAGTAAACATACACCGGCAAGCCGGACAACAACAACAGCAGCCCCCAGTAAACCGACTCCTGCCCGACTCCAAAGATCATCCAGAAGGCGTAAAAAAAGGCGGCCAAGGCCAGGATAAGGTTGCGGGTCACCTGTTTTTTATCCATCTGCCCTTTGTTTTTGGCCAACAGAACCAACTCTGCGACGGAAGAAAAAGCATAGGGCAATAACATCGACAAAGTAGAGAGTAAAATGATATAGGTGAATAGATCAACCAAACTTTTGCTGTAATTCAGTGCCATAAAGATGGTGGTAATAATACCGGAAGCAATCAGGGCTACCGCAGGCGTTCCTCTTTTAGAAAGCTTCCCGAATCGAGTCGGGAACAAGCCGTCGCGCGCCATGGCAAAAGGCATCCTGGCCTGGACAAAAATCAAGCCGTTGAGCGCTCCTATACAGGAAATGATAGCGCCTAAGGCAACTACCGAGCCCCCCACCGAGCCAAACTGACGACTGGCCGCTTCTGCAAAAGGCGCATTGGAATCTTGAAGCACTTCAGGCGATAAAATCCCCATCACAGCAGTGGTTCCAAGAATGTACACCAGGGCCGCCAGCAATACTCCATAGATCGTCACTTTTGACACATTGCGTTCGGGATCTTTAATATCTTCTGCCACAACCGAGGCCGACTCCAGGCCGGCAAAAGCCCAGAAAGCCATTGCACCGGTAGCGGTAATGGCTGAAAAAGTCGATCCTTCACTTAAATTAAAAGGCTGAAAATGTGCTACTTCAAAATACAGGCAACCTGCCACAATTACCATAATAATGGGCAGTAACTTCAGGATCAGCGTGATTAACTGTAGCGCACCGGATTCTCTCACGCCTGCAATATTGACGATAACCAGCCCCCATATGATGACCAAAGCTGCAATGGCCGAGATCCAGGGCTGAGAAGTAAGGATCGGGAAAAAAGTGCCGAGGTATCCGATACAGGCTACCGAAATGGCTGCTCCGCCAGTCAGAATGGCGGCCCAGTAGCCCCAGCCGACCATAAAGCCCAACACTTCGCCCATGGCGGAATGGGTGTATACATAAGGCCCTCCTGTGCGAGGAATCTGCCGGCTCAGCCGGCTCAACATCAAGGCGATCAGAACCGCTCCTCCGGTAGAGACGATCCAGCCTAAGAGGCTAATCCCTCCAAAAGCGGCTAAAGAGGCAGGCAATAGAAAAACGCCGGAGCCGATCATGGTACCGGCCACCATGGCCGTGCCCGTCCAGAGACCGAGTTTAGACTTTTCTGTTGTAGACATTATATTTTTAGATATTAGATGTTGGATGTTGGGAACCCAACATCCAACATCTAATGTCTAAATTACTGCTCTTTCTTCCGTCTATTCAATTCATCGCGGATTTCGGCGGCACGCTCGTAGTCCTCTTGGGCAAGGACATCTTCCAGCATTTTGTTGAGCTTTTCGAGTGAGTAGGAAGAGAGTGATTCTTCGCCCACATTACCTACCGTCACGGCATGCTCCTCTTCAAAATCCTCATCGGCCTCTTCCAGGACAATACCCGCCGCATCCAGGATAAATTCGTAGGTATAGATCGGACAATCAAAGCGGACGGCCAGGGCTAGCGCATCGGAAGTACGAGAATCAATTTCAAAAGTTTCTCCCCCTTTCATACAGATCAGGCGCGCATAGAAAATACCGTCAATCAAATTATTAATGATGACCTCCTTCAGTTCTATATTGAAAGTTTCTAAGGTATTCTTAAACAGATCGTGGGTCAATGGCCGGTTAGGGGTCATCCGTTCCATAGCAACGGCTATAGCCTGTGCTTCAAAACTACCTATAACAATGGGCAACCTTCTGCTTCCTCCTCTTTCTCCCAAGACTACTGCATAATTATGAGATTTCGTCACACTATGGGACAGCGCTACAATTTCAAGCTTAATTTTCCTCATGGATAGGCAAAATGTATGGTTATTTAGCGAAAGGGGCAGTCCTCGGTCCTCCTTAGTTCGCTAAGAAGTATTTTATGAAAATTACGACTTTATGGGCACTTTCTCAACATTTTTCAATCAGGCTGCAAAGGTAACAAAAATTATTACAGCCTGAAAGAAATAAATGATGAAGGGAGCATAGCTCCATTATCATTTATTTCTTTTTTGCTTCATTCCATAAAGCATCCATATCGGCGAGGCTCATATCTTCCAGTGCACGGTCTGCATGAGCCTCGATGTATTCAAATCTTTTTTTAAACTTTTGATTCACTCTTTCCAGGGCTTTTTCGGGGTCGATGCCTTCAAATCGGGCATAATTGATGAGGGAGAACAAAACATCACCAAATTCTTCTTCTCTTCTTTTAGCATCTTGATTTTCGCTAAAAGCTTCCTTCATCTCGGTTATTTCCTCTTCCACTTTTTCCCATACCTGCTCACTGTTCTCCCATTCAAAGCCTACTTGCTTGGTTTTTTCCTGCATCCGGTAGGCTTTCACCATAGCCGGAAGAGACTTCGGCACACCAGATAGGACAGATTTTTTCCCTTCTTTCAGCTTCAGTTTTTCCCAGTTCTGCTTAACCTGTTCTTCATTTTCCACCTCCAGATCGCCGTAAATGTGAGGATGCCGCTTGATCAGCTTTTCACAGACCTCATTCAAGGCATCCGCAATATCCCAGGCTTTTTGTTCATCCGCGATTTTGGCATAAAATACCATGTGCAGCATCAAGTCGCCAATTTCTTCTTTTATGCCCTGTACATCCTCTTCTAAAATGGCATCGGCCAATTCATAGGTTTCCTCAATGGTCAGAATGCGCAAACTTTGAAAGGTTTGCTTGCGGTCCCAGGGGCACTTTTCCCTCAAATCATCCATAATTGTTAAAAGGCGCTCAAAGGCCTGAAGCTTTTGGTTCATTACTTTCTATTTTCGGCTAAAAATGTGATTTTTGTGCTTTCATGCAAAAGTAAACAAACAGTTTCTTACAACTCATTGTTTCATTGTAAAGAACAATCAAAAATTGACTTATGGAATTCTTATATGTGCTTGCGATTATTTTTGGAGTGTTTGGTATTTCTTTCGTGATGATCAATATTCGTCATATAATTACCGGTAACGAATTTAGGGGTACTTGCGCTACCAATAACCCCATGTTGAAAAGCGAAATCGGGGATTGTCAGGTGTGTGGAAAAAAGGCGGATGAAGCCTGCAAAATGCCCGAAGTTCGTTAAAATAAGAAAGGTTGCGCTGTGCGCAACCTTTCTTATTTAGTAATCATCTAGTGCTAACATCACTAGTGTGCACGCATACTCCGTCTCTATTCCTTTCTCTTCTGCCAATCTTACCAATTCGGGATTTTCCGTCCCCGGATTAAAAATGATCCGCTCTGGCTTTAAGGCTAAGATATAATCGTAGTATTGTTCCTGTCTCTTCGGATTCAAATATAAAGTTATGGTGTGCACATCTGATACTTCCGGCTGGCCGGTCAGGATGTCCAGTCCGGCTATTTGCCCTTCCCTATTTCCGATGGGGACAACGTCGAAGCCTTGATTGACGAGTTTGATAACAGCTCCGTTCGATATTCTGGCAGGATTGGGAGAAGCTCCCAGAACGATGGTTCTCTTCATATTAAAAACTTTATTCTTAATTGAATAACGTTTTTAATCAGCCATAGTTTGAAAAAAAAGAGGGGCGCCGCCGGCGCCCCT
This sequence comes from Bacteroidia bacterium, assembly GCA_030430845.1. Classification (GTDB taxonomy): domain Bacteria; phylum Bacteroidota; class Bacteroidia; order Chitinophagales; family Saprospiraceae; genus JANQPA01. The sequence continues at coordinate 6,814 of JAUIKE010000161.1, read as the reverse complement.
CTTTTTTTATTCTATCAAACCATCAGACGGATGGGATCTTCAAGGATCTCTTTGAATGTATTCAGGAACTGCGCCCCTGTTGCTCCATCCACCACCCGGTGATCACAAGACATGGTCACTTTCATCATATTACCAGGCACGATCTCGCCATTCTTAACGATAGGCTTCTGAATGATCCCTCCGACAGCCATGATACAGGCCTCCGGCGGATTGATGATGGCAGTGAATTCTTCGATGCCGAACATCCCCAGATTGGAAATGGTGAAGGTGTTCCCTTGCATCTCTTCAGGCTGTAATTTGCGGCTTTTAGCTCTGCCGGCCATTTCTTTTACTTCTGTATTGATCTGGGACAAGGTTTTCATGTCTGCATACCGAATCACAGGAACCATCAGGCCGTCCTCGATGGCTACAGCCACGCCAATGTTCACGTCCTTATTGTAACGGATCTTGTCTTCCATCCAGGAAGCATTGATGGCTGGATGCTGACGCAGAGCAGCAGCAGCAGCTTTCAAAACAAAGTCGTTGAAAGAGATTTTTGTAGGAGCCACTTCATTGACCCGCTTGCGGATCTTGATGGCCTTGTCCATATTGATCTCGACAGTCAGATAGAAGTGAGGAGCTGTGAATTTACTCTCGCTCAATCGGCGAGCGATCACCTTACGCATCTGACTGACCGGCTTATCTTCATAATTGTCACCGCCTCCGGAAAACGAGAACGGTACGACTGCAGGACCTTCTTCCTTTGCAGGCACAGGCGCAGGTGCGGCGGCTTTTTCCTGCTGAGGTGCTTGAGGAACTGCCGGAGCAGGAGCAGGAGCAGCCTTCTGATCTTCTAAAAAGGCTTCAATATCTTTTTTCACGATACGCCCACCATCGCCGGAGCCACTTAGCCCTGATAAGTCTATACCCGACTCTTTTGCCATGCTTCTTGCAAGAGGGGACGCTTTCACGCGTTTGCCGGATTCGTCAGCGCTTGAGGAAACATCGGCAGTTTGTTTTTCTTCTTTGGCTTCCTCTTTTTGTGGAGCTTCTTCTTGAGCGGCCTCACCGTTGCCACCTCCTGCGTCACCCGCAGCTTCCAGGGCAGCCTTCCAATCTTCACCTTCCTGTCCAATCACAGCAATCACCCCATCAATGGGCACCGGGCCCTCTTTAACAGCAATGTGCAAGAGTACACCGTCGAAATAACTATCCAACTCCATGGTGGCTTTATCGGTTTCTACTTCTGCGAGGGTATCCCCTGACTCAACTTCTTCTCCTTCTTCTTTTAGCCAGCCGATGATGTTGCCCTCTTCCATGGTATCACTCATCCTGGGCATTCGAATTACTTCTGCCATAAGACGTCAATTTGTATTTTTCAAAAATTTGGGTTTCTATATATTGGAGCGGAAAGATACTGCCCCAGAATTAAAATCTAAAAATTTTAGCAATTTTATTGTTTTGTAATCAAAGATAACTAATATATCGAGCGGCCGCTGGATATATTAGTTATCTTTGGTTACTCATTCATTTACCTTTTTTTGATAGTCAACATTATTAAAGTACTCGATGTTTTCGAAAAAGTACTATTAAAGCGAAGATAAGCAGTTCATACATGAATTTTTCGTCCAAATTAATAGAAGAAGGGGTCAATGCCTTCGCCGGCCTGCCGGGCATCGGCAAAAAAACGGCTCTGCGGCTGGTCCTCCACCTCATCAACCAACCAACTGAAGTCAGCGAACAGTTCGGAGAAGCCATTGTAAAGATGCGCCGGAACATCCGGCAGTGTTCCAAGTGTTATAACCTCTCGGATGAACCGGTTTGCAATATCTGTTCCGACCAGCGTCGAGACCAGTCGCTGATCTGCATCGTCGAGAATATCCGCGATGTGATGGCTATTGAAGAAACGAGTCAGTACCGGGGCTTGTACCACGTCCTGGGAGGCATCATCTCGCCCATCGAGGGCGTCGGTCCGGCCGACCTGACCATCGACCAGCTGGTCCAGCGAGTGGAAGATCAGCAGGTAAAGGAAGTCATTATGGCGATCAGTCCTACTATTGAAGGTGATACCACTATTTTTTATATATCCAAAAAACTAGCCTCTTATGATGTGAAGGTGAGTACCATCGCCCGGGGCGTTTCCTTTGGAGGAGAGTTGGAATACGCCGACGAATTGACCCTCGGCCGTTCCATCATTGCTCGTATGCCGTATAAAACAAAAGAGGACCAGAATGGCTGATTCAGCAACTGTTCAGCTGAGCGTGGTCATTGTCAACTACAATGTCAAGTACTTTCTCGAACAGGCCCTGCGGTCTGTACGAAAAGCTTCAGAAGGACTTCAGGTTGAAGTTTTTGTAGTGGACAACAATTCGGTCGACGACTCGGTCGAGATGGTTCGCCAAACCTTTCCGGAAGTCATCCTCATCGCCAATACCGAAAACCTCGGTTTTTCCAAAGCCAACAACCAAGCCATTCGCCAGGCGAACGGGAAGTATGTCCTGCTGCTCAATCCCGATACGGTTGTTGAAGAGGATACTTTTGAAAAGTGTCTGGCCTTCATGGAGGCCCATCCCCAGGCAGGGGGCCTGGGCGTAAAAATGATCGACGGCTCCGGCAAATTCCTGCCCGAATCCAAGCGGGGCTTCCCTACTCCATTCGTGGCCTTCTGCAAAACCTTCGGCCTGGCCCGGCTTTTCCCTAAATCCAAGCTCTTCAACAGGTATCACCTCGGTTTTTTAGATAAAAATGAGAACCATCCCGTAGATGTGCTCTCGGGGGCCTTTATGTGGATGCGCCAATCCGTTTTGGACAAAATAGGATTGCTTGATGAGCAATTTTTCATGTATGGAGAGGACATCGATCTCTCTTACCGTATCAAAAAGGCCGGCCACGAGAACTATTACCTGGCCGATACCACCATCATCCATTACAAGGGGGAAAGTACCAAAAAAGGCAGTCTGAACTACGTCAAGGTTTTTTATAATGCCATGATCATTTTCGCTCAAAAACATTTTCAGGGGGAAGGAGCGGCGCTATTTGTCAGCATGCTAAAAGCAGCCATTTACTTTCGGGCGGCGATTACTTTGTTCAATAATCTGGTCAGGAAAATGCACCTGCCTTTGCTCGAAGGCCTGGCTATTTTTAGTGGCTTGTTATTCATCAAAGACTTCTGGGCGACCTATCATTTTAAAGATCCCGATTATTACAACGACAATTTTCTCTATTTCAACGCTCCCCTCTACACCCTGATCTGGCTGGCCGGCATATACTTTACGGGCGCCTATCAGACCACCGGGCAGTTAAGACGATTGTTCAGAGGCATTTTTATCGGCACCCTGCTACTGGCTGCCGTTTATGGTTTTCTCGACCTGGAATACCGGTCCTCACGGGCCGTTATTGTGTTGGGCGCCTTGTGGACGCTGGTCGCGACCCTGAGTATACGCAGCTTACTTCATTTTATCCGCTTCCGCAATTTTAAACTTGGAAGACCTAAAACGAATAACCTCATTATCGTGGGTACTCAGGAAGAAAGCAAACGGGTTTTAGGCCTCCTGCACCAGGTACAGGTATTTAAGAATTTTATCGGAACCGTAGCGCCGATTGACACAAAAGACACCGCCGGCTATCTCAGTCAGCTCGGGCAATTAGACGAAGTGGTACGCATTTACCGCATCGATGAGATCATTTTCTGTTCTAAGGACATTCCTTCGCAGGAAATCATCCGCTGGATGTCGCAACTGGGGCCGCAACTTACTTATCGCATCGTACCCGAAGAAAGCTGGAGCATCATCGGCAGTCATTCTAAGAATACCAGTGGAGAGCTCTATACCATCGATGTGCAGTTCAATATCTCCGATCCACTCACTCGGCGCAACAAGCGCTGGCTGGATGTATTTTTCTCCTTGTTTCTGACCTTTACTTTTCCCATTCAGCTTTTTCTGATAAAAAACCCGGTAGGTCTTCTTAAAAATGCCATGAGTTGTTTGTCGGGAAAAAAGAGTTGGGTGAGTTATCATCCGACCGAATCTGCTTCCTTAAATCTACCCCGCATCAAGCCAGGCATCCTGACGCCTCTGGACGGCTCTGCCATCCGGGAATTGACAGACGAGGCGACGGTTCAGCGGCTGAACTTGCTGTATGCGAAAGATTACGGTTTATACAAGGACCTCGAGATTATTTGGAAGGGGTATGGAAAACTAGGGAGATAGTAATTCCCCCTAATTCCATTGTTGCTGCTGCCGATTCATAGGCTGTATCGTTTTAGTGGAGAAAATCAGGGCCTGAATCATAATTCCGATGATGATCAGGATGGCCATTTCGAAGTGGGAGATAGATAGGCTTCCCAGTATGATCTTTTCGGATTTGTTGCGCAGCAGAGCTCCTTCCTTGGGTTGGATATCGTTTAAGGCAGAAAGGGTCGCGAATGCCCGTTCGGTCATCTCATCGTGGCGACGCAGGAGGGTGGCGGGAATGCTACCCTGGTGTTCGCGACTTGATAGGCTCTGCTCCAACTCGTTGATCCGGGTCAGTTCCTGGTTCAGGGCATTGAACTCCTTTTCCTCTTCTTCTGTCAGATAGGTTTCGGCATACTTGGCGACTAGTTCGGTACGCTGCGCCCTGAATTGATCGAGCTTTTGACTCGTGCTTACATTGATGCCCTGTATGTCGATATTTTCAAGGAGGTCTTCCTTATTTTTCAAATTTTCATACAGGTGAAAAAGATAATTTTCTGCCATCAGACGATCTTCATACATGGAGGAAAAAGATTGTTCCAATTGCTTGAAACGGTTTCTTTCCAACAGATTGGTCAGTAAAGTCAGGCCTAGAATGAAGGTCAGTAGCAGTGCAGCGGTGGTTTTATTTTTTATGGCGTAGGTCCATTTCATAATGCTCAGATGTTATTTTATTTGCGGGATTCTCTATTTCAATTATAAATGTAGGATAAAATACGAAATTTCAGGCAATTATTTTCAATTTGAAAGAGATGCTTAGTTCAGGAGCTTTTAAAAGGAATGGTGGCTTTGTGTGAAAGGTTGAAGGCCTTTTCTACCCCCCTCAAATGTGTTTTTAGGAAGCGGCTTAAAGCCCGTACGGATTTTAAACCGCCTCCATTAGGGGGTGGGAACGAGCTTTCACAAGCCCTTCTTATTCAGTTGTGGTAGTTTTGAGGGCATACGAGCCCGTTTTAAACGGACGCCTATTTTTGTCCCCTATTTAATTACATTGGCTATTTAATTCCTGGTGATCTGATTTTGACACCGTTGGGATGTCCTGGCTAGTGTGAATTTGAATACAGCTTAAGTCAGGATTTCTATCCACCCTCAAATCTATCAGCTCCTGGTTGTTACTTACATCCAGACTAGTAAGGGCATTGCTTGAAATATACAAGTATTTCAGATGACTATTCTGCTCGAGGTTAAGGTCCTGAATTTGATTGTCAGAAATCACCAAGACCTCTAATTGTGTATTGGAACGGAGGTCTACCGAAGTAAGCTGATTAGTGGTCAGCAAAATGCTTTTCAGTTGAGTCGCTCCCTGGACATCGAAAGAGGTTAACAGGTTATTAGATATAAGTAAATTTTCGACCGATCCATTTTGAAGGGTAAATGATTCCAGGTTATTCCAGGACACATTCAGCTTTTTCAGGCGGGTTGCTTCCGACAGCCCAGTAATCGAACTGAGTTGATTGGATTGAATATCGACAAATACCAGGTTCGGATTCTTGCTAAGGTCAATATGGCTAAGGTAATTGGCATGCAGAAATAAAGTATCCAGTTGGGTATTGAAGCTTAAATCAATCTCCTCTAACTCCTGTCCGGCTGCTGACAAGAAGGTTAAGTTCACAAAGCCCTCGATCCCTGTCAGATCGCGAATTTCGCCAAAGTTACCGGAAAGGTTTAAGTCCAAAACACTTACTTTTTCAGCATCTGACCTCAACATTTGCTGGTTAATGATACCGTCCGAATCGATGCCTTGCTCGACCAACACGGTTTCAAAGTGAATATCCGGAATTTCTAAATAATCTTCTGTTATGGGTTCCGGGGCTTCATTGTCTTTTGAACAGGATACAACAAAAAATAAGCTTAGAACAAAGATGGAATAGGTGAACGTACTTCCTCTGAAGGGTAATCTCATTTCTGGATTTTTAAGTGGGTGTTGAAATAAGCGGTCCCTAATCTTGTCATTGGAATACAGCGGTACAATTAAATACAAAACCACTTCCTGCCTGACACGGGCCGCCAATGGTTCGACATGTTATGCCAAAAAGAGGAATGTGGCTATTGAATCTGATTAACGGTGGGGATTTTTAGATTAATAGGGCCCCAAGCTGAAGCATGGGCGAATCAATACCCCTCCAACAGCCCCACGCTGAAGCATGGGGCTATCAAAAGGGCCATTTTGTTCGTGCCAGTTTCTCAACTGGCATACGTCTTTTACGCCAGTTTCCTAACTGGAGGGGGGCTGTGAGGTAGGGTTTTTAGCTATATCTTTTTGTGAATTTGTAGGTTGGGTAATTCAAGTAACCATAGAATTGGGCGCATGGGCCTGGCTTTCATTGCGGTCCAGGTAATATTGCCCCGCCTGGGGCGTCCCGCCAACAGCCCCACGCTGAAGCATGGGGCTATCAATAGGGCCCTACTCGTTCGTGCCAGTTTCCCAACTGGCTTACGTCTTTTACGCCAGTTTCCTAACTGGCGAGGGGCTGTGAGGTAGAGCTTTTAGCTATATCTTTTTTGTAATTGGCAGCTTGGATAATTGGAGCAGCCTTAGAATTGGGCGTATAGGCCTGGCTTTCATTGCGGTCCAGGTAATATTGCCCCCGCTCACAGCCCCA
>JAUIKE010000160.1 GCA_030430845.1 Bacteroidia bacterium | reverse complement strand
AAGGCTTGGCGAATGCACCCTGTTCCAGGCAGTAACTCTATTCGTGAACGATGATTGAAGTATTATTCAATTCCACCACTTTACTTCCAGAAGAAAAAGCACTTTCGATGGTATCAAAATTCTGCTCAAATAACTTCATCAATTCTTTGTTAACAATGTTACCCGTGGTGATCATCAAAATTCGTTCTGGCCTATTTGTCAAAATATGATACTTTTGAAAATCACTGTCTTTAGATGTGACTATCCGAGATTGTTCATCTGCAATCCTAATGATATCGATATCTTCCGTTAAATTCTTTTGTGGTAAGTCCCGAGTATGAATGGCATCATGACCTCTGTCAATCAGCCAATTCTTCAGGGTCATGGGGAGGTTAGCATCAATTAAAAACTTCATAGGGTCAGGCGGCTTTTACTTCCTGAATACTCTTTACTTTCATTAGTCTGGAAGCAAATGCCAGGCAGGCTCTAATATCTTCAATTTCAAGATCCGGATAATCTTCTAAAATTTCTTCATTGGTCATTCCTGCTGCCAATAAATCAAGTATGATTTCTACTGGATATCTCATATTTCTGATGGTCGGTTTACCAAAAGAAACATTTGGGTTAATAGTGATCCGATCCAACAAATTCTCCTCTGCCATTTGATTGTTTTTTATTTCCTCAATTTATTGTTTTTTGTTCTTTTTTCAAATCTGTTTTATAATCGAAAGATTCAAAAACAGATTTTAGGTTTGTATTTTTTGCAATGTTGAAAGCATAAAATATCAAAATGTTGAGCGCTTTTGTTTTTGTGGATTTGGTCAACACCCTATATCTTGTGCTAGCTTGATCGATCATTTCAAGCCTAAAATACTGCCCATCTGAACTCTCACCCCAATATTCCTTTTCTAAATACTCCCAATCTACTTTGTCAATTTGATTTTGTAACAATTCTAAATTTTTTCCGCTTATTCTTCCCTGGAAATCTCCTATACTGTCAACATTTTTTTCTCCCTGAAAATTCAAAATACCGTTGGAATCTATTGATAATTGAAAGATTGGACAAGCACCATGGCAGGGTGAACTAGAAATTTCGATGCTTTTAAATTGATATTTATTATGTGGTTTAAGCTTAACTAAATTCCAATTTTCTTCCCAAGAGGATTCTTTTGGCCCTTGTCTCGTTATTTTCAAAGTGTCTTCCCTTAAATTATCGATCCTACTATTTATTTCATATTTGTACTTTTTAACCCCTTCAAATTTTCTATATCTAATTGAATCGATGAAAATTTTATAATCGATAATCTTGTAAGGCTCAAAAAACTTGATTAGCCAAGGCTGGCCCTCTATAATAGAATCTCCTTGAATAATCAAAACTTCTTCATCTCCAGAGCCTATCCATTCTCCTTGCAACTTGCATTTAAGACAGCCCTCTATATCATTGCCATTACAACTTCCAAGAAAGAGTATGAATAAAAGCAATATATTACTTTTCATTTTTAATGATTGCATGGAACATCTTACTATTAGAACAAAAGGTTCGCCTGGCCAGCTATATTTTTATATCATTCCCCCCAATATCCAAAAAACCACCTAAACGATCAACCACCGGCCTCCCCTATCTACTTACCTCACAAACTCAACGCCACCAACTCCCCCGGAGAGCCTGGCGCTCCTACTGCAATTACAATAAACTGCCTGCCGTTCACCGAATACGTCATAGGTACCCCAGCCTGATTGGCCGGTAATTCAATCTCGGCCAGGATCTCTCCGGTGGCCTTATCATGTGCCCTAAACATATTCCCTCCGCCTCCTTCTGCGCTGTATAAACCGGCCCCTTCACCCGCAAAAAGCAAGGATTTAGTAACCAACAAGCCCACCCGGTCGGGCGTGCCGGTACGAGGCAGGTCCAGACCTTTTAGCTTGGGATGGTTCTTTGCCCAATCGGGCGTATCCGAATTGGCGACCATCCAGGCGTGTTCGCCGGTATTCATATTGATGGCCGTAATGCGACCCCAGGGTGGCTTGGCCAAGGGCAGGCCGAAAGGGCCTTCCATGCCTCCACCCATCCAGGCGACGTAGTTCATATCCGACACCTCGGGCTCCGATTGTAGGCCTACCGCACGCATAACGGTTGTGGAGGATACATACAGCATATTCGTTTCCGGGTCTAACACAGCTCCTTGCCAATTGGCGCCGCCGACCGGGCTGGGCAGCATCAAAGTCCCCAATTCCTCCGGTGGGTTAACTCGACCGATGGGGGTGTACAAGGGGCCTTTCCGGTATTTGGCGGCGATCCTTTTGGCTTCCTCCTTGATCTCGGGCGTAAAATCGATCAGATAATCTTCCGAATAGCCTTGCAGGTCAAATGGTAAGGGCTTCGTTGGAAAAGGCTGCGTAGCGGAAGTGACTTCTCCTGGTACATCGCTCTGCGGAACCGGTCGTTCTTCGATCGGCCAGACGGGCTCGCCGGTAATCCGGTCTAAAACATAGGTAAAAGCCTGCTTGCTAACCTGAATTAGAGCTTTGATCTCTTTTCCGTCTACATTCAGATCAGCCAGGATGGGCGGGGCGGGCAAGTCGTAATCCCATACGTCATGATGTATGACCTGGTAATGCCACACTCTTTTGCCTGTTTTGATATCCAGACAAAGCAAACTCTGCGAAAACAAATTATCTCCCGGACGGTGGCCTCCGTAAAAGTCGCCCGTGGCCGCTTCCAGTGGGATATAGATATACCCTAATTCGGGATCGACCGACATCGTCGTCCAGGAACCAACATTCCCGGTGTATTGCCAGCTATCATCTCCCCATGTTTCATTGCCGTATTCTCCTTCCTGAGGAATGGTATGAAAGATCCAAAGTTGCCGACCGGTTCTGACATCGTAGGCCATAATATCTCCTCTTACCTGGTTGCGGGAGCGGGGACTTAAGCCCGGAGGAAAACAAGATCCTACAATCACCACATCATTGACGATCAGCGGCGGGGAGGTAGAGCCGATGGGAGCGGTAATGGGGTCTACATGCTCCCCCAGGCCTCTTTTGAGATCCACCACCCCATTTTTTCCGAAACTATCAATAATCTGACCGGTCCTGGCATCCAGGGCAATTAATTGGAACCCAGGGGTGACGTACAATATTCGATCTTTTTCCTGCCCCGGAGCATTCCAATAAGAAACGCCCCTACCCGAATTTTGCCGCGGTGCATAAACGGTTCTTTCCCCTTCATTGAAACTATGCGTCCAGACCGTTTCGCCCGTCATCGGATTCAGGGCGACGACGGCGCGCCGTTTCCCTGCCGTTGCATACAATAGTCCGTTGACCATGATGGGCGTTGTTTTATAGTAAAATTCGGGGCTGGGCCCGAAATTATCGGATTGCCAGCGCCAGGCAACCTTCAATTGCCCGGCATTTGAAGCATTGATCTGATCCAGGGGAGAATAATTGGTACTGCCGTAATCGGATCTGTGTTGCGGCCAATCGGCCTCTGTTGTTTTTATTTCCTCCTCCGGAGCATTGGGCTGGTATTTGTAGGTCATTCTAATCGGGGAAGGCGGGCCAAAGAGGATTTGGTTGAGTTCTTTTGGATTTGAGCTCAAAGCCTTTTCACTAGCCGGATATTTATTCTGATGGAGGATATAGGCGATGAGCGCTGCATAAGTTTTATCATCATAAGTACCGGGGTTACTGACGGGCATGGTCAGTTTGGTGTATTCAAATAACGCTCCCAGGGGTTTTTCCGACCATTTTTTTTGAAACCTGGCTCCGATCAAGGCGTTCCCTCCTTCGGTGCCGCGCAGGTCGCTCCCATGGCAGGTGGCACAATCTCGAGCAAACAAGTCTGATACGGATTCCATCTGCGCCATAGAATAAATGCTGTCAAGAGCGGTAGTTTGAATATTTTGACTGGATGTTTTTTGAGAGGGGCCGTTGCAAGAAAACAGGAATAAGACTACGAAGAATAAAAAAAAAGTGAGAAGGTATTTCATGATTAGTTTTTTAAATAGCAGGCTGTCGAAAAACATTTTATAGGGGCGTCGAATCCGCCTGAGTAGGATTCGACGCCCTGGGGCCATTACCTGATCAATATACAAACAATCTCATTTTTCTTGTTCTCTCAAACCAGGCTTATGGATTGGACATACAAGCGGTGTTTATTTGCCTCAGCCTACTTTCAATCGCCGAGAGTCTTTTTTGCTGAGGGTGTTCCTTTTTTTTAGATTTGAAAAAATAATTGATCAGTCCCTTCTTATTATTTTTTTGCAGCCAGTCCTCCGTTTTATATAGGTAAAAAATCATGGAACTCCGTACTTTAACATCCTGGGTCAAAAAAGCGATCTTCAACTGCATCCAGTTCTTTTGCAGTTCATCCTTTTTTTTCTCAAAAGCGGTAATATCCTTTCTCATGGCCCGGAAGGCACGGTATACTTTGTACCCCATCCAAAGGACCAGCCCCCAAAGAATTAGATTGGGGAACCAACCGCGGGGAAGCCTAAACAATATATTTTTCTCAAATAAAAGAAGTTCTCCCAGTATCCCCACTAATATGAGTCCGGGTAAGAGAGGGAAAACATAGAACCTCAGGGTCCCTATCAACTTATGGCTTTTATGAATTAAAAACTCAATGCCCCGGCCCAACTCACCGTATAATTTTTCAAAAAGCTCAAAGGTCAGCACTTCACTTTCACTACAAGACTTATAGATCTCATAATTTAAATAATGGGATTCAGTCTCGATTTCCTCCTCCTGGCAGATCCATTGCCCAACCGGTTTTTCCATGATCTGGATAATCCGCTCCTCTACTGTAGCCATATCACCTTTTTCACGGAACCTGTATTTATAATCCAGGAAAATACCAAGGTTCTCATTACCATACATATCCTGCCGGGCTGCTTCCTCATTATTTTCAATTTCAATGATCTTTTCAATGCACTCGCTTTTATACTTTCCAAGCGGCGCTGATTTAATATATTGAAGATAGTAGTAAGTTTCCTTAAACAATTGGGCATCCTTCCATAATTCTTCCTCCCTCATTCGCTCATAAATGCTTTTCGCCTGAGGACTGAATTTGCTGTAAGGATACTTCTGCAGAAAATTAAGGTAAGATTTTGGGGTGTTTTTTTTACAAGCTTGTTTCCATTGGTCCTCAATCGATCGGTGGTACTCCATGGTCGCCAAAATTCCGTCCATTAGTTCTTCCCTAATGTTACGCCAGATATGCATATGCCGGTCTTTCTGCAGGCTACTAAACGGCACTTTGTTTGACCTCAATAAGGAAACATCTTTTAAGGAAGTAATTTGAAAATCACATTCGTCCAGAATGATGGGGAATATTTGGATCTGCCTAAGTTTATGTGCACCAACCAATTTGGAGAAGTTGCTGGAAATAGCAAAATCCGATTTAATCAGATCGTAGCTAACCAGATAAATCAATGCCAGATGCCTGTTTATTATACGATCTGCCTGAAGCGTGTGGGGATCAGATTGCTCCAAAGAGCTGTATTTAAAATTCGCTACATTGCCTTTTCCGAGAAAAAATCTGATTTGACTGTGTAATTCATGTTTGTACTGCTCGTCCTTTTGGGAATACAGGATCAGGGTTGAATATGAAACAGGGGGTTGATGATTCATATTTAGTTTTGTTTATAACTGAGGTATTTCGATGGGATGATGATTTGCTGCCGAGGCAGCAAATCATCATCCCATCATAGTATTTTACTCCAACTAATATAATTTATTTTTATGAAATAGATAATATCCCAATACCCATAACATGGCAACAGTAATACATTCAAAGCCAATCAGGCTCCATTTGTTCCAATTCAAATGTCGGACAAAAAGATCCAAGCCAATCAAAGCAATACTAGCTCCGCCCATAATCATGCCTACAATTAACTTTAGGATCATCCCGCCCTCGTTTCCGGTCTGCCGGCTGAGCAAATAATAGCCTCCGAAAGTCCATAATAATATCAGACTGCATAAAATGGGTGAATAATACCAAGGCATGGTCATTGATTTTTTGGTTAAAAAATGTAAGCTCAAAATGCAGTCTTCCTGGCCAAGCCTCCATTTTTTCTGTGTGAATTTGGGAAATAAGGGAGTGAATAAGAAAAACGCTTGTTGACTTCAAAAAAAGACCAATTCACTACATGAGGATATCGCTGCCCCGGTTTTCTGATGACTTTGGGAGAAGAACTCGGCTGGCGAGGATTCCTTCAGGATGCTTTTGGGAACATGATGGAGTGGAAAAAGTGGCTGTTTATAGGGCTGATGTGGGAGTTTTGGCACTATCGACCTACAGACGACTGGCTGGGTCAGCTCCAGACCAGAGGACTTATGCTGGCTTCTGTGCTGGTGTTAACGGTCATTCTTGGAAAAGCTACGGACAGGACAAAATCACTTATGGTACCCATCACGCTTCATTCATGGGCGAACCTACAATTAGAGTTTGCCTCCTTCAACACTCATCTTACCGGCATCCTAAGCCTATTCATTTGGGGATTTCTCCTTTGGAAGTGGAACTCGCTGGGCAAAGTATCACATACAAAGGTGTAGTAAGTTCTGCTTTTTCCAATTAAACCTCAGCACATCAGTTTTTATCTTTAAAAATCTCATCACAATACTGAGGCATCAGTTTCAAAAAATAGGCATGCAAATCACTGCCCTGAGCGTTCAGCGGATCAATGGCTCTGACTAATTCTGTGCGAAGTTCGTATAAGTAAGACCTCGGAGCACCTTTCTCTGCTTCCTGTTTCATTCTCAGCTTTTGGACCTGCTCCTGAGTTTTCTGCTGAGGATTTAAAATATTATTGAGTTCGCTGCATTGGTAACACACGCCTTTTTTGCTAACTAAGGCACACTTTTGATCAAAGATCTTCATCAGCATTTTCCTGCCGTCCTTGAGAGCATGCTTGACCTTACCCTCTGAAAGCTGCGAGATGTCCATAATTTCTTTTACTTTGAAATGATACACATCTTTTAATATCACCGCGAGCTGCTGTTCAATGGAAAGTGTTTTGGCCATACAGGTAAAACAAAAATCAATGTGCTCTTTTAATTCATATTTACCCGCCACACTATTAGCGCTCACTTTTTTCATCGTATCGATTCTCTCAGGATGTGCAAAGGCATCGTAACGGGCATTCTCCTGGCAGTTCTCCGTCCAGCGCTTTCTGGCCCGAAAATGATCTCTAACCAGATTGGTAGCAATGGTAAAAACCCAGGTTTTGACAGAAGACTTCCCTAAAAAGTTATCCAAATTTCGAACGGCTTTCAAATAGGTATTATGCGCTATATCTTCCGCATCTTCCTTATTCCCCGTCAAACGAAGAAGATAGGACCGCAATTGAGGGTGAAAAGACAAAAACTCCTCTTCAAATCTTTCTTTTGACAATTGATGAAGCATCCTGTTTAATGAATTTACTGAAAATGGAGTTGCTTAATTTTTATCCAAACCAGGGTAATTCCCGGAACAATAGTAGCATCTTTTTTTCTTGCAAAAACCTTCCTTTGCATGGGTATCCAAATGCCTTTACAATTTTTATAATCGTAGCAGTATTGTGTCGCTTTCGCCCAGGGCGCAAAAACCTCGGGATCATAGTCAAATCTCCTGATTCTTAAGCATTGATCAAAATAAAAAACCTGTTTCCGGCTATGCGCATGTATGTAATCAGGATAGACAACTTCCAATCTTTTAAAAGATTCGCCGTTTTTCTCCCAATCCGACAAGTAAACATGCCTAAAACCTTCCCGGGCAAATAAAAATGGGGTATTAAAATAGTTCCAGCAGGCATATCCGGCAAAGTATAATAGATCCAAATCATCCCAGCAAATAGTATGAGGCCACTGTTGGATAACTTCCCTGGGAGCAAACCGCTCTTTGACTCTTTGCCCTTCCAATGTCTCTATCCATACAGATTCGGGTGTAAATACCCCCTGTAGCCCAGGCTTGGGAAAGCCTTCAATGACCACCAGAGGATAATCAAGAGAAATAATGAACCGATGTGTCCTTTTACCTCCCTTAAACTTAAGTTTAAAAGCCCATCCGCCAAAGGTCATGCTTACAATCAGGCGGTTGAAGCGATCCCAGGTAGGCAAACCTCCGTGGGCCTCTATGACCTCCTGTAACAGATCCTTTTTCACTGGTTCTTTTTTGGAAAATGATCGTCGGCCATAATTTCTTCTACCTGCTCGATGTGGCGAAGGCAATGAGCAGAAGCAAATAACGTCCATTGATAGAGATCCAAATTTCCAAAAACCGGGTTTTTAGAAAAATGACTGCGCAAGTCCGCTTCCGTTGTTTTCAGAAAATCAATAGTACGTGCCCGTTTTGAATCTAGTACTTTCAAGGCTTCCTTTATGTTTTTATACATGTATTCTTCAGATGTCAAAACCGAAGGGGCAGTATATTTTTCTTTTCTGGTAGATAAGGTAGCAAGCAGGTCTTCATCGCTAATGTCTGATTGCAGCCCTTCCCCGGAGCGTTTCAGCGCCTCCTGGATAATATCCCAAACTATATCTTCCACCTTGATCAAATGCTCTACATTATTTTGAATGCTCCACCTATCTTCGGCCGGTTTAAACCTGACCTGCAGTTCCGACAATCCGTTCGCTAGTTTATGAAGTTTTTTCATACTGCCGGAAAGCAGGTCGAGGCTTTTCTTTTTTTCTGCTTCTATTTGGCTCAAAAAAGATTTGTAAAAGGTTTGGGTGAACACCTGAAAGTTACCCACTAAATCAGGTTTTGTAAATTGAGAAAATACCAGTCCGATGATTTCGTTTTCAGGGTCCACCCAAAAAAAGGTATTGGTAACGCCGGGCCATAAATAACTACCTTCCGGTAAATGGCGAAATAGGTTGTCAAATTGAACGGGAAGAGGCGTCCACGGATCGGCTGTTCTCCTGCTAATCGCCACACTCAATCCAAAACCGGTATCCGGGAAAGTTGTGTATCCTACTTTCAAGGGTACAAATTGCGGCAACTGATCGCTTATCATTTCTTCGATACTTGACTTCTTTAGCAGTCTTTTGCCTTTAAAAACACCTCCGTTCTGAAGCATTTGTAAAAAATTCATATAATCGCCGGCAGATGAGACCAATTGTCCGTTTCCCCTTGGGAATTCAGACTGAACGGCTTCTTTAGCTTCCACCAGCACCAATTGGTTTTCCCGGTATCCATATATTGAACTGAGTCTGTACAGTTCTTCTTCCGGAATTACAAACCAGGTGCTATTCATTTCCAGCGGTTCCAACACCCTTTCTCTCAGGAAATCACCAAAATTATGCCCGCTTACTACTTCGATGATTCGGGCACAAATGTCATTGTTCATCGCGTAATTGAATCCTTCTCCCGGATGGAAAACCAGAGGCCCCTTCAGCAGGAGGCTTACATATTCTTCAAGGGAAGTAGCTTTGGATGGATGGATACCATTTTCTTTAAACCAGGGATCGGCCCGACCCCGGGTCCCGGAGGTGTGCATCAGCAAATGCCGGATGGTCAGGGGCCGGCGAGGGGCATCTAAACGACCGTCCTTTTCCAGTACTTTTATACCGGCCGCTTCCGACAAGTAATTCTGGACAGGATCATCCAATCCAATTTCCCCTTCTTCCACCAGTAAGAGCATAGCTACAGCGGTCAGCGGCTTGGTCATGGATGCTATTCTGAACAAAGAATTAAGTTGCATCGACTGTCCTTCTTCGATGCTTTGCATACCGAAGGTTTTTTGGTATATGATCTTATTTTTATGGGCGATCATGGCGACACTGCCGCTGAGTAAGCCTTTTTCAATGAATTGTCGGTTGGCTTCATGAAGTTTTTTCTCTAAGTCTGGATGGATCTTAAAGAAAGGAGTGTTAGAAGAAGCCTCGTTTTGGGCTTCCATTGAGAGCAATATCACAAGCCCGCAAAGGATCGTCAGGAAATTTTTCAACATAACTTCACATTTTAGCCTTAGACGATCCTGAGGGGAAAAACGGACGAAATATTAAAACTTCCGTTTTCGTTTATCCTCCTGAATCCGCTTATACAACTTACCCAACTTTTTATCCTTAGCGCGTTTTTCCCGCACGGTGCTCTCAAAGCGTTCCTGTTCTCTTTTCAGTTTTTGGAAATTTTCCAGGGCCTTTTCGTCAATCTCCCCATTGTCCAGAGCCTCCAGTATCGCACAACCTTCTTCATTGGTATGGGTACAATCATTGAATTTACATTGTTTGGCTAATTCGGCCAGGTCGCTGAAGGTGGTTTCCAGGCCCTGGCTTTTTTCGGTGATACCCAGTTCTCGCATACCGGGCGTGTCGATGATCACCCCGCCATCTTCCAGGACGAATAGTTCGCGATGGCTGGTGGTGTGGCGGCCTTTGTTAGTCTGTTCGCTTATGGCGCTAACCTTCATGTGTTCCTTGTTCAGGAGGTTGTTGATCAGAGAGGATTTGCCCACGCCGGAAGAACCCAATATACAATACGTTTTGCCTTCTTTTAAATGTTGCCGGATCTGTTCCAGTCCCTCCAGCGTTTCGTTACTTAGCGGAATGACCTGAAGGTCTGCATGGCGTAGCCGGACCTGATCGATCAATTGCCGGATTTCTTCTTCTGTGGTCAGATCTGTTTTACTCAAAATGGCAATGGGTGTTATGCGGGCAGAATGGCAGATACTGAGGTAGCGTTCCAGACGGTTGAGGTTAAAATCAAGGCCGACGGCCTGCATGATAAAAGCGAAGTCTACATTGGTCGCAATGATCTGCCTTTCGCCGTGTTTTCCGATGGCCTGTCGTTCGAGTAGACTGGTTCTGGGCAGTACGCCTAAAATCACGGCTGAGTTTTCGTCATATGCCATCAGCTTCACCCAATCGCCGACGGCGGGAAAATCCAGCCGGCTTTCGGCACTGTACCGAAGGTTTCCGGTTATTTCGGCGTTCAGGCTACCGCTCTCTGTCTGGACGACGTATCTTTCTTTGTGTTCTACGATGACCCGGCCAATTTCGCTAGTGTCCATTTGTTCTTTCGCCAGGTAATCCTCCAGAGCTTCATTAAATCCTATTTGCTGTAATGTCATTTTATTTTCTTGTTTTATAGATCTATCACCTCTTCAATCAGGTAGGATACATATTTTGAAAGAAATGCATCCATGGCTGAATAAGGAGTAGGAGTAGGTTGGCCAATTTGACTTTCCCACCCCCAGTTTTCACAACCAATTTGGTCAATAATATTTACTTCAACTGACGGATTAGAATAATCAAATGCAATCAAAGCATTGTATTGTATATCCTGACTGTCCCGGAAAAAGCAAATGATCTTTTTCATGACCTCTGCTTCCACATCTGAGGATTCCTCCTCGGGCATTTCCCATTGTTCATAAAACCAATAGTGTAAATGGTTTAATTCAAGGGGCGGTATCATTTCCATGTGGTTTTCACCCTTGTCTTTATCCCCAAACCTTAGAAGCCCATTTTGAGTAATAAAATGTTTATAGCTTGGAGGCAGTTCGATTTGCAGTCGTTGTTCTGCACTCCTTATTTCTTCTAAGGTACATTTTCGGTAAAAATGAGGCTGATACGTTTCTTTTATTTCTGCTATATATGGATACCCTGCTTTATCTAAGTTTTGCATAAAAGCATTCAGCCGGTCAATGGCCTGGAGGGCCGTTTCATCCATTGGAATACGACTCCAGCGCTTTTTTATTTTTTGCACAGCGGATCGGCTGGGAAATGAGAGCAATTGCTCATTTTTGTCGAAATAAGTAAAGGCAGATTCGTCTTCCAGCAGGCCGTTTTCCTTCTGGGTTTTACCCTTCATCTGGGCAACCGCTTTCCAGGCAAGGTCATTATAGGCAGGAAAAATTTCGTTAGAATGCTCTGTACATTGAATATGCATGATATGGGTAGTATCGGCATCTTCATCGTACCTGATCTGACGGGCAAGCTCTCCATTGAGATGGTATACCTTACAATGGTTAATATAATGATGCGGATCAAATTCGCCTTCCAGGACTAAGGCTCCTGCCTGGTTCCATATTTTCCAGGAACCGACCGGCTTTTTTCTTACCATTTTACCGATGGCCCAAATTTCAAGAGCATCCATCCATTTGGCTGCTTTAGGAAGGTGGGTGGGTTTTTGAATCATAGCTGAGTTTTATCGAAAAAATCAGAACGGCAGACAGAATTCCTGCTCCTGTTAAGCTAATTGTTCTTATTTTCATCATGATGTTACAATATATTTCAAATATCATCAAAAGTACAGCTCGCAGACAATGGTGTTTTATTGCCATCCTGGCCGCTTTTTCTTTCATGGGCAGTGGTGACACCTATCATTATGAGTTGGAAGGCCCTGCTCCCATTACAAATGAGCAAAGTTTCTGCCCGTTTTCACTGGATAACCTATCCACTTTTGATCCGGACCTGGAAAAAGTTCGCTCGAAAGCTCCCGCTAAATATCCCGGCTCTTTGCCCGTCTGCTGCAAGGACCGGCTCGAAATTCAAGATCAAAAGATCCAAACGGCTTTTAAGCAATCCTCCTCCAATCAGTACTTGATTGATCTAACCGTATTTTCTCCAAAAAAGATCCCAACAGAAGAATTTGAGGAAAGGCCGGCTAATCTTTAAGCATTTACCGAATTCATCTATTATCTGACCGCTGCAGCTACAGGCTCCCTGTAAGCTGTGATTAAAGATTAGACCAATGAAAAAGATGCTGAAATATATAAAGATATTCGGCTTTATCTTATTGATGTTGTTGGCATTAATGGGTGTGGGCCTCCCCATCCCAATGTATCAGGAAGATAAATTTAAGCAGAAAAAAGAATGGGTAATGAAAGAAGAAGAAAGTATAAAGAGTTAATGGGGCCGAAGCCCCATTAACTCTTTATACTTTCTTCATAGATGTCGATCCATTCCTGGGCCGTCATTTTACTGATCAGCTCACCGATCAATTCATACGGAATGTCATCCATCTTTTTGAAGCGGATACAACTTTTTCCCATATCCAGCTTGCGCTTGCAATGCTTGGGAAATTCGCTGACAAACCATTCCAATAGGTCTGGATTGGCATAGATCCCCATATGATATAGCCCTACAAAGTTTTTCTGTGAAGCGATATTAACGAAGGGCAAAGGTAATGTCGGATTGACATGGTAGCCGGCCGGGTAGACCGAATGGGGTACCACATACCCGATCATACCGTAGTTCATCATTTCGGTAAAATCAGCAGGTAGATTATCAGCAATGACTTGTCTGAGTTTTTCCATAACGGCTTGGCGTTCTTCGGGTAATTGGGCAATGTAGTCTTCAGGATTGGAGGCTTCAATTTTCATAATTCTTATTTTTTTTTGATCTGTTTAGATTTAACGCTTTGGCTGCACTTCTCTGTTGCGGTACCACACAAAAACAGGCTGTTATTCTTTTAATTTCCACTGATAATACCTGTTTTTCACCCACTCTCCTTCCTGGATGACATAGGATTGCGTATGCTGGGTATGTTCCTCCATCCAAAGAATATGGCCGGTTTGAAAACTTATGCCTGCAGGGGTAACAAAAGTTTGTTCCTCCCTCAAGCGCCCATCTGCCTGCCTGGTAATTTTCCCCTGACCGATGGTTCCGTCGCCTCCTGTCTGGATGACCCTCAACTCCTTGGCCACTCCGTCCCAGTACTCTCTAAACTCCCAGATAGGCTCGGACCTCTGTCCGTCAGTGATGCTAAAAAGTGCCCCTTTAAGGTAGCTGTTCCCTGCTCCATAAGTCCACTTTAGGCCGTAAGCTTCAGCGGGCTCTTCCCCAGATTGATGTTTGGTGTTATCCGCTATCCAAGTTCCACTGCCGCTGGTCCGGAGATCCCAATCTTGCTGTACCCAATCGGGGCGCTTAAAGGTGCCGGACTCGGATTGTGCATTTAAAGCTATTGTAAGTAATAATAAGGAAAAAATGCCAGTCGTGAGTAGGTGAATTCTTTTCATGCTTTTTTTCTCCAAAAAAGCCTTCTTTATAGGTTTTTCAGAAAAAAAAGGAAGGCAAAAAGGTGTCACTTAATAGGATGCGACGGATTTGAGCCATTCCGTGGGCGTACAGCCTGCAACTTTTTTAAAAGCCCGGTTAAAACTGCTTTTACTTCCAAAGCCACAATTGATAGCCAGGCCCTGGATGGAATATTTTTCTGCTTCGCCTGCCAATAAGCGTTTCTTAAAAAGCTCTACTCGATAATGAGAGATCAGATCGTGAAAACTAAGATGGAGTCCCTCATTGAGCACCTGGGAAATATGATGACGTGGAATACCTAAGGCCTCTGAAAGATCACCCATAGAAAAGCCGGCATCCAGCCAGGGTCGCTGCTGCTCAAGGTAATCCATGATCCGCTTCTGATGTTGGGCTATAATTGAGTCATGTAATGATGAGTGAGCATACTTCCCAATGTTTAAAGCCGGCAACACCCGATCCCGACCCAGTACTGCATACCCCAAAACATGGATGGCTGCCGCAAGAATCAGTACAAGTAACAATTCCATGGTCGTTCCATCCCAGGCAAAAAACCAGAAGGCAATTTGGATTCCTATATCCGCTAGTAAAAAGACACTCAAAAAGTAGGCGAAACGAAGCAGCCACTTTAAGCGAGGTACAAGCTGTTTTTTTGAAGTTGTGCGATTTTTAAGAAACCACCAGGAAATGAGGGTGTAAATGAACACCAATATCAAATGTGAATTACCTAAAATCACATACAGGAAGCCAGGTCGATGCCCTTGAAATGTTTGCGCTATCACTTTAAGCTTAGCATCTGCCGGCCATCCATACACAGGAATCCACTGCAATAAAATGTACATGAACGGAATTAAATGTAAAGCATCCCACCATCGAAGCCGAAAAGCTTGTTCTGCCGATTTTCTAATAAATAGATAATAGGCCGGTCCCAGCAGATAAAGAAAAGGAGCTACCACTCCCAGCAAATGGGGCCGTTGTCTGATCCATTGGCCAATGTACAGGACATAATTAATCATCATCAGGCTCACTACCAGAAGGGCGATAGTGAGAAAGAACAATTCCTTTTCTTTTCCGGCCTTCCCTAGTAGCAAAAAGATGAGGAAAAAACTATGTAAAACGGCGGCCAGGAATAGTAATAGAAAAAAGTCAGATTGTAGAGTGGAAAGTTGCATTCAAATTCAAGCTAAATGATCTAATATACTATGCTTCCTTTATCATCCACTTATTCCAGTAACGGTTTATCCTTATCAATCAAATGCATACGGTAACTTAAGACTAAAGCAAAAAACAGGATTTGGGTAATACAGGCCACTTCTAAGATAATGACAGTTGGAAAATTTCGTCGAACCTCCAAATTTAAGGGCCCCATCAAATTCAATATTTGAAAGTTACTATATAGGATCAATGAAAGGATCCCGGCAAACATTATTAAGCCCGCTGCAGCAAAGAATTTGGCCAATCTGCTTTTTGAAAATAAATACACCACATTGACATACAGAAAAAAAAGTGTTCCCAAAATTCCAATTGGAAGGAACAGAACATTCATAATACTGATCGTCCTTGGATCCAATCTAGGCTGAATTAAAAGGATTGCCGAAGAAATAACGGCACTTGCCATAGCGAAGTACACCAAGTAAGTCAGCAGTTTCTTGATTTTTGGCCGCCAGCCGCCCTTATGTAAAAAATAGATGCAGAAAAGAGCATAAAAGATACCTATTCCATACACCGCCAGGTTCTGTCCGACCGGCATATACGCCTCGTTTACTCCCCACAGCCAGAGTCGGTCATATCCAAAAATCAATAAGAAACAATAAGCGATACTAGCAGTGTACAAACTACAAAAAAGGTACGTCAGGTCACGGCCGTTAAAAAATTTAAGTAGATTGAACAGCAGGGTCATCAGGAACATGCCCTGAAGCAAAGCCTGCCGCCGGATGTTCACATTGACATATTGGAGGTCATTTTTCAAATAGGACTGCTTTGAGCGTAGAGAAATGGAGCGATCATCAAAACCATAATAAAAATGGGGCCGCACTTTTAAAAAAAGACTTACGTGTGCATGAGGAGGAATCTGAAGAGGTATGGTATACGCGTCATACACAGCAGGAATATTCTGCATAGCCGGCCATCTTGAAATGGGCAGGCTAAAATCCGCAGTATCGATTCTCAGGCTATTGTCCGGCTGTACCATATAAAGGATACTATGGTCTGCAAAGCAGGCAAGGCTCAACTCCGCCGTCTGATCCATTTCGTTGTGGATCTCCATCGTGATCCAATAAACATCCCATTTATCGTTGGGTAACAAACCGGCTGCATAGGATTGGAAATTGGGATTTTCCAAACCCTTAATGACCGCCTCTATATTTACAGTTTCGCCTTTTTCGTAGTAATAGCCGAGATAAGGAGAAAGGTTCAGTATACCCGTATCTAATTCACCATAGTAAAGATCGGAATGAATGTCGAGGGTCTGGAAAGAAGAAGATTGGGAAAACAGGCCGGCGGGCGTTCCAATGATCATTAGCGATAAAAAAAAGATAGCCCGACTGATAATAACATCCAGTACTTTGTAAGACCGTCCGTATGTAATCCGCAAAAAATTCAAGGAGTTTTTTTTACTAGAATAAAAATATATGCTTTACAATTTAAGCAATTGAAGGCATATAACCTTCTTCAAATATCAATAATATTCTTTTAGGGAGGCTTTTGAAGAAAAAACTTTGTTTTTTCTTCAAAAGCCTCCCTAAACAAAATTTTCGGGGATGGGTAAAACGTGGAACGAGTTTTTACACCCCCCCAGCCCCTTTTTTTACTTAATTGCTACAAACATCTGTGTAAACTCCTCAGTCGTGCTGCTGATTCTGGCGTAGGCACTTAAGCGGCCGCTGGAGGCATTCGCTTTTTCTATGGCGATTGATGAGTCGTAGCCTACTTTATTGTCATAAAAGTCTTCAAGCGATTGATTGCTTCCGATCTGGACAGCGCACTTGTTCTTGTGGCGGATGGCAATCTGGTCTCTGTACGGCAGGGAGTACCCCACCTGCACTTTGGGCATATCGTCATAGGCTCCGAATTCGATGGTTCCTTCCGTGCCGAATAAGCCAAACTTCTTCTCGAATACAAAAACTGCCACATATATTTTGTCATCTGTTCTTCCGGGGATCACACCGTCTTTGGGTCCGTAGGTATACGTGCCGCTGTACTGGTAGTGATCACTGATCTTGATGGGCTTGTTGGAATAGTTCGCAACAAAGATCGTGTTGTTATAATCGGTAGCGGAGAAGATCAACGGCTGGGCAATCGCATTGATGGTCCCGAAAATCCCCAGTCCTACAGCTGCACCGACCGGGCCGGCTGCTGCAAAATCAACTGTTGCCTCAATACTAATACTGCCTAAAGTAACGGCGGCTTCTAGTTCATCTTCATTAGAATTGGAAAGCTTTGACAGTTTTTCTGAGATCTGGTGGATTTTGCCTCCTACATTCAGGTCGCTCAATTTTCCATTCCCTTTAGTGATGCTTTCAAATTTTGAGATCTCCTTTCCTTTCAAGCTGATCAACCATTTCAGGTCTTCGTCAGGGCGATTGTCTTCATCCAAACTCCATTTTGGGTAGGATGGGGTAACATATTTGCTACCGTTCCACTTCTTAAGGACAATGCTGTAAAACAACTCCACATCTCCATTGTCATTTTTTATGCGCAAGGTGCGCTGGCCGGGATGGATCAGCAATTCCGGAACAGAATGGATGGTTTCTTGTGAACCAAAGTCATCATTACCTCCCCGAAGGCCGCCATCTGCATCGCCAAAAGAAGCCGAGATCTTGAAGGTTTTTTTGTTGTCTTTTACATAGGTGGTGTAGGTACCTGATTCTTTGCTTTTTTTAATATCCTTAAATTCATAGGTATAGCCGGACGCCATGTTATAGTATTCCTCATCCGCTCTTTTAGAGATGGTTTTACCGTTGAACTTGATTTTCCAGTACATATCCCCCTGATCTGCACCACCGTCGCCGTCGGAATGCACCTTTACTTTATCTAAGGTCATGACTAACTTATAGGGCTCCTGCTTGCCGTCCAGTCCTTTCCATCCTCTGCTGATCGATTTGGGATAGCCTTCATCCACCTTACCGGTAGCCAGGTCATATCTGATATATTGGTCGCCTTTAAAAAAATAAGCCTTGCCATTGCCGTAGTTAAATGCAGCGTCCAGATCTTCATTGAAGCCGGCCGGGAAGTGCCAGTTACGAGCAATACTCGCAGGATAACCCGGGTCCGTTTTCCCGGATTTCATATCATACCGGATGTATTGATCATCTTTAAAGAAATATGCCTTGCCATTGCCAAAGTTGATCGCTGCGTCAATGTTGTGATTAAAGCCGCCTGGGAAATTCCATACTTTAGAAGTTAGTAAGGGGTAGCCATCGTCGGTTTTCCCAGATTCGATGTCATAACGGATGTATTGACCGTCGAGAAACATATAGGCTTTGCCATTACCCCAATTGATACAAGCATCCATACCAAACCTGAAGTTGCCTTCAAATTTCCAGTATTTATATATGCTAAGAGGATATCCCTCGTCCACTCTTTTGGCACTTCTATTATACCTTCTGTATACATTATCCTGAAAAAAGTAAACTTTGCTGGTCCCCCAATCGCTTTGTTTCCCATACACTAAAACGGCATCTACCTTTTGGGAAAAAATTGAGGTAATGGGTGATTGAATAAAAAACAAACAGATCAGGATTGAAGAAAAGAAATGAGAGGCTTTCATGCTTGTAGTGTTTTTTTGATGTTTAACTTGATTACACTACAAAGGTGCAGGAAACAGGGGCTGTGGGAATCCTCTGTTTTGGTGAATGGGTAGAATTCCCCCTTTTTGAGGAGTAAAAGAAGATTTGCTTTTTACACCTTAAACCAAATCGCTCTGGACACCGCACACAATTCCTTTTGTTCGTTAAAAATAGCCGTGCCGCAAAAATGCTTTTTCCCATCGCGGCCCAGATCCCAGCCGATAACCATATATTTCTGTTTTGACTGGATGGGCAGCAGCATCTTAGCCGTCATACGGCCCAGCACAATAGGTTGAGGTTCCTCTTTTACAATGGCGAAAGAGCCCGGGCAATCGAGCGCCGCCCATATGTATTCGGACTGCACTTCTCCTTTCCCATCAGTCAGAGCATCATCCGGGACCCAGGGAGAGGCGTAGATCCCTGTATTTTGGTGCCGCCCGGCGAAAATATACAGGCCGTTTTCATGATCCGGCCCGCAAACAAAACAACCGGGGAAGGCGTGGCGCCCATCCAGACCCGCATAGTTTTTGGCTGCAATTCCGGCTTCCTCAAAAGAAGGAGGCTCAGGGACTTGCAAGTAAAAATCAGCCGGCTGAGCGTAGGCGATGAGCTGATCTCCATCCTTCATTTCAAATCGGTCTCCTTCCTGAGTAATGCTTAATTCTTTTTCGAGTGGAGTAGGCTTTTTCAGCGTGACTTCTGATAAAAAACCAGTTTGTCGGTCCAGCATACCGCATACATAGCCGCCGTTGCCGGTATTGGGCGGGCCACAGAATTGTTTGGAGATCGTTATGGTCATATCGAGTGGTTGTCAGTTGTTAATTGTCGGTTCTTCGTTATCAGGGCCTTCCAGAAGATTGTTATCATACTCTTTGAATCCGCTGTTTAGGAAGTTTTCGAAAGCCGGATGCATTCTCAGAAAGGCCAGCATGTCATGATTGAGGATCTCCTCTTGATTCTGGAGGCTGTGTTCAACGGCTTGTTTGAGGGCCTCGAATCCTTCCTTGGTTCGTTCCAGCACAGAATAGGCACAAGCCATGTGGAAATAAATTTCGGCATCTTTTGGATTGATTTCAAGGGCTTCCCGAAATTTTTCGAGTGCATCGTCCAGATCATACACTTTCAAGAAGTTCAAGCCTTCTTTTTTGAGCTTCAGGTGTGGGCTAACCGGACGGGAGCCAAAAGGTAAGGCGACGGACTCTCTGATCAGCTGACCGTTTTTACTCAAATCAACGACTACCTGCATATTAGCATCTACCCGGGTGGTCAGGATGTATCTTGTTTGGCGGCCATCTTCCATTACGGTAAAAAAATGGTTCGTTCCCCAAACGGAGTATTTTTTGGAGACAATCTGGCCGTTGACGATGACGGTTTCTTCGCCCAGCCAGTTGTTGTGGAATTCGATAATGGTTTCGCCGGAAGTGAGTTTTTGATACTGCATATGGTATGTTTCATCAGACTGTAGACAAAGTCCTACCTTTTCTCGAAAAAATCAATAAATAATTAACAAAACTTTAGAACTTCGGCGCGTAACCAAATCGTCCTTTAACTGCACTAAAAAACCAGATCGTACTGCAAACTCTGTATATATACATTTGGGCTTGTGTGAAAAGGGCTTCGGCCTTTTCACACAAGCCCCAAAAAAAAACTCACTGTATGGTATCTAGATCTATCCTCTTTGTTTTAGCTGTTCTATTTCTGCAAGCTACTACCCTATCGGCCTCCGGTATTCGGGGTTATATACGCGACGCCGACGGCAATGCGCTCGACTACGCGACCATTTATGTGCAGGAAACCGGTGATGGAGCCGTCACCAATACTGAGGGTTTTTACCAGTTAAAACTGGAGCCTGGCAACTATACCATTGTTTTTCAATACCTCGGTTTCCAGAGTAAGGTAGAAAAAGTAGCCATAGGAGATCGGTGGAAAGACCTTAACATGAGCCTCAGCCCCCAGGCCTTTCGCCTCAAGGAAGTGGAGATCGTCGGATCGGATGAAGATCCTGCTTATACGGTAATGCGAAAAGCCATTGCAAAGGCCGAGTATCACCGCAACCAGATTGACCGCTATCAGGCACAGGTGTACGTCAAAGGTTCCGGCCGGATCACTAAAACCCCCTTTTTCCTGCGTAAGGCGATGAAAAAAGAAGGCATCGATTCAACTACAGCCTTTACCTCCGAATCAGTGAGTATCATCGAG
Organism: Bacteroidia bacterium; assembly: GCA_030430845.1. Taxonomy (GTDB): domain Bacteria; phylum Bacteroidota; class Bacteroidia; order Chitinophagales; family Saprospiraceae; genus JANQPA01. The sequence goes on along the minus strand of JAUIKE010000160.1, from coordinate 740 downwards.
TATGAGCGGCCGAATACATTTAAAGAAAGGGTCATTTCCGTGTACAAACATGGCGACGACAATGACTCCAGTCCCAATTCGTACGTCAACGGCAGTTTTTACCAGCCTGAAATTGCGGGGGCCGTCTCTCCCCTTTCGCCAAAAGCCTTTGGATTTTATCGCTTTAAATTAGATGGGTATTTTGAGGACCGGGGGTATTTGGTTAATAAGATCAAGGTGATACCTCGCAGTCGGGGCGATGATGTATTTGACGGCTATATTTACATCGTTGAGGATTACTGGGCCATCCATAGTTTAGAACTGGGCACCTATAAACTGGGCTTCCGATTTGATATCAACCAGGTATACACGCCCATCCAGGAAGTGGCCTGGATGCCGGTAACCGCCCAGTTTGACGTCACGGGCAACATCTTTGGCTTTGGCTTGGTGTACAATTACCTGGCCAGCCTGAAAGATTACCAGATTACTTTAAACCCAGACCTGCCCGCTGACATTGAAGTCATCGACGAAAAGCTCAACAAAGACCTGGCCAAAGAGATCGAGGCCATCCGCAAAGAAAAGCCCCAAACTGCTGAGATTAATGAAAAACTATCCAACGGAGAAGAAGTGACCCGCAAAGAACTCCGCAAGCTCATGAGGGAGTATGAAAAAGAGGAGCAAAAGATGGAAGAAGAACCCGAGGTCATCAGCATCACTTCCTACACCGTTGATTCTACAGCCTATAATCAGGACTCTGCCTT
>JAUIKE010000159.1 GCA_030430845.1 Bacteroidia bacterium | reverse complement strand
TGAATGGACGGTGGAGCAGAAGAAGAAGGAGTAAGAGTAGACTCCTACCCCTTCTTAATCTCCTCCCAGGTCTGATACAAACTCTCCTGCTCCGGCCGGTCTTCGGGCATTTCCCGCAAAGGTTCACAAGCCTCCAGGCTGTCATAACAAGATTTTGGCAGGGTCTGGTACAGCTGCGTACCCTTGGTTTTCCAGGCGATCATTTCATCGCTGAGCTGCTTGATGATGCGCCCGGGATTGCCTACGATCAGGCTGCGAGCCGGAATCTTCTCATTGGCTTTGATGAAGGTGAGCGCCCCGACGATGCTTTCGTCCCCGATCTCTACATTGTCCATGACGACCGAATTCATGCCGACCATCACGTTTTTTCCAATAGTGGCCCCATGTATGATGGCGCCATGGCCGATATGAGCCGCCTCTTTTAAGGTAACAGTTACGCCAGGAAACATATGGATGGTGCAGTTTTCCTGCACATTGCAGCCATCTTCGATTACGATACCACCCCAATCGCCCCGGATAGCGGCGCCGGGCCCGATGTAGACATCTTTGCCAATAATAACATTGCCGGTCACAGCTGCCTGTGGATGAATGAAGGCTGTTTCGTGAATGACAGGGATAAAGCCTTTGAATTTGTAGATCATAGAATCATAAAAGGTTTTAATAGTCGTTTGCCCGCCTGGACGGCCATACGACTGTTAAAATAATGCTTAGATATAGCTTTTTTTCTCAAACATTCCTAAATTAAAGAAAATTATCATCTATCGGTTTAAATCTATACGACATTGGCTCAATTGAATTGGACATACACGAGTGATCGCGGTCAGCGATATAGAGTAGGTATGTACCATGGTCCCAAGAGTGGGCACTTCATGGTCTACTGCAACTCAAAAATTATCCTGATCGACTTTCATGTCCGCAAGAGCCAAACCTATTCCTTCTTTATTGAAAACGAATTACTGGAAATAAAGATCGAGGAAGACGAAAAGCAGGGCTATTCTTACGATTTTGTCCTGAATACAGAAGCCGACACACCGAAAAATCAAGAAAGAAAAAAGGTCAATAACAAGCACTTTGTCTGGGCTCTGGCTGGTTTAGCCTTGTTTGCCATTCTTGTATTTTCGGGCTATAAGTTTATGGATGCTCGCAATGATCGATATCTTGAAGCTAACCGAACGACCCTGCTCGACGAAAGGGGGCTGTTAACCACTGCTCGCTTATCGGTCGAACCTGTAGAAGGAGAAGAAATGAAAATCAGCTATGCCTTCATTTCCAACGGCAAGGCCCGGCAGTACGAGCAAAACATTTCCATTACCTCTGAAGGCCTCTTACCGGTCCGGTCCGGTGATCAGTTTAAGCTTACCTTTCTACCCGATCATCCCGAGATCCACGAACTTCATTTGGAAACACCTCATCGCAAAACCATGGAACGCTTCTCCGAATTGGTATTGAATAAACTCCTGGCCCTACATCCCCAATTGGATGAACAGCAAGCCAATTGTATCATCCGTTCAGGCCTTGAAGCCCGCGGCACCACTGGCCTGGCTGACCTATTCTACCAGGACCTTACAAAGGAGGAGCATCCGGAACATAATTATGATACGTTCCAAAGCCTTGTAGAATCTGAAGCTTTTAGGTCAGCGGTTGTGGAATTCTGCGCGGAGGTGAGTTTTGGGTTTTGAGAAATAATCTCCTCTAAACACTCTAGCACATATTTCTTACCTTTGCCAAAATTTAAAGCAACACACGTGGATTACTTAAGTCAGCATATAGAAAGCCTTATTTTCACTACAGATCAGCCGGTTTCTATCAAAGAAATACAAGCATGCCTGAGAGATGCTTTTGAAACCTCTTTTAAAGAAAAAGAGATCGAAGACATTATCATACAACTACAAGCTCAATATCAGCAGGAACAATATTCTTTTGAGATACTCGAAATAGGAGGCGGTTACCAGTTTTTAACCAAAGGAGCCTTTCACAAAACCGTCGGGCAATACCTTAAGCGAACCACCCGCCGCAAACTTTCCCGCTCGGCTATGGAAACACTTTCCATCATCGCCTATAAGCAACCTACTGTCAAAAGTGATATTGAAAAGATTAGGGGAGTGAGTTGTGATTATGCCATTCAAAAGTTATTGGAAAAGGAATTGATCTCCATTGTGGGCAGAAGTGAGGGGCCGGGTCGCCCACTATTGTACGGCACAAGTGATAAATTCATGGATTATTTTGGCTTAAAAAGCTTAAAGGACCTGCCGAAGCCAAAAGACTTCAAATCACCAGAAGAGCAAATTGGAGAGCAGGCGCCGATTGAAGAATAAGTTGGGGTTGAGTAAAAACTCGTTCCTCGCCTGCCTGACCTTTAGTTTTGTTTTGGAGGCGGTTTAAAGAAAAAAACTTCGTTTTTTTCTTTAAACCACCTCCAAAAAACATGTTGCTGGTTGTGTGAAAAGGCCGACCAAACGGTCCGTACGGAAGGACTTTTTACACACACCCCAAACTCTCTGTCTATTCAGGCGTTATTACAAAAGAAACAAGCTTATTCAAACAGATGAGTGAACAACCATTAGTCAACAGAATAAAAGCAAGTAGTCTGATCACACTGGATCTGGAGAAATTCTATCCGAAGGCGGATTTGGCTCATTTCGATATAAAAGATTATTTGTTTAGAGAACTGCTGCTCCGGGAAAAGGACTTCAGGGAAGCTTTAAGTGAACACGACTGGAGTCAGTATAGGAGTAAAACCTTGCTGGTATACTGTTCTTCTGATGCCATTATTCCCATCTGGGCTTATATGTTGGTTGCTTCTTATGCCACGCCATATGCAGAAAATCTTTTCCAGGGGACGGAGGAAGACTTCCTTGAGTCAGCCTATCATGATATTATCAAAAACCTGGACGGCAGCCAATTTGAGGATCAACGTATTGTTATTAAGGGATGTAGTGATAAAAAAGTGCCGTTATCAGCTTATTTGAAACTTACCCAAAAACTACGGCCCATTGCAAAAAGCATCATGTTCGGCGAGCCTTGCTCGACTGTTCCCATCTTTAAGAAGCCCAAAAACTAGGCTTCTTTCGCCTTTTTTAGTTAAACTGTTCGCTTGCTATTGCTAATTTTTATATATTCTCAACCAAAAGCCGGGAGGATGAAGGGCCGATGCCCCTCATCCTCCTACTAGTATTTAAACACGAAGTAAAAAAGCAATAGTGCCATGAAAAAAGGAATGCAAGCCTACCTGCTGATCCTGGCGGCCGTTATGACGGTCGTCATCACCGGATCTTATACCAAGAAGAACAGCAAAAACCTGGCGGCCTCAGCCAGTATGATCGAAGATAAAATCATTCCGCAGGTCGTCAAAGGAAGTGACTTGAATAAGCGATTTGAATTCGCGGGAGAAGTGATCCCCACCAAAAACTTTGATGTGCGCGAACGCCTCGACCGGGAATTAACCGTCAATACCTATTGGCATTCCAGTACCTTACTTAATATCAAAAAAGCAGCTCGGTATTTCCCCGTCATTGAACGCATCCTGGCGGAAAACGGTCTTCCGGAAGATCTTAAATACATTGCAGTTGCAGAAAGTAATTTAAGTAATGCCGTTTCTCCGGCAGGCGCTAAAGGATTTTGGCAATTCATGAAATCCGCTGCAGAGCAGTATGACCTGGAAGTCAACAGTGAGGTAGATGAGCGCTATCATATTGAGAAAGCTACTGAAGCCGCTTGCAAATATTTTAAGTATTTGAAAAATCGCTTTGGAAGCTGGACAATGGCGGCAGCGGCCTATAACGTCGGACCGACTCGTCTGGCTCGCACCATCGAAGAACAAAGAGCGGATACTTATTATGATCTCAATCTGAATGAAGAAACCTCCCGTTATGTTTTTCGCCTGATCGCTATCAAAGAAGTCATGCAAAACCCGAGCGACTTTGGTTTTTATCTCGATAAAGATGAGAAATACCCTCCTCTTTTCGATTACTCTGTTGTAAAAGTGGACGGCAGCGTGGAAAATTTTGGCGATTTTGCCAAAAAATACGGCACGAATTATAGAATGCTGAAGGTGTTCAACCCCTGGTTAATTGAATCAAGATTGACGAACAGAAGCCGGAAAACGTATGAGATAAAAATCCCTGGAAAGAAGTTTTAAGAATTATATGGGGCACAGCCCCATATAATTCTTAAAAAAGGAAAAAAAGGCTGTCTCATCCGCTCGGGCGGATGAGACAGCCTTTTTTTTATTGAACCTTTTTCAATTGTATCACCTTCTTCTTAGGTAATTTGATCTCGCGTTTGAATTGATTAAACGGAATAATTTTCTGTTTCAACTGAAGTTTGGCAGGCTTCTTAGGCGTATGCATCAAAATCTGCATTTCTCTTTGAGAAGCCGGATCATAAATGATCGGTTGATTCAGATAATCCTCTTCATGCCGCAAGGTGACCTTCACTGGATTAAATTCGATTTTAGAACAACCTATTTTACCAGTTTCCTTACCACTTACATCAGATCTACACCAGGCTCTGCTCAACAAACCAGAACCGGTATACCAATGCCAGGAATGGTCATCAGAGCCGGCCTGTGCATAAATACTGCCGGAGAATGGATATACCGTTTGGATTCTGAATCCTTGTGGTAAGTGATCATCTCCCCCTATAAACTTCCAGATCTTATTAGCGCTGGATTCAAAAGTGGTCCAATTTGACTTACCTTCTACCATTTTGGTATAATACCTCAGTCGAACCCGCTGGCCGCTGTTTTCTAATACCAAACTGGCATTGACATAGATTTTAGGACGATTACCGGACATTTCGGAATCTCCTCTTGTTGGTCCGTTAAGCGGATACAAAGATTTTTCTGTTACATTTAATATTGGCTTCATATTAGCTACAAAACCTTTATACAACCTTGGCAACATTATTTGAGAAGCAAATTGGTTAGCCGTCTGAGACATCTGTGGGATCGGTTGTGAGCGATTTACCACCTGATTCCTCATATGCTCTAATTCAGTTAGTTTATACTCAATATCCCGGCTTTTCAGCCTCATGGAATTCAAATCATTGCTTTTGGTGTTCTCTCTAAATCGAAACTGGTTAGGGTTGCTGGAGATATAATCAAGGTGGTTTTGCAGATACATGTAATCCAGATAATTCAGTGAGATATCCAGTAAAGCATACCTGCGATCGAGGTCGAGGTCTGTGAATACACTGGCATATTCTGAAAAAACAGTGTAAGGGGCCAGGGTTACCTTAATCGGTACCGGATTCTGTAAAACCTTGTTAGGAAAACCTTCGGCTGTATTAAAGAGTCCGGATACAGAATTCGAAGGAGTAAACCCAACACCTCCAATGGCAATTTCATGGACTTTCACCTTATGTGTTCTGGAAACGCTGTTAATTTTTTGGGCAAATTTGCTCCTAAAACTCCAGCCAATGCCGCCGCTCTTGATCTGGGCCGCCACTTCCTGCCGGTCCATTTCAGAAGTGGTTTCAATTTCGATAATTCCAAAGTATTCACCTCCGGATAAGATTCCGTAAACGAAATGCGTGCCGTACGTCTGGTAAAATAAATCTAAGCCGGAAGAGCCGGTTAGCAGATTTTTAGCTTCGGCCGTCAGGCGTGGATCATAGGTCAGCAATTCTTCTCTGTTGGTCACTACGACCTTTACCATATAGTAAAGATTGTATCGGTTCATCTTATGCCTTCGCAGATAACTTGCTTTGGCTGAAGAACTGAATAAAATGACAGATGCCCCGCCGGAGATATCCAGATCCAGGGCTTCATCAAGATCAAGAGAAGAGGTAAGTTCTACCAATTCAAATTCAGCCCTTTGTCCGCCAGGTAAAACATTGTGACGTCTGTCCGTGATGGGGATACGAGGAGAGGATTGAAGCTTAAGCATATCAAATCCGCGGCCGTAATCCAACCCAATACCGTCAATGAAATCGATGGTTTGTGCACTTGTGGGGCTTGTAATGGAAACAAGCATAAATAATGACAAAATTATTCCCAAAAGCTGCAACCATCTTTTACTTTGATAATTTTTCATGGTTAGTGTTTTGGTTAGGAAAAAATGAATAGATCTTTTCCCTAAGCGTGAGGAAGGTTTTTGCAGCTCAGGTTGAGGGTAAAACGGCAGAGAAATCGGTCAGAATTAAAGAAAAAAGGAAATAGCAGGTAAGTTTTACCTTAAAAGTATATTGCTATTTCGTTTGAGAGGCAATGACAAATGTCATAGAAAGCGTAAAAGGACAGCGGCCAATGTCCGCTGTCCTTTTACGCTTTGGTCTATTGCAAATAGTTTTGTTCAAAGAAATCCTTGTACCCCGCCAATGACTTAGATCTCAATATCTCCCGGTAATTGTTCTGGCTGACGAGGAAAATATCAAAATCGGTTACCGAACGAATGAACTCTTCGCGATTATTCATGATCGCATCGTAATACTTCATTCCATCGGTTTTGTCCTTGAATCGTCTGATCACCAGTACCGGAATGCCCTCTTGGGTGGTACGCCCAAGAAACATTTGAGAGTAGCGGTATTTTTCCAGCTGATAATACTTCCGATTGTAATCGGACACTTCATTGGTCACGTCTGATAAGCGGACGTCCGTATTAAAGACAACCAACATATAGTGCAGGGCATTGTCTTCAATTTTGTAGTTCTTATTGTTTCCTTCATCGGCTGTCACGCCGCCTGGAAGGCCGCTTCCTCGGATCCCCAATAAACGGAGGATCTCGCGGGCTTTGGTTTGTTCTTCGGTCTGAGGATATTTCAGGATCACTTCCTGCAATGATGCCACATATGCATCCCGCCCCTTCAGATTACCGGTGCAGAGGGCAGCCAGCAAAGCAAACTTGGGCTGCAGCGCATTTTGACTTCCGAATTGATTGACGGATTGTACGGTAGCCATTTGGAAGGCTTGATCATAATTACCGGCCGAAAAGTTGGCATAAGCGCGATCATAAAAGGCGTTCAACAGCATCTCTTCGCTCTTCAGCGTATTGAGGTAGTTGGGATCTTGAATGACCTTGGCATAATTACTGGCCGGATATTTCTGAACGATCAAATTCGCATACTCCTGTGCTCTGGCCATTTGGTTCTTTTGCTGATAAGCCAGATAGAGATAATACCAGGCATCCAAAGAGAAAGAGGTTCCGGGATACTTGTTCAGCAAGTCTTCTAAAGCCTCGATGGCCTTATCGTTGTTTTCCAGCTTTTCGCGATACAATTTTCCCAGGTTAAACATGGCCTCCTGGATCTTTAGTTGAGCAGCAATTTTTTCTGTTTCTGTAGAAGGCACATCTGCCAGGATGGTCGCTACTTCATCATCGGTCAGATTAACGGAAGCTGCTTCCTCGACCGCCTCTGCAATCTCAGCCACCTGTTCAAATTGAGCCTGATTGGAGGAGCGGCGCCAATTGTCTTCCAGAGTCCGGGTCCCCCATTTGCGTTGAAATTCTCTTTGACCTCTTTTTAAGGCCTTGTCATCATAGGCAAAAAAGGCACTTTCTTTTTGGAGGGCATTCCTGCCGGCAGTTGGAGAAATACTCCGGGCTGTAGTATTAGCCGTATTAGCCCGGGCTGCAATGGCATTGAGTTTTTCCTGATCCTCCCTTTTCTTTATCTGTGTAGCCAGTTCTTTTTGTTTTTCCGGGCTCATCTCTGCGATAACCAGCAAGCTATCCTGTAGGGCGATTGTTTCGATGTTTTTAGCAATTTCGGATAAATTTTCACTCAGCACCTTTACTTCTTCGAACCGCTCATCCGTTTTCGGCAACACCGTCAGGGTACTGTCGTAATGATAAGACGCTTGTAAATATTCTTCATCAGCCATATACAGATCAGCCAGAGCCAGATAAGCCTCTGCCTTTTGCTTAGCATTGCCCTGACTCACGTTCAGGGATTTGCGGAAATTGGTAACTGCCCCTTCTTTATCATTTTCTTCCAAGGCAATTTTGGCCATGGCGAAATACAGGCGATCCTGGTATTCCAGGTTTCGCTCATCTTTGATCATTTTATTGATCTGTGCAACGGCCTGATCGGAAGAGCCCTGACCGGACGACCAATTATTGGTAGCCATATTCAAGCGGGAATTGAACTGCATAATATAATCAGGCGACAATTTTTGGGCTTCCTCAAAAGCCAGGTAAGCCTTAGAAGCTTGTTGTTCATACTGATACAGTTGGCCTAGTATGAACGAATACCGCCCTTTGACAGATCTTTTTGAGGCCAGGGCAACGGCCTTTTCCATCGGTTCTACGGCATTGTCGAAACGATCTTGCTTAATGTATAGATAAGCCTTCACCACCGGGATCTGCTCCCTGATATCATCAAAGGTTTTTGGAGAAGATTCCAGCTCAACCAGGTATCGTAGCGCGCTTTCGTAATTTCCTCTTTCAATAAGCGTTCGGGCCAGCCAAAGTACGCCCTCCTGATAGCAGGGTCGATGCTTGAGAAAATAATTATCGGGCTGGCTCTCGGCTTGCTCTTCCTTGGCCTTCTCTTCCATTTCTTTCTTGATCTCTTCGGGCGTTTTATCTTCGTTTCCTTCCTCAAAAGCCAGCAGGATAGCAGGCTTGGGTGGAGCAGGCTTTCCTTTTTTACGAGCCTTTGCTACTTGCTTTCTATATTTTTTACGAGCTTGGGTACGCTTTTTGGCTTCTTTTTTCTTTTTCTTTCTTTCTTTGGCCTTTTCTTTTTGCAGTTTGGCCCTTGCTTTTTTACTTGCCGCCTTGCTTTTATTTTCCGCTACTTTACCGGAAGAAGCTCTTTCCTTCGTTTCACCAAAACCGTCCAGGGCGGGGTTAAACTCGTTGACCATATAGCGAAGCATTTCTTCAGCAGCCTCATAATCCTGCTTTATATATTGAGCTTTACCTGCCAGCAGATAACAATCATCCACCCAATGGCTTTGCGGATGCAGGGACACCACGACCGTTACTTTTTTGATAGCCTCATCCATGCTTTCTGAAATGCTCTGTACATTTCCAACAGCCGCATATTCATAGATCGGCAACAGCTCATTATAGTCATCTTCATACTGCTCCTCTAAGTTGAATATGGTCTCCTCCACCAATTCATTCGCGTTGAAATAACCATTAAAATGAGCCGTTGTATTATGGTACACACGCCCCAGAAAAGAAGTGTCGCTCTTTTTCTTTTTCGTTACACAACCTGACCCCAGGCCTATCAACACTATCAGGATTAAATATTTGTATGTCTGTTTCAAAACCAGATGAATTTTGATTTTTAATAAAAAAAGCCGTCCGTAATGTTTAATCGGCTGTTTTTTTTGTGTTAAACCCTTACACTAAGCTTGTGTAGCCTTAACATAAAAGATTAACTTTGCATTTAATAGTTGCAGAGTATTCTTTTGATTTTTTTGGAAGCCTGCCTATAGACAAGCCTCCAAAAAACTAATTATCTATTTAACTTTGAATCGACAAATTTATTTTATTATTTCTAGTCTTCAAACTGTAAAAGTCCTTATTGTAGCGACTTTCAGTGAAAAAGGCTACCAAACTCCTGGGTATGTACGATAAAGAGAATCAGCAAAGCTGGTGGGACCGGATGAAACATACGTACCGCCTGGTCATCATGAACAATGAAACCTTCGAAGAAAGAGGGTCTTACAAGTTAACACTTTTAAATGTATATATCGTTATCAGTACCATTTTGGTGGTGTTCTTTGTCATAGTTTTTTCCCTGGTGGCCTATACGCCCCTGAGAAAATATGTTCCCGGGTATGGCGATGGCAATATGGACAAAGAGGTGCTGGCTTTGACGAAAGAGTTAGAATCCCTCGAAAAAGAATTCAACGCACAGAAAGCCTATGCCGATAACTTCCGCAAAATGCTGGTAGGGGACGTTACCACCGAAGAGGACATTGACCAGGAAGTAGAACCTATGGCGCCTGACAGCAGCCTCAATATCACGCCCTCAGAAAATGAAGAAAACCTCCGCAATGAGATCGACCTCAAAGAAGTGGGGGCGGCCGCCAAAAGAGGGCGTGCCACCAACCTGAGTGCCCGGGATGTTCCGCTCGAACAACTATTCTTCCTCTCCCCTATCAATGGAGAGATCAGTGCGGGCTTTATGCCCGACAAAAAACATTACGGAGTGGATGTCCTTGCACCTAAAAACACGGCTATCAAAGCTGTGATGGACGGTTATGTCTTTTTGTCTGACTGGACATTGGAAACCGGCAACACCATCGGCATCCAGCACGCTAACAACATCATTACCTTCTACAAACATAACTCAGCCTTGCTAAAAAAAGTGGGGAGCCTGGTCAAAGCCGGCGAAGCAGTAGCCATAATAGGTAATACAGGCACACTGTCCAGCGGCCCACACCTGCACTTCGAACTCTGGCACCGGGGGCAGCCTATTGATCCAACGGCTTTTATTCAGTTTTAAGTTCGTTGGGGTTGTGTAAAAAGTCCTTCGGTACGGACCGTATGGTCGGCCTTCCTGCCGGCCGGCAGGCGGGTTCACACAACCAATAATATGTTTTTTGGAGGCGGTTTAAAAAAAACAAAGTTTTTTTTAAACCGCCTCCAAAACAAAATTATCTGGGGTGGGTAAAAACAAGGAACGCCTGTCTACCGACAGGTAGAAGTTTTTACACAACCCCAACGAACAACTGCCAGCTTCCCTATTAAATAATTGTAAACAATCATTTAAATTCAAGGTATTTGCAAAAAGTATTGCAGCTTTTTGCAGTTTTTATCGTAAGTTTACTTATTAAACGAAGACTATAAAAAGTAATCAATGAGCATATATAATCAAGACCTGAATGAGTCCTTTAATGAAAAAGGAGAGCGAGTGAGTCCGAGGCTGTCAGCCAAGGTCAAAAACTTCCTGATTGATATCGACGGCACCGTTTGTGATGACATTCCCAATGAGGAGCCGGAGCGAATGCGTACCGTATTGCCTTATCCGGATGCACTCAGGATGATCAACCGATGGCACGATCAAGGACATAAAGTCACTTTTTTCACAGCTCGTACAGAGGCTCATCGCCAAATAACGGAGGAATGGTTGGCCAAACACGGTTTTCAATACCATACCCTGTTAATGAATAAGCCTCGCGGAGGCAATTACCACTGGATTGACAACAACCTCGTAAAAGCTACCCGTTTTAGAGTAAAGTACACGGACCTGATCGTAAAAGAACGGGAAATTGAACTGTCAAAACCTTCTTAACTTATACTCTTTTTTGCAGTAAATCATTTATTGCCTCACCTAAATCCTCAAACTGGCAAGTATAGCCTCTTTTTTCTATTTTTTCCGATGACACTTTGGTACTGCTCAGAACCGTCTGAGCCATTTCTCCCAATATCAAACGCAATGCGAAAACAGGCGCCGGCAATAACAGGAAGGGTTTCTTCCTCGCTTTGCCTATAATTTGAGTAAACGATTTGTTCCGCTCCGGCGCCGGCCCTACGGCATTGAATATACCCTGCATCTCCTTATCTTCTATAGCCCAGATAAACATCCGGCAAAGATCATCGATGTGAATCCAGGAATACCATTGCTGCCCATTGCCAAAATACGTACCTAAGAAAAAACGGAATGGGAACAAAATCTTCGGCAAAGCGCCTCCCTGAGTGGACAGGACCAGGCCAATTCTCAAAGCTACTGTACGCAGTTCACTGTCAATTGCTTCCTGAATAGGTTGTTCCCAGGTTTGTACACTTTCGGATAGAAAGCCTTCACCGGCTTCACTTTGCTCGTTCACCCAGGCCTCTCCACTATCACCGTAGTAGCCAATGGCGCTGGCAGGTATATAGGCCTCAGGCTGATGGCCCAAACGCTTAAATGCGTCCAGTAAAAGGCGATTACTTTTCACCCGGCTGTCAATAATGGCCTGCTTGCGTTCGGCCGTCCAGGGCTTGTCGGCAATGCCCGCTCCTGCCAGATTGATGACGATCTCTGAGCGGGTAACGGCTTCGTCGTCAATGGCCATTTGATCCAAATCCCAGGCATAAGCAGGAAACTCAGCCTGTAAGTTCTTTTTACGACTCAGGTGAAGAACGTTATATCCTTTTTCAATCAATACCCGGCTAAGGCGAGATCCGATCAGTCCGGTACCACCGGCAATAAGTACAGTCTTATTCATACTTAGCTGTTTATTTCAAAAATAACAGATGGATCAGGAAAGTGTTTTAAAGATTGGGATGCCGCTGTGGCCCAATCTTTAAAACACTAAATTAATACCGCTAAAAATTTCCCCGTACTATCGAAAAGTTATAATTTAGAGAAGTGTTTTGGGAATGGCTCCCATTGGGGCAAGCCAATGGTATTTCCCATCCCTGACAATCAGTCAATTATTTTAGTCAATAACCATGAACATTTACAAGTACGCCTGTTAGCTTTCCTGTAATTGATTTCTCTTTGATTAAGGCTATACTTTAAAGATTCATGGATACAAAACTTTTGCCTAGCACGGAGCGGCCCCGGCCGGGGCCGCTCCGTGCACAAAACCAAAAGACGACTTAATTCGTAAACAATAAATATCAGTTATGACCATGAATCGCCACTTTTACCAATCGTTCTGGATCGTTCTCTTTTTAACTTTTATCGGGTTTGCCTGTCAGCAATCAAAGGAAGGAACCGAAGAAGCTGTTGACTTTAAGCGCACGGATAATACCGTTGCCATCCGGGTATTAAATGATGCGGATGTATTACATCCGGCCTTGACTTCAATTAACACCAGCCAATTGGTTGCCGACCAGGTTTTTCAAAGAATGCTGACCACCGACCCCAGAACATTGGAAACCATCCCTCAGCTGGCAAAATCCCTGCCGGAGGGCAGCCTGGTCGAAGAAGGTCCCTATGCAGGTGGCATGAAGTTTACTTTTGAGATTCATGAGGAGGCTCAATGGCCCGACGGTACTCCCGTCACGGCCGAGGACTACCTTTTTACTGTAAAAGCTTTGAAAATACCAGGGCTTCCAAACCGAGTCTATCAAATTTACCTGGCTTATCTGGCCGATGTCAAAGTAGACCCTGACAATCCTAAAAAATTCGATGTCTTTTTTGAAGAGGCCACCTGGCAGACGGTAGATATAGCCGGGAACATGTTCCATGTACTTCCCAAACACATTTATGATGCAGACGGCTTGCTCGACGAAGTTCCATTAGCCAAACTAAGTGATCAGGAAACCGTGGCAGATTATGTAGCATCCTCTGAAGCTATCCAACAGTTTATGGAGGCATTTCGCGACCCTAAGTTTTCCCGCGAAGTAATGACCGGAAGCGGCCCCTACGAATTCCAGGAGTGGGTGACCGGACAACGAATTGTGATTAAGAAAAAACAAGATTGGTGGGGTACCGCCCTGGCAGATAAATATCCTGGCCTGCAGGCTTTTCCTGACCAGATCATCTTCCGCCCCATACCAGAGGATGTAACCGCGATAACCGCCATTAAGTCCGAAGATATTGATGTAGCCATCGGTATTCCGGCTTCGGATTATGTGGATATGAGAGAACAGGAGATCGTTACCTCCAAATATAAGCTTCACAATCCGGTTTCGCTGGCACATTATTTCATTTACGTTAATACGACCAACCCTAAACTGGCGGATAAAAGAGTCCGGCAAGCCTTGTCCTATGCCATTAATAAGCAAACCATCATCGACGAAGTATATGAGGGTTTTGGACAAACGACCGCCTCTCCGGCCGCCCCTTCTTCTCCGGATTACAACCAGAAGCTTTCTCCTATAGCATTTGATCCGGAAAAGGCCAGAGCCTTACTCAAAGAAGCCGGATGGGAAGATTCCAATAACAACGGAATAGTGGATAAAGTCATCAACGGTGAATTAACAGAACTTACCATTGAATATGGCATTGGAGCCGGTCGGCCGCCTTCTGAAGCAACGGCACTTTTAGTTAAGGACTTTGCCCAGGCAGTCGGTATAGATATTCAACCCCTTGCCTTGGAGTTTTCTCAGTGGATCGGCAAGATCAACCAAAAGGATTATGAACTCTATTCAGGAGGACTTCAGCAACAACCTTACTGGAACCCTAAACAAACCTGGCATTCTTCGGGCAGTAATCGCACCGGCTTTGGCAATGCAGAACTGGACAAAATGATCGATGAGGCGGAGTTGATCCTGGATCCGGAAAAAAGAAGGCCTATTTATCAAAAAATCCAGGAAATCCTTTATGAGGAGCAGCCGATTATTTCCATGATGGTCCCTCAAAACAGAATAGCCATTCATAAAAGATTTGAAACGACCATCACTCCTGAATACCCCAATTTTTATCCTAACCTCATTAAGCTCAAAAAGTAATATAAGAGCCAAGGGGCGAACGCCCCTTGGCTCTTAAAAGAAACCATGCTACAGTACATCCTCAAAAGACTCCTACTCTCCATTTTTACCCTTTGGGTCATATCGCTCATTGCTTTTGGCATCAGCCAATCAGCAGCCGGTGATCCTGTGGAGATCAGCCTGAACAAAGGTGAAGATACTGGAGGCTATTCGGATGTATTATCGCAGGAAGCCTACAAAAATACGGCCCGGTCCTTCGGCCTCGACAAGCCCTCTTTCTATTTTTCGCTGGCACCGGCCGCCTATCCCGATACCCTTTACCGAATTTTCCCCAAAAGTAATCGCCAATTAGTCAGGCAGTGGATCCGACAGTACGGCAACTGGGACGACATCTCCGTTTTTTTACAACAAGGGCAGGCACTGGAACGAAAGATCAACTCCGTAGCGAACCGATATACCGCTGACAGCCTGATCCAACTGAGAAATACTTATCGACGTCTTAAGTTCGAATACCAGGAGGATAAAACAGCTCCTTTAATGAATAGAATGACCGGTCTGGTTAGTCAGGACTCGCTTCTGCAAGCTCATTTTGCGGGAGATATGGCATCGCTCCGTCAATCCTATGAGGCTATTCAGGAAAAACAGGATCGAAGCAAGCTTCACCTGCCCTCATTCAGCTGGTATGGCTTTGACAATCAATACCACAATTGGGTCAAAAGCATGCTATCAGGTGAAATGGGTATTTCCTATGTTGAAAAACGTCCCGTTAGTAAAAAACTCAATGAAGCTATTTGGATCACTATCCAAATGAACCTGCTGGCTCTATTGCTGGCCTTTGTGCTGGCTATTCCAATAGGTGTATATGCTGCCCGAAAGAGAGGGCAATCCTTTGACCGGACCACTACCCTGCTGCTTTTTTTTCTATATAGCATTCCCACTTTCTGGATAGCGACCATGGCCCTTATTTTTTTAACGACCAATGAGTACGGCCTGGATCTCTTTCCGTCTCTGGGCCTGGGCACAGTATCAGACGAGGCTTCTTTCTGGACAAAACTCGGCACTCGTTTGCGGCATTTGATCCTGCCTGTGTTATGTATCGCCATAGGAGGGCTGGCCTTTATTGTACGCCAGGTCAGGGCTTCTATGCAGGACGTGCTACAGCAAGACTATATTCGCACTGCTCGTGCCAAGGGCTTGTCTGAGAAAAAAGTAATTTGGCGTCATGGATTCAGAAATGCGCTTTTTCCCCTCATAACCTTGATCGCTAATATTCTTCCGGCACTGGTAACCGGTTCTATCGTGATCGAACGTATATTTAACATACCCGGTATGGGCTTTGTCACGATCGATGCTATTTTCCAGCGAGACTGGCCGGTGGTTTATGCTGTTTTAATGATCGGCGCTGTTTTGACCGTCATCGGGATTTTACTGACTGATATTTTATATGCCATTACCGACCCAAGGGTTAAATTCAAGTAGTACATGTTTTGGAGATCTAAAAAGCTTAGCAAAAAGCTAACACAGGGGCAGGGCTTATCCTACGGAAAAATCGTGATACAACGATTTAGAGGAAATCGGATTACCCGTTGGGCTTTGCGTTTGTTTTACGGTCTGGTGTTTGTAGGCGTATGCTCTGATTTTATTGCCAATGAAAAACCCTTGTATTGCAAAATCGAAAGTCGGACACACTTTCCTATTATTGAAGACTACCTGGTCTGGTTGAAACTGAAAGATCCTATGACCACCTTAGGACGCCCTCAATGGAAGCGTCTTGAGTATGAGCGGGTTATTTGGGCCCCGATCCCCTACGCTGCTTATCGGCCGGACAGGAACAATATGGGATATGTCGGTCCCTTCGAAAAGCAAAAGGTCGAATCGAATCGTTTCCGGCATTGGCTGGGAACGGACCGAGTGGGAAGGGACTTACTGGCTGGATTGATCGCGGGTACTCGAATTGCATTAGCAGTAGGCATTATTGCCATGGGGCTGGCTTCTCTCATCGGTATTTTTTTGGGTTTACTGGCGGGATATTTTGGAGACGACCGGATTCAGTCTAGTTGGTGGAGGTTACTTTTTATGGGAATGGGCGCGCTGGCAGGCTGGTACTGGGGCTTTTTCAGTTCGAGTTTCGGCCTGGGAGATGGACAGGTGATGGCTTACTTTTTTAAAGGAACGGCTATCCTGGCCTTCGCATTAATGCTGGGCTACGGTCTGGCACTGCTGGCAGAGCAGTGGCTTCCGACAAAAAAGAAGGTTCGGATTCCTCTGGATCTCATTATTATGCGGCTGGTAGAAATTGTAGATGCCATGCCGGCTATTTTGCTGATCCTGGCCGGTACATCCGTGATAAAAAAGCCTTCTATTTACAATGTCATGATCATCATTGGCCTGGTTAGCTGGACGACGATTACTCGTTTTGTACGTGCAGAGGTCATGCGTGTGCGCCAACAAGATTTTATACAAGCTACGCAGGCCCTCGGATTTTCAGACATCCGAATTTTGCTAAGGCATGTTTTGCCCAACAGCCTCAGTCCGGTATTAATCGTGATCGCCTTTGGCATTGCCGGAGCTATATTAGCAGAAGCTACTATATCCTTTCTGGGAATCGGCCTGGACGAAGAAGACATCACCTGGGGATATTTGCTCAATCAGGCAAGAGGGCGTTCAGCAGCCTGGTGGATGGCCATTTTCCCAGGGCTGGCTATTTTTTTAACAGTCACTATTTTTAATTTGATAGGAGAAGGTCTGACCAAAGCGTTGAACCCTAAATTAGATGATTAGATCGGCCGAATGGCTGATCTAATCATCTGCTAATTTTTTCTCATTTTCTTAGAAAAAAGATGATGTTTAGTTTTTTTGTTTTTAAGTTCGCCTTTTTTATTAGTTTTGGCCGTGATTCCTTCCTGTGCAGGGCATCCGGCGCCTCTGGCGCAGGAAGAGGTAAAAAGAAAGGCTGAAAAGGCAGCAAAAAAGAAAATTTTGACAATATTTGGATGAATTTTCATCATTAGGAGTTTTTATTCGTACAAATATCTTAATTTCAAATAATAAACGAATATTTAGATCCGTATATGTTTTACATTTTGACAAGCCTTGCCTATTTTTAAACGCAAAACTTGTTAATCCGGATCGATACATCTATTTTTGATCTCATTTTTAATTTAAAAAATTTTGAAATGAATAAAGGAGATTTGATCAACAAAATTGCAGATTCTGCAAACCTCAACAAAACCCAAGCTGGTGAAGCGCTTAATGCAGTATTGGACGGCATTGCTGATTCATTGAAAGATGGCGACAAAGTAACCCTGATTGGTTTTGGTACTTTCTCAGTTTCTAAGCGTGAAGCCCGCACTGGAAGAAATCCTCAAACCGGAGCCACTATCCAAATTGCAGCAAAAAATGTAGTTAAGTTTAAGCCTGGTAAAGAACTTTCTGATTCTGTCAACTAATCAGGTCCTAAACATAAACCTTGTAAAAAGGGCAATCTGCATGGGTTTCAGATTGCCCTTTTTCCTTATTTTTACCCTGCAGAACCAAATAAGCACAGAAACTAAAATGTTTTTTAATACTCTATTCTCATAAAAACCAGCTTTATGTCCAACATACAAGAATTAAAAAGAATTGCCTCTCAAGTCAGGCGTGACATTATCCGCGAAACCCACCTTGCGGCTAGCGGTCACCCCGGAGGATCTCTGGGCTGTACCGAATTCATGGTGGCGCTTTACTTTGAAATTATGGACCATGATCCTTCCTTCAATATGGATGGCAAAGGAGAAGATATATTTTTCCTTTCCAACGGTCATATCTCCCCAGTGTGGTACAGCGTGCTGGCTCGAAGTGGTTATTTCCCAGTAGAAGAACTAGCTAGCTTCAGAAAAATTAATTCCAGATTGCAAGGGCACCCAACCACCCATGAAGGCCTGCCAGGCATCCGGGTGGCTTCCGGTTCTTTAGGCCAGGGTATGTCAGTGGCCATCGGAGCCGCACTGGCTAAAAAACTGGACGGCGACGACAAAACCGTCTTCGTACTCACAGGTGACGGAGAGCTCCAGGAAGGCCAGGTTTGGGAAGCAGCCCTGTTTGCTCCTCATCATAAAGTGGATAACTTAATTCTGACAGTCGACTGGAACGGACAACAGATTGACGGTCCTACCCGGGATGTATTGTCTTTGGGAGACTTGCCTGCCAAATTTGAATCTTTTGGCTGGGAAGTGATGATCCTGGAGGAGGGCAATGATATGGAAAGCGTAGTGAATGCCCTTAAAGAGGCTAAAACAAAGACCGGCCAGGGCAAGCCTGTCGTCATCCTGATGAAAACCGAAATGGGCTACGGCGTAGATTTCATGCAAGGTACGCACAAATGGCACGGTAAGGCGACAAATGACGAGCAAACAGAGAATGCACTGTCACAGTTGGAAGAAACTTTGGGAGATTTCCCGGTATAGTTCATAGTTCGTGGTTCCAGATTAACTAAACAAGGAACTATGAACCATCAACCATGAACTTCTTACAATAACCATCAACAAAAATAAAATGTTAGATCAACTCACATATACTGAAAAAAAAGCCACCCGTGACGGATTCGGTGCGGGGGTATTTGAATTGGGGAATCAAAATGACCAGGTAGTAGCCCTGTGTGCCGACCTGGTAGGCTCCTTAAAAATTCAGAAATTCATCGATACACACCCTGAGCGCTTTATTCAAACGGGGATCTCAGAGGCTAATATGATGGGCATAGCGGCCGGACTGGCCACTGCCGGTAAAATCCCTTACGCGACTACGTTCGCCAACTTTGCTACCGGCCGGGTTTATGACCAACTTCGTCAATCCATTGCTTACTCTCACAAAAATGTCAAGGTTTGCGCTTCCCATGCTGGTTTGACCCTTGGAGAAGACGGCGCTACCCACCAGATCCTGGAGGATATTGGTATGACTCGCATGCTTCCCGGCTTCACTGTGATCAATCCATGCGATTATAACCAAACTAAGGCCGCTACCATTGCCATTGCCGAGCACTACGGCCCCGTTTATTTGCGCTTCGGCCGTCCCAGTTGGCCAAATTTCACGCCGGCTGACCAAAAGTTTGAGATCGGAAAGGCTTTGTTACTCAATGAAGGTACCGACGTCAGTATCTTCGCCACCGGTCATATGGTTTGGCAAGCTATCGAGGCGGCTAAAGGCTTGGCAGCTGAAGGCATCAGCTGTGAGATCATTAATATCCATACCATCAAGCCGCTGGATGAAGAAGCTGTCCTGGACTCCGTAAGCAAGACAGGCTGTGTCGTTAGTTGTGAGGAGCACAATCGTTATGGTGGTTTGGGTGACGCCATTGCACAGGTTTTGGTAAAAAATAATCCAGTACCTATGGAATATGTAGCTGTTAACGATACCTTCGGCGAAAGTGGTAAGCCTTTTGAATTGCTGGGTAAATACGGATTGGGCGTGGATGATGTGAAAGCAGCTGTGAAGAGGGCCATTGATCGGAAATAAATAGTTTTTTTTCGTTGGTGGGGTTGTGTAAAAAGTCCTTCGGCCTTTTTCCCCAACCAATAATATTCTTTAGGAGGTCGTTTGAATAAAAAAACGAAGTTTTTTTATTCAAACGACCTCCTAAACAAAATTTTAAGGGGGGGGTGAAAACGAGGAACGAGTTTTTACACAACCCCACCAACGGTTAGATTTTTTTAACCAGACAATTCCTAACCAATTTATATCCTACTAAAATGAAATTTGGAACCAAAGTAATACATGCCGGCCTTGGGCCCGACCCCCAAACCGGGGCCGTAATGACGCCTATTTACCAAACCTCTACTTACGCGCAAGAATCGCCTGGGAAGCATAAAGGCTATGAATACGCCAGAACACAAAACCCCACCCGTTCGGCGCTGGAAAAGAATCTGGCGGCTTTGGAAAACGGCACACATGCCATCTGCTATAGCAGCGGTTTGTCGGCAATGGATGCCGTAATGCGCCTGCTGGAGCCCGGAGATGAGATCTTGTCTACCAATGACCTGTACGGTGGCTCCTACCGGCAGATGGTACGCGTACATCAGGTATACGGTCTGAAGCCTCGTTTTATCGATATGCAAAAGCCCGAAGCTGTAGCGAATGCGATTACTGATAAAACGAAAATGCTCTGGCTGGAAACGCCTACTAACCCCATGCTTAATATACTTGATATTAAAGCCATCTGTGATATTGCCAAAGAAAAAAATATTCTGGTAGCTGTTGATAATACTTTCGCCTCTCCTTATTTACAAACACCGCTTGACCTGGGCGCTCAGATTGTTGTCCATTCTGCTACCAAATACCTGGGTGGGCACTCAGATGTCATCCATGGTGCCGTAATCACCAATCAACCGGAATTGGCTGAACAGCTGTATTTTCTGCAAAATGCCGTGGGGGCTGTTCCCGGGCCGCAAGATTGTTTCCTCATATTACGAGGCATAAAAACCTTGCACCTGCGTGTGGAGCGTTCGTGCCAGAATGCAGCCTCCATCGCCGATTTTCTCAAAAATCATCCTAAGGTAGGCAAGGTATACTATCCGGGTTTTGAGGAGCACCCTAATCATGAGGTAGCCAAACGCCAGATGCGCCATTTTGGGGGTATGGTATCCTTTGATCTTATGAAGGATGAAATCGACAAGGCCTATACCATTATGAGTAATACGCACTACTTCACTTTAGCCGAATCACTAGGCGGTGTTGAATCCCTTATCGGTCATCCGGCTTCTATGACTCATGCATCGATTCCGAGAGAGGAAAGGTTGAAAACCGGCTTGACAGACACACTTATTCGTCTAAGTGTCGGAGTAGAGGATCAGGAGGATCTGATCCAGGATCTCGACCGGGCTCTTGCTTCTGTATAAGTGCCTATGGAATGAAAGAAAAAAGTTGTATTTTTTCTTTCATTCCTAATACTATTCAGGCATGTCAACATCTCCCTTACTATGAAAAGACGATTATTGGTCAATTTGGCTAGGCTCAGTTCTGTTATTGGCCGGCCTCCTGGCATTTTATATTCAAACTCCTTCCTCCTGGAGCCAGGAACATGCTGCCTTAGAAAAAACCATGTCGGAAGAAACTGAGAAAGCTCCTTACAAAACAATCATTTGGGAGGAAGCCCTGGCTGAAAAAGAAAATTAAAGGCCGGAAAATTGCCGCTGGGCAAGTTTCTGAGTCAACTCACTGCTAAACCAGGAAGTTGGTCAACTAACCCATGGTACGGATTTCTGCATACAGAAAAGAAAGCCTCCCGCATCAGTGAAGAAGCCAATGATCAATATGAGGAAGCAGTGCTTTATGAACAACAAACGTACCAGCTCGCTCTACTAGCCGACTCCACTGCCCGCCAGTCCGGTTACAGCAATTCACTTTATAATGAACAGGCAAAGAAAGACATAGCCAA
>JAUIKE010000158.1 GCA_030430845.1 Bacteroidia bacterium | reverse complement strand
GTTTGTAGGCAGGACACTAATCCTGCCTACGCTGGATGATTACTCTAAAGTAACCTCCTTTGGTAGGTAACAATTTACAAAATTTCAAAGAACTTCGCTTGGTTTTTAACACAGCATCTCAGGCGGACGGAACGAAAAATAGCTGCCGTTCAGTAGCCATAATGCTTCACGCGCAGGTAAGTACGATAACTTTAAACAACTTCTATAAGAAAAAAGGGACTTATATCTGCAAACAATGCAACCAACCACTATTTCTTTCAGATACTAAAATTAATTCCGGTACTGGATGGCTCAGTTTTGATGAATATCTTCCCGGTACAAAATTCCCCGTTTGTTACCAAAGTAACAACCTTGCCTTTGTCACAGGCCTATTTTTGTATAAAAAACGTTTATGAAAACCAATAACATTTTTTCCTGGACTTTTCGCTTGATTGCAGCGATCATTTTGTTACAAACACTGTTTTTCAAATTCACAGCTGCTCCGGAGAGCGTTTATATTTTCAGCCAACTAGGGCTCGAGCCCTGGGGCAGAATTGGAGTTGGGGTGGCTGAGCTCATCGTCAGTATTCTTTTACTCATCCCCCGTACTGCCTGGTTAGGCGCTGTCGGAGGCGTGGGTGTGATAGCAGGCGCTATTTTTGCTCATTTGACCCAATTGGGGATTAACGTACAGGGAGACGGTGGCCTCTTATTTTTTATGGCCTTAGCAGTATTCGTAAGCTGCCTGATCGTCCTTTACCTGCACCGAGCTGAATTGCTGCGTTTTTTGCAAACGAGACGCTTGGTTAAAGCTTAATCGAATAAATATTCAGCCCTACCCCAACAGGGGATATGAAAAAAAACGTTCCTCGCCTGCCGGCGAGGAACGTTTTTTTTTTACACAGATTCCAGACAGTCGCCAGCCCAATCATTTCTTTCTTATCTTTCCCTAAAAAATCGTCGATCATGCTTCACCAAACAAAACATACCTATTTCTATATCCTCCTAACGCTTTCCTCCCTTTTTTCCTGCCAAAACGAAAATGAGCCAACCCTCGATCTTTCCCATAAAAATCTATCCAATCAAATCAAGGGCGTAAAGTACCAGGCCGGCAACTGGGACCACCCCAATTATACCGATCCTTTCGTCACCTACGGCAACCACCGCTTTCAAATACAAACCCAGCCCGGCGACACACTGGTGCAAGTCGTCCTTCCCTGGCGCAGGCATGATGCCAGTCCGGAAACAAAAGACGTGATCATTACGGTGGCTGAGTCCGGTGAGGAAATAAGCAGCAAACGGATCCTTCAGACCAATAGAGAGGAAGGACATATCCTATTCAAGGCCGATCCAAATATTCAATCTTATTATGCTTATTATCTGCCACACGAATCGACCGGAGGATACTACCCGAAAGTAGCCTACCTGAGCATCGATGAAGCAACAATCTCCCCTATCCTGGCGTCTCTGAGCGATCAGGAAATAGCCTCTCTTCCTGCTGCACAGGTTCTCCAAGCCCAATCTATTGATGACTTCCATAGCTTTTATCCCATGGAGGTGATCGCCACTCAGGCGGAAGTTGATTCTTTTTTGACTCATTATCAAAAAGATATTTATCTATTCCCGGAATATCGCGACTACCCCATAGTCATGAGAGACTTCCTGCCTTATCGCTGGGTAAACCATGAGTTAGGCAATCCACTACAGGACGAGGCTCAGAGAGGGGAATATTTCACTTTTCAGATCGGGCTATTCTCTCCAACTCGGGACTTCAATTCGGTCAAAGTAAAGGCTGGAGAGCTGCTGACAAAAGGCAACCAGCGAATCTCTTCGGATCACATTACCTGCTTTAACACGGAAGGCATTGATCTGAACGGGCAAGCATTCACGAAAACACTCAATGTCCCTCAAGGCCAGGTTCAGGCATTGTGGATTGGTATAGACATCCCCGAGGATACTCCAGCCGGAATTTATAGAGGTAAAACGGCCGTCAGCGCCAAGGGAATGGATGAGCAAGTTGTCGAATTAGTCCTGAACATTAAGCCCAACCTAATCCCAAATCGTGGCGACGATCAGCCGCAGAGCATGACGCACCTGCGCTGGTTGAATTCTACACTGGGAACGGATACAGCTTTCATTGTTCCGCCCTTTATTCCACTTGAATTAAATGGCCTTGAGATCAGCTTGTTAGGTCGAAAAGTAATTATTGGAAAAAATGGTTTTCCTGCTAAAATTCAATCTTTTTTCCCACAGGAAATGACTTATTTGAAGGAGGAAGCGGAGGACATCCTGGCGGCGCCTGTTTCCTTTGACATCATGGGTTTGGATGGAGAAAAAGAGGAATGGACGAGCGGGCCATTAGATATCAAAAAAACGGCTCGCGGGCAGGTGAATTGGGCAGTCACTAACGAATCAACACATTTTTCTCAACATATCGATGCCCAATTAGAATATGACGGGATGTTGAATTACACCATTCAGCTGATCGCTAGAGAAGACAGAGATCTGTCCAACACCGTCTTGCAAATTCCTTATGAAAAAGACGCTGCCAAATACATGCTCGGTTTAGGAGAAAAAGGACGGTATCGCCCGGCTTCTTTAGATTGGAACTGGGACATTAACTTCCACCATGAAGGGCTCTGGCTGGGGAATGTCAATAAAGGGCTGCAGTATGTGTTAAGAGATGAAAACTATGAACGACCGCTGAATACTAATTTTTACCACAACAAGCCGCTGATACTGCCCTCCTCCTGGGGCAATGACGGCCAAGGAGGCATCCATTTTGAGGAGAGCGAAGATCGGGTGTTGGTAGACAACTACTCAGGCCCTAGAACGATGAAAGCAGGTGACACCTTATATTACAACATCCGCTTCCTGATCACTCCTTTCAAAACCATCGACACCAAAGCCCACTTCAGTACCCGTTTTGTCCACAAATATGTACCGGTCGATACAGCGGTAGCCTATGGAGGAACAGTGATCAATGTCCACCACGCTAATGAGATCAATCCATACATCAACTATCCTTTTTTCAATCTAGACCTTCAAAAAGCCTACATCGACGAAGCGCACAGTAAGGGTGTCAAGGTCAAATTGTACAATACCATTCGGGAGTTGACCTACAAGGCTCATGAGCTCCATGCCATGCGAAGCCTGGGTACAGAGATCTTCAATGATGGAGAAGGAGGAGGACACGGCTGGTTGCAGGAACATCTGGTATCTAATTACCACTCCGCCTGGCATGCTACTCGCGTGAACGATGCAGCTATTTTAAACAAGGGAACTTCCCGCTGGACGAACTACTATATTGAAGGGCTCAACTGGCTGGCCAAAAACCAGGAGATTGACGGCTTGTATCTGGATGATATTGCCTTTAGCAGAGCCACTGTCAAGCGAATTGTGAGTGTTTTGAACCGGCACCGCCCCGAAGTCATTATTGATCTGCACTCAGCCAATCAATACAACAACAGAGATGGTTTCATCAACAGTGCCTTTTTGTATATGGAGCATATTCCGTATGTGACCCGCTTATGGTTTGGAGAATACTTCGATTATAATGCCGATCCCGATTATTGGATGACGGAGGTGGCCGGTATTCCTTTTGGCCTGCCGGGAGAAATGCTGGAAAAGGGAGGACACCCCTACCGGGGGATGGTATATGGTATGACCACGCGAGTGTACGGCCCTTATGATCCGAGCGGCCTATGGAAATTCTTTGATGAATTCGATCTTTCCAATAGCCGGATGTTGGGTTATTGGGTGGATGAGGTCCCTATCCAAACAGATAAAGAGGGGATCAAAAGTACAGTTTACCTGAAGGAGAATGAAGCAATGATTGCGATGGGGTCCTGGTCAGCTAAAAACGAGTTGGTCAAGCTAGCGATTGATTGGGACGCACTCGGTTGGAAAAAAGAAGAATACCAATTGTTCAGTCCCGAAATAGAGGATCTGCAAGGATATGAAGAACTTACTTTGGACATTCCTGTTCTTGTGGAGAAAGGAGAAGGGAAAATTTTGATTTTGAGACCTCAAAGGTCTCGAGACCTTTGAGGTCTTGAATAAAATTTAATCAATGCAACGTATACTTATTTTGTTTGCCCACCCAAGGTTCGAGCATTCAAGGACGAACACCCGCCTTGTGCAGCAAATACGAGGTAAAACGGGAGTGACCTTTCACGACCTATACGAACGTTATCCTGATTTTAACATAGACGTTCCGTATGAAAAAAGGCTTTTGGAGGAGCACGATGTCATTATTTGGCAGCACCCGTTTTACTGGTACAGTTGTCCGCCTTTAATGAAACAATGGATCGATCTGGTGTTGGAGTTTGGCTGGGCCTACGGCAGCCAGGGAAATGCCCTGAAAAACAAACGTTGCCTGAGTGTCATCACTGCCGGCGGCACCCTGGAGGCCTATTGTGCCGAGGGCGACAATAATTACTCCATCAAAGAGTTTTTGAGGCCCTTTGAACAAACCGCCCGACTCTGTGGGATGGAATATTTGCCGCCTTTTGCAGTGCTCGGAACGCATAAAGTGAGTATTCAGGAGCTAGATGATTTTGCCTCTCAATACGAACGCCTCCTTGATTTTCTGCAAGAAGAACCTACCGGAAAAAAGGTGAACAACTACAAGTTTCTGAAAAACTTGCAAAAGCGTAATTCAAACTAAAAAAGTTTCATTTAACATGACCGGAAGTATACTATTTCAAGCCATCATTTTCCTTGCGGGCGCTGTTATTTGTGTTCCATTGGCTAAAAGATTAGGGCTGAGTTCCGTTTTAGGTTACCTGCTCGCCGGCATACTCATCGGGCCGTATATCTTAGGCTTTGTGGGAGAAGAAGGGGAGGATATCCTACATTTTGCGGAGTTCGGCGTCGTCATGATGTTGTTTCTGATCGGCCTGGAAATCGAACCGAAGGATTTCTGGAAGATGAGAAAAACGATTATAGGCATGGGAGGCATGCAGGTCCTGCTGACCATGATAGTCTCCTATTTATTATTCACCTCTATTGGTTTTAACTGGAAGGTATCGCTGGTACTTTCCATGACGGTGGCCCTTTCGTCTACGGCTATTTCGCTTCAAACGCTTAAGGAAAAGGGCCTGATGGACACCACCTATGGAGCCTCCTCCTTTTCGATCCTGCTTTTCCAGGATATTATTGTAATCCCGATGCTGGCCGTCATCCCGTTACTGTCGGCCGTACAGGTGGCAAGTGAAGCGGATGATCATTCCAATGCCGTTCAGGGCGCTTTACTGGATAATCTTCCTTTCGGGCAGCAAGCAGCGGCGATCATGTTGTCTGTGGCGCTGGTCATTTTAGCCGGTCGCTATGTTTTTGTTCCTATGCTCAGGTTGGTCAGTAAAACTCGCCTGAGAGAATTGTTAACAGCCTCTGCTCTGCTCATTGTTTTGGCCATCGCCTTTTTGATGGAGTTAGTGGGCTTGAGCCCTGCCTTGGGTGCTTTTCTTGGAGGGGTGGTCCTGGCTAACAGTGAGTTCAAGCACGAATTAGAAAGTGATCTCGATCCTTTTAAGGGCTTACTTTTGGGCTTGTTCTTTATGGCTGTAGGCGCTTCCATTAATTTTGTAGTAATTGGGGAAAAACCGCTGATGATCACTAGCCTGGTGTTAGGCGTTATTTTATTGAAGGCTGTTGTTCTTTATGGAGTCGGCGCTTTTTTCCGACTAAAAACGGATCAGCGACTACTTCTAACCGTAGGCCTGGCCCAAATAGGAGAATTTGCCTTTGTGCTCCTCTCCTTTGCCTTTCAGCTAAAGATCCTGAGCGATACCCAACTGGATATAATGCTGGTGGTAACCGCCCTTACCATGGCCCTGGCACCTATTATCGGTATCCTGAATGAGCGGCTGGTCTTGCCCCGGATCGGAACAAAACAATCTGAAAAACGCCCCATCGATCATATTGCCAAAACGCATAAGGTCATTTTGGTTGGGTTTGGTCATTTCGGTAGTACGGTTGGTAGGTTTCTTCGAGCCAGCGGAATAGAAGCGACTATCCTTGATAATGACTCCAGCCGGGTTGACTTATTGAGAAAAATGGGTTTTGAAGTCTATTACGGAGATGCCACCCGCTCGGATCTGCTCGAATCAGCAGGAATCCAGGAAGCTAGAGTGCTCATTTGTGCTATTGATAATCCGGATATTGCCATTCCTTTAGCCGGAATGATCCGAAAAAAATATCCGCATGTAAAATTGATGATGCGCTCCAAAAACCGCTACGATGCCTATGAACTCCTCAATATGGGCATCCAGGACGTGTACCGCGAGTCGCTGGAAACCTCCGTCAAATTGGCCGGCGATGTCTTGGCTCATCTGGGATTCAGAAAGTACACCATTCACCGGCAGGCTCAGAATTTTATCAAATACGATGAAGAAGCCTTGCGGCGCTTAGCCGAAAGCCTCAAAAATAAAGAAGAATATATCTTCAGGGTTAGAGAAGAGATCGAGCTGCAGGAACAATTACTGGAAGAAGATCTCAAGCGGGGACTCATCGAGGATGACAAACAATGGGATAGTGAGTTATTGAGGTTAGCGTATTTGTCGAATGAAAGTTAAGTTTACTTATGTTAATTCCTGCATTTCAATTGTGAATTTTGGAATATTACCAACCATTTGTTTTTCGGAAATTAGTGGAGAATAGATTTGGCAAACAAGGCTGTTTTTCAAAATAAAATTCCAATAAAGTTCAGAAAAAAGAAACATTGAACTTTTTTTTTGAAAAACCAGGCAGGAGTATCATAGAGCCTTCCAACTCCTCAACAATATAAACACAGCAACCAATTAATCAACAGTTTGGCCACCATAAAACTCCATACACGATTAGTTTTTCTCCTGATAACAGCAACATTGGCAACCCATACTTCCCTGCTCTTGTCCCAATCATCTTATACCTTTGAGCATCTGGATGTAGACGACGGTCTATCCTATGGAGTGGTATACTGCATCTATAGAGATTCCAGGGGTTTAGTATGGATTGGAACGGATGGCGGCCTCAACCTGTACGACGGGCTGGAAATTTCTCAATTTAGCCCGAACGATACAACCTTCAACTCCGTTGGTTTTTGGGTAGTATCGGATATTTTTGAAGGGCCGGAGGGCGAATTATGGATGAATGCAAATCAAGAGATCCATGTATTCCTTCCCGGAAGTCAGCAATTCGAGGAAGATATCGAGCTAAGAGTGGAAACATACGGTTTGCCTTCTTCAAATATTTCCCGGATAGTCAATTACAAAGAAAATTATTGGTTTCTCCTTCCGGATGCCGGCGTTGTAAGGTACAATAAAGAAAGTGGTATAAGTCAGTCTTATTCTTTATCAGATATGGGGATAAAGGATGGAACAATAAGTCTTTCATCCTTTGACATTACAGCAAACGGAGATTTATGGCTTGTTACATCTGCGGGGCAGTTATTTTACATAAACGATGAAAAAGAGACCGTCATCCCGCGAGGAGATTATCCAGGTAAACAAATAATTAATGCCTCAAAGGGCTATAAACTGTTTGTGGATAAAGACGATGATCTCTGGGTTTACCCAACCAATGGGTCGGAGGGAATTATTCATTTTGACATAAAGAAAAACTCCTGGTCTAATTATCATACCAATACTCCCGGTGTAAGGTTAAACAATAATTTGGTACGGGATGTAACCCAAGATCAATTAGGAAGAATTTGGATCGGCACCGATCATGGAGGTATTAATGTGATCGATAAAAAAGAAAAATCCATTTCTTATATCATTCATGATTCGAGTATGCCTAAAGGGTTGGTACATAACAGCGTATTATCGCTTTATAGTGACCGGGAGGGAATAATCTGGGCAGGCACTTACAAAAACGGGGTCAATTATTATCATCCTGATCTTATTAAATTTGATTATGTACATTTTTCACCTTCCAGGCCTAATAGCCTGCCTTTTAATGATGTCAACCAATTCGTTGAAGATAAGAACGGCCTGTGGATAGGGACCAATGGAGAAGGATTGATTTATTTTGACCGAAAGAAAAAGGCCTATAAACAATATAAAAATGAAGAGGGCAATCCAAATTCACTGAGCAGTGATGTCATTGTGAGTATGTTGCGAACCTCGAGTGGAGAACTTTGGATCGGTACTTTTTATGGGGGGTTAAATAAGTACGACAAGGAGGGATTTACCAGGTTTTTGCCTGATACGAACAATAAAAAGACCATATCAGGCGAAAATGTTTGGGCCATTTTTGAAGATTCTAAAGCCCATATCTGGGTCAGTACTCTTACGAACGGATTAAGTATATGGAAGCCGGAAGAGCAGTCATTTCACCCTATTCCAACTCGCGCATCGGGTTTAGCAGGCGCTCTAAATTTGGACTTCGTTTATGCCTTTGCTGAAGATAACAAAGGCAACATCTGGGTCGGAGGTGGAAACGGAATAGAATGGGTAGATCCTTATGGTTTTAAGGTTATCGAAAAAACTGTTTTCCCCGAATTACAGGCCGGAACGATCGTGACCAGCCTCCATAATGACAATCAGGAAAGGATGTGGATCGGCAGCTTAAAAGGCCTTTACGTCTATGAATTCAAAAGTGGTAAGCTCCAGCTTTTAACCGAAAGCCATGGTTTGCCGAGCGGCCATATTCAGGCAATCCTTCAGGATAATTTGGATGATATCTGGGTAAGTACAACCAATGGTATTTCTCGTATTTCTTATACTAATCCGGTAGGGGGCCCGCCAAATTGGGATATTTCCAATTTCGATATCAGCGATGGGCTTCAGGGAACCGTTTTCAATCGTAATTCCGCCTTAAAATTACAAAATGGTCAACTTATTTTTGGTGGCCCGGATGGTTTTAATATTATCACACCAGATTCCGTGCATTTAAACAGGCAAGAAGCACAGATAATCCTTACTGATATAAAAATACGTAATAAGTCCATCCTCAGAGATGAAGAAAAGAACAGAGATTTGCTCTTTAATCCTATAATGCAGCATCAGGCCCTTCACCTCAAACACTTTGAGAATATTTTCACCATTGACTTTGCTAGCCTGAACTATTTGCATCCTCATAAAAATGAGTATGAATATTACCTGGAAGGATTTGAAAGTTCGTGGAAAAAATTAGAAAATGCTCCAAGCATAACGTACATGAACATGCCGCATGGAGATTACATTTTTAAATTGAGGGCATCGAATAATGATGGAAAGTGGAGTGAAGAAGGGATTCAATTACCAATTGTTATTTCTCCTCCCTTCTGGAAAACTAATTGGGCTTATTTTCTCTACATACTCCTCATTGCCGGTGCCTTGTATCTGGCCCGCCAGGTTGTTCTGATCAAGGAAAGGGCTAATTTCCTGATCCAGCAAGAAAGAAGAGACGCTCAAAATCTGGAAAAGCTCAACCAGATGAAGATGCACTTTTTTACAAATATCAGTCATGAATTAAGAACCCCGATTACCCTCATCCTGGCCCCCCTCGACAATCTCCGAAAACTTACCGACAACCCGCTTATTCAAAAACACCATCAGGTAATACGCAATAACGCCAATAATCTACTGCGGATGGTGGACCAACTGCTGGACATTCGAAAACTGGACTTAAACAAGCTGGAATATCATCCCGTATTAGGAGATATTATTTCGTTTATAGCCGTGAAAGTCAAATCTTTTGAACAGTTGGCAGAGAGTAAGAATATCAAGGTGTTTTTTTATAGTTCGGCAGACCAGTTGCTGGTAGATTTCGACGCAGATAAAATGGAGAAAATACTCTATAATTTACTTTCTAATGCGCTGAAATTCACCCCAAAGGGAGGTATGATAAGAGTTGAATTGTCTACTACTTATCAGGACAGCAATGAGGAGAATTATCTGATCGTAAAAGTGATCGACAACGGGATCGGCATATCTGAGGAAGAAAAGGGGCGTATTTTCGAGCGGTTTTATAATACCGGCGGCAATCAAGCCATTATCAACCATGGGAGCGGCATTGGCCTTTCCATCGTCAGCGAATTCGTAAAATTGCACAAAGGACATGTAGAAGTAGAAAGCTCCCAGGGCAAAGGCTCTAACTTTAGTGTTTTCATTCCTTACTCCAAGGCCAAACAAACCGTAAGCCCACCACAGGAACTCAAGAAAGAACCTAATGAAAATAAAAAACTGGTATTGGTCATCGAAGATAATTTTGAGTTCAAGAATTACCTCATCGATAATTTAGCTGAAAATTACAATATCATCAGCGCTTCGAATGGCAAGGAGGGCTGGCAATTAGTTTTAGCCAAATTGCCGGACATTATCGTCAGTGATCTAATGATGCCGATAATGAATGGCATTCGACTTTGCCAAAAATTAAAAAGTGATGCTCGTACAGCCCATATTCCGATCATTTTATTTACCGCCAACCCAGGTGAAAGGCGAATGTTGGAAGGATTTGAACAAGGTGCCGACGATTATTTCACCAAACCCTTCAGTTTTGATATGCTTAACTCGCGAATCAAAAACCTGATCGAGCAAAGGGATAAAATCGAGTCCATTTATCGGAAAAAATTGACCTTATCACCCGTAGAATTAGAAATCGAATCCAGGGATCAGCTTTTAATAAAGAATGCAGTTAAAATAGTCCTGGAAAATCTGTCAGATAGCTCGATGAATGTCGAAAAACTGGCCAAAAAACTCAATATCAGTCGGGTACAGTTGTACAAAAGGATGGTCGCCATCCTCGGTAAAGCACCGGCACAGTTTATCCGGGATATCCGGCTTGAACAAGCAGCCCAATTGCTGGAAAAAAGCCAGCTCAACGTTTCGGAAGTTGCTTTTAAAGTAGGATTCAGCGATAGAAAATACCTTTCTACCTACTTCAAGAAAAAATACGGCCAATCACCTTCCAGTTTTCAGAAGAACCACCAAAAAGCTTGATTTCACAGGCTCCGCCAAGGAGGAGTTAACCAAACACCCCCTTTTTTGAATCAATTTGGGAACATTATCCACTCCGCTTCTTCGTAATTTCAAACAAGCTTTTCGCTATTTAATTCAACTAGAATTGAATTCTAGCATTTTTTTTATTTCAAAACTACGTTTATGAAAAACAAAATAAGGTTATGGCTATTTATGACCCTCATGTTAAAAGTCAGTTTTTCCTATGCACAGTGGACTGTTAGCGGTGTGGTTACTGAAGCCGGAGAAGGTATTGGCCTTCCCGGAGTTAATATTATCGTCAAAGGTATGATTTCGACAGGGACCACTACCGAGTTGGATGGCAGTTTCACATTGGAAGTCCCTTCTTCAAACGATACATTGATCTTCTCTTTTACCGGTTTTGAATCAAAAACAGTACCCATTGCCGGAAGGTCTAATTTGGAAGTTAGCCTGGGAGAGAGCATTGTCCAATTGAACGAAATTGTCATCATCGGATATGGAACCCAGAAGAAAAAACTACTCACCGGCGCCACCGTCAACGTTTCGGGCGAGGATTTGCTGAGCCGGTCTAACACGAATGCTTTCCAGGCCCTGCAAGGCCAAACCGCCGGGGTGAACATTACCTCTAATTCCGGCCAGCCCGGAGCAGGCTTCGAAGTCAACATCCGAGGGGTCGGTACTATTGGTAATTCTAATCCCTTGTACATCGTCGACGGCTTCCCGACGGGTGATATTTCCTACCTTAATACCGCCGACATCGAATCGATTGATATTCTGAAAGACGCGGCCTCCGCAGCCATTTACGGTTCCAGGGCTGCCAACGGCGTCGTTTTGATCACCACAAAAAGCGGCCGGGAAGGGCGTACTTCTCTGAGTTTTGACTCTTACATCGGACTACAGAGCATCCCCAACCAACTTGAGTTGCTTAACAGCCGGGAATACGCAACTATTCTTAACGAACAAGCCGTCAATTCCGGCAAACTCCCCATTTTTACAAATCAGGATATTGCATCCTTAGGTGAAGGTACCAATTGGCTAGACGAAATATTTGTCGACAATGCCCTTACCCAAAACTATGCCCTGGGCCTTCAGGGAGGCAATTCTAAAAGTACCTTTTCTGCCTCTGCTTCCTATACGCAACAGGAAGGAATCATCGGCGGCAAGGATTTTTCCAATTACGAACGCTATAGCTTCAGAATTAATTCTGAGCACGAGGTCATAGAGAATGTATTGTCTATAGGAGAATACCTTACCTATACCTACATCAACCAAGTCGGGATCCCGGATGGAGGCCAATATTACAACCATATCCGAGGAGCACTCGGCACACTGCCTTTTATGCCCGTGTATGACGAAAACGGCGAGCTTTACAACAATGCCGGCGGAGCATTCATAGACGGCGGCACTCAATCCAACCCTTATGCCAATCTGGTATACAACAACCAGCGGGAAGGCGGGAATCAAAGATTACTCGGTAATGTGTATGTAGAAATAAAGCCTCTGAAAAACTTTACCTTCCGCTCCTCTTTCGGTCTGAACAATGCAACAGGTCAGAGCCGATCCTATACCCCACCCCATGAATTATCAATCTTTACAAGAGTTGATACCAGCAGCGTATCCCAGTCCTTTAGCCGGGATCTGAGCTGGAATTTTGAGAATACCCTTCGATACAATAATCAGTTTGGATTGCACAATCTGGACGTCCTGGTCGGAACCACCGCCCAGAAATGGAACGGCTCCAGCGTTTCCGCTACGAATGCCAACCTGGCTTTTGACCAGCTCAAATACGCATATATCGACAACACCACTTATGCTTACGGTATTCGGCAGAGTGTAGGAGGCAGTGGCTATGAAGATGCTTTACTCTCTTATTTCGGACGGGTGCTTTATAATTTCAATGAAAAATACCTGTTTAGCGCCACCTTTAGGGCGGATGGATCTGCGAAATTTGCACCTGACAGCCGCTGGGGATATTTCCCTTCCTTTTCTGCGGGTTGGGTGGCCAGCCAGGAAGACTTTTGGCTCAACAACAGTCCTTTGACCTTCCTGAAGATCCGAGCCAGTTGGGGCCAAAACGGGAGTAACTTTGTTCCGGGATTTCAATACCTGGCTCCCATTACTTTATCCAATACCAATTATACCTTTGGTACCGGAGAGGGAAGTCTGACACCGGGTGGCTATCCAAGCCGATTGTCAAATGCAGACATACACTGGGAAACCTCCGAGCAGCTGAATCTCGGATTCGACTCTGAATTTTTTGACGGCAAATTATTCGTAAACGTTGATTGGTATAATAAAACCACAAAAGACTGGCTCATTCAGGCCCCTATCCTGGCCACGGCCGGTACAGATGCGCCTTATATTAACGGAGGAGACGTCCTCAATAGCGGAGTCGAAATCGTTAGTGGATGGCGTAATTCAAGTGGAAAGCTGAGATATTCGATCAGTGGCAACTTTTCATATAACCAAAATGAGGTTCGGAATATACCCACGGAAGATCAAACCATACATGGATCTACCAACGATCTGTGGAATAATGCGCCTGAGTTTTACCGCGCCTCTGTCGGTCTCCCCATTGGCTATTTCTGGGGTTACCAAACAGACGGTGTCTTCCAGAACGAAGCTGAGATCAATGCCTATTCCAATAATGAAAATGCACCAATACAACCCAATGCACTTCCCGGGGACCTAAAAATCGTGGACGTTAACGGAGACGGCATCATCAGCAATGCCGACAAAACCATGATTGGCGATCCAAATCCGGATTATGTGTTTGGTTTAACTTTTGACCTGCAATACGGTAATTTCGACTTCAGCCTTTCTGCTAACGGCGTAGCCGGCAATCAGATAGTACAGTCTTACAGAAACGTATCCGATCAATACGCCAACTATCATAAAAAGATCCTCAACAGATGGCATGGCGAAGGCTCTTCTAACACGCTTCCCAGACTCACGGAAGACGGCAGGAATTATTCCATTTTTTCTGACCTGTACGTCGAAGACGGAGATTTCTTCCGCATCAATAATGTAACATTGGGATACGACTTTTCTCCTTTGGTCAGGCACTTAGGCTTCTCCCAGGTCAGGCTATTCGTTACCGCTCAGAACCTGCTCACTTTCACCCGGTATACCGGCATGGATCCGGAGATTGGATACGGCCAGACCTTTGCCCGGGGAGTGGATGTTGGTTATTACCCCCGTCCCAGAGTATTCCTGACCGGTCTGAATGTGAAGTTTTAACCTGATCAACCAATTAAATCTAAGAAAAATGAAATTTAAACATATCATATTCGCCCTTTTCCTCGTAAGCTTCCTGGGATGCAGCGAAAGCTTCCTGGATGCAGAGTTACTGACGGAAAAAACAGAGGGCAACTTTTACAAAACGCCTCA
The DNA here is from genome assembly GCA_030430845.1 of Bacteroidia bacterium. Classification (GTDB taxonomy): domain Bacteria; phylum Bacteroidota; class Bacteroidia; order Chitinophagales; family Saprospiraceae; genus JANQPA01. The sequence continues at coordinate 7,457 of JAUIKE010000158.1, read as the reverse complement.
GGATGCTTATTTAGCTATGGTGGGCTGTTATGACGGCCTTCAGCAAGTATGGGCCGGCGGCATTGCCTTTCCATTGGCAGCAGAAGTCTTTTCAGACAACTGCTTTGGCGGTACCGGCGCATCCGACGGCTTTAGCTATCAGATGATCGATGAATTTGATAGGGACCGCTCTCCCTCTGACATCAATGTTTTTGAAAGCAATTGGGCGGCTTACTACCGGACTATTTTCCGGTGCAATAAGTTATTACAAAATCTGGATAATGTATCCTGGGGCAGCCAGGAAAGTCAACGCAACCAATACGAAGCAGAAGTGCGTTTCATTCGCGCCTTCAGCTATTTTGACCTGGTTCGTTTTTTCGGTCATATACCTTTGTTGGAAGAGCCTTCTGTAGAAAATTTACCTCAGGCAAATCCCGATGAGGTATACGCCCTGATCGGTACCGATTTGCTCTATGCCATCAACAACCTTGGGGATGCTCCCTTCTCAGAAAACGCAGCAGCCCAAATGGACGGCCGGGTTACAAAATGGGCTGCCGAATCCCTCTTGGGCCGAGTCTACCTTTACTATACCGGATATTATGGCCAAAGCAATCTGCCGACTCAAGGCGGCTCTCTTGCTCAGGCTGAAGTTCTGAGTTATCTGGAAGACGTCATTTCAAACAGTGGCCATGGCCTGATCGAAGATTTTGCTGCTTTATGGCCCGCCGCTTCCGTGGAAAACTATGCCGGAGAAGGAAACAAAGAATTCGTTTTTTCCATCAAATACACTTACACCAGTGATTACAATGGCAATACCGACGGCAATCACTGGATGGTGATGTACGGTATGCGGCAAACCGATTCCTATCCATACGGAAGAGGATGGGGAGGTGCCACCGTTGCCCCGGACCTCTGGGATGCTTACTCTGATAATGATGAGCGCAAAACCGCTTCTATTCTCTCCATCGAAGGTGAAGGAGTCGAAATAGATATCTCCACCCAACGAGAATATACGGGCTATTATGCCAAGAAGTACATGCCTCGCTCCACGCCTTCCGGGCAAAGTCTGGCCGAAAGCCTCGGGGCCGTCAATTTCCAGATCGGCCAGTTCCAGGATTATGTAGCCATCCGCTTTTCAGACGTCCTCCTGATGGCAGCTGAATTGGGTAGCCCCAATGCCCAAAGCTACTATGACATGGTCAGGCAAAGAGCCCTCCAAGACAACTTCGTTTCTCAGCCCGTCAGCCAGGAAAGAATCATGGAAGAGCGGCGACTGGAATTTGCCTTTGAAGGTATCCGATACTGGGACTTATTACGCCAGGGTATGAGTGTAGCTGCTTCGGCGATCAATGACAGTGGAACGGAAGTATGGAGCGGCGGAGTGCCGGAAACCAAAACCGTCACATTCAATACCCAAACCCAGGGTTTGCAGCAGATCCCCTACAATCAAATCAATTTATCGAACGGTACGCTACAGCAAAATGCCGGATGGTAAAACCAAAAATATAACAGAATGAAATCTTTAAAATATTTGATATTCTTTTTCTCATTAGGGCTCTTCCTTTTTACCTGCACGAAGGAAGACCTGCCCGAATTAGATGGGCTCCCTGATGCCTCGACCGTGCAATTCAGGGTAGAACAGGACTACAATGTCGATCCGGGCGGCAATACCGTTATTCTGATTAGCGAAACGCCTCAGGCCGTACCTATCTGGGACTATGGGACCGGGCGATCTAACCGGGTTCGCGATACGGTCCGCTTTGCATTCAAGGGCGATTACACCATTAAATATTCTGCCCTTACCGGAGGAGGCGTAGTGGAAAAACCAGCTGTAACCATTCAGGTCACAGAAGATAACCTTAACTATGTCAACGATCCGCTCTGGACAGCCCTCTCAGGAGGGGTCGGTAATGAAAAAACATGGTACTTCGACCTCGATGCCGAAGGCGTTTCTAAATATTGGAACGGCCCCATGTATTTTTCCGGAAAAGACCTGGGCTGGGAATACAGCTGCCTGGGTGACGAAGCCCTATGCTGGTTCTGGGAAGCTGACTGGCCCGGAAACACCTGGATTGGAGATGCCGGAGATTACGGCTCCATGACCTTTAGTCTAAAAGGAGGTCCTTTTGTCACGGTGGACCACCAGTTCACCACTGATCGGGGCCTTGAGAATGGAACCTACTTCCTCGACGTCAACACCCTCATGCTGACTATGACGGATGCAGCGCCCCTGCAAAACTCATGGGCCGATAATGATGTAGACAATTGGGACAACTTCCGGGTCATCTCTCTGAATGAGGATGCCATGCAACTCGGTGCATTCCACAACAGTAAGGACGAATTAGTGATATTCAATTTTATTTCCAAAGAATACAGCGATAACTGGCAACCCGAAGAAACCGGTGATCCGGTCATCACGGTGGACTTAGGCGGCGGAACAGCTACAGATGTAATTTCGGTCTCGAATTCCAAAACCTGGTCCCTTAGCCCTGAAACACCTTTTAACTGGGTGGACCTCGAAGGCACCTTCCTTAATAACTGGGAGAGTATTGATGATTATCCTGACTGGGCCGGCTTTAATACTTCCCACCAGGCAGATGTGGCCTCCAACAGCATCAATTTCTCAAGCAACGGAGAAGTTAGCCTGAAATACGCAGACGGAACCGAAGAAGAAGGTACTTACACCGTCAATGAATCCGATAATACCGTCACCTTTGAAGGAGTCATCCCGAACTTCAAGATGGGCGAATGGGCTACCGCCACGACCACTGCTGAAAACCAGTGGAAGATCGTCAAAACCACTATTACCGGCGGCATAGTCACGGATATTTGGTTCGGAAAAAGAGATCCGGATAAAGCAGAGTATATGGTATTCCACTTTGTACTGGGAAGTTCCAGCGTCGATCCGCTCGAAGCAGCCCGCAAAGAAATTACCGCTGCCCTAACCGGTCCGGATGGAACTCGGTCCTTCCGGGTGTCCGACACCTGGCATGTCGACTGGCTGGGGGCCGACCTATCAGGAGGCTGGACCAGCGAAACCACCTTTGGTGATGATTTCACTTCCAATAACTGGGTATGGACTCAGGAGGTAAAAGATAGCATTCAAGATCCGAGGTTGACGTTTTATCTGGACGGCGGCAAACTCTTCTGCACCAAAACGCAGGACGGCGAGACCACCACGGCAGAAGTGACCATCAATCCGGAAGAAAATTCCATCACACTGGATATGGACCTGATCGCTTTTAAAGGAGCGGCTAGCTGGCTTCCAACTTACGGGCCGACCTGGTATTTCTGCAAATCGCCTCTATCAGAAATTGAGACGGCGGGAATGTGGATCGGAGTGCCTTCACCTGGCAAAGAAACAGAAGAAGTTACCGCGATACATTATGTGATAGCAGAGTAAAAGAATAATAAAATAAACATTGTATGGCCGCCCAAGGGGCCATACAATGTTTATTTTAAGCGTTTTCAGGTCAAAAGAAGAGAAATGAAACAATATTACTTGTTGAGTATTTTAATCGGCTTTTTTTTCATAACTAATATAGCGGCTCAAAGCATTATCAAAGGAGACTGGAGCAATGTAAAAATGGGCGGCGGCGGCTTTGTATCCGCTATTATTGCCTGCCCAACAGAGCCTAACCTTTTCTTTGCCAGAACGGACGTGGGGGGAGCTTATCGCTGGGAAGAGTCGAGTCAACGCTGGATCCCCCTATTGGATTGGGCCTCTGATGATCAAAGGGCCATGCTGGGAGTGGAAAGCATCGCTATTGATCCTTCCGATCCGAACAAGGTTTACATGTCGGTCGGTTTATCAGGCTATGGATGGCCGGGCGCTTCCATTTTGCGATCGGAGGATTACGGAAAAAGCTTTGAGATCGTACCGATGGATATCTACATCCATGGAAACGGTATGGGGCGTCAAACTGGTGAAAAAATGATGGTTGACCCTAATGACGGAAATATCATCTACCTGGGTACCCGTCAGGATGGTTTATTAATCAGTGAGGATGCGGGAAAGACCTGGAATCCCATTCAAAGTTTTCCAGAAGCCACCACTCCTAATATCAATGGGGTCAGCTTTGTTGTACTAGATCCGAATTCGGGGGATGAGGGGACAAAATCCCAAACCATCATTGCCGGACTGTCCAGAACAGGCACCAACCTCTACATTTCTTACGATGCCGGAATAAGTTGGGAGCCCATTCCCAATGCACCTACAGAGGAAGGCATCATGCCCCATAGGGCCGCTCTTTCCAATGACGGCCAAAGGCTCTACCTCACCTATGCCAACGGTGGAGGGCCTCATCCCCAAAACTGGGATGGGGTGAACGAGCCTATGAATCGGGGCGCAGTATTCCGGCTAAATTTAGCAACTGGAGAGTGGACCGATATTTCACCGATCAACTTTTGGATAAACCCATCCTCCAGCGGCTGCTACGGGGGGCTGAGCATCGCCCAGGATAACAGTGACCTCCTTTACGTTTCAACGATCAACCACTGGGGGCAGCAACAATTCTTCAGGGATAATTCCAGCGCCTGGGGTGACCGGATCTTCGTCAGCGAGGATGGAGGCGATTCCTGGAGACAATTGTTCCAGGGAACCAATGCTATGAAGCTAGACCAAAACGGCATCAACTGGATTGCCGGGCATAATCTGCATTGGGTCGGGAGCATTGCATTAGATCCTTACAATACTTCCCGATTGTTTGCCTGCTCTGGGAACGGAGTCTTTATGTCAGACAATATCGACGGTGATCAGCCGGTAATGAAGTTTATGCCACACGGCATTGAAGAAACCGTCCCCCTTGATATGATCAGCATTCCGGAAGGCCCTTTTGTTTCTATTATTGGCGATTATGACGGCTGGGTACACCAGGACATCCATGAATTCCCACTCGGACCCAGGCATACGCCCAATATGGGAACTTCCTCAGGCATCAGCTTTTCCAACCAGGCTCCTGAGGTGCTTGTTCGGGCCGGCGGCTCCGGCAGAGTCTTGTATTATTCCTTAGATCAGGGGGATAGCTGGACGGCCTTTGAACAATTGCCCATCAATGATAATAGCGGCCGGGTAGCGGTCAGCAGTGATGAAGAAGACCATCTGGTTGCCTGGATCCCCGGCGGTCAGTCCGACAAGTTATACATTACAAGCAATTTCGGAGACTCCTGGACAAACCTTTGGAACAGCGCTTACGGTGATATTAATGGTGCTCATCCGTACGCCGATCCTATTGCTCCGAGAGTTTTTTACGTTTATGCCTCGGGCAAAGGAGCCTTATATAAATGTGTATATCCCAAGGCCGGCCGGCCGGAAGTAGAAAAGCTAGCCGACCTGAACAGCGGAGGCTCCCCTCATCTGGCAGTCAACCCTTACCAAAGCGAAGACATCTGGATAGCCATGAATCAGCAGGGCATTGAGCGTTTTGTAGATGGCAAAGTAGAAACCATTGATAACATAGCTGCTTATGCCGTCACTTTCGGCCAGCCTTTGAACGAAGACGCCCCCCCTACCCTTTTTGTGTGGGGAAAGGTAAAAGAAACGGAAGGCCTGTATCGCTCAATCGATATGGGAAAAACCTGGTTTCGGATGAATGACGATGAACATGAGTATGGAGGTTTAGGCAATGCCGGAATGATCCTGGGCGACCGGAATGTGTTCGGCCGGGTATACATGTCCACCGCCGGACGTGGTATAGCCGTGGGAGATTCCGGCCTGGATACTTTGTATCTGGACCCAGACGACATCACCACAAATGTTTCCGAAAGTAAGCTTCTAAAACAGGTGAAGGTGTTCCCTAATCCGGTTCATCAACAATTACTGATCCAATCCACTGAAGAGATAGGCCTGGTACAAATTTTCGACACCAGGGGAAAACTAATAACACGTATCAGAGAAAAAAATAATTTTTTTGACATCAATACTGAATCCTGGCTGCCCGGGCTATACTTCGCCGAGTTAATCTCTGCTACGGACGGGGAGCGAGTCTGCCTAAAAATTCTAAAACAATAGTTCCTATAATGAAAATACGTCGTATCTCCTACTTCATGATAGCCGCATCGGCTATCTTACTGCTTAATTATTGTAGTCTCCAAAATGAAACCTTCGAACGCACCCACAACGGCATCATACTCTCAATGGAGGATGACAAGCCTAGCAAAAAAATCCGAATTTCCGTCATCAATGCCGATATCATCCGGGTGACGGCCAGCCCTGTTGATGGTTTTTCCGACAAAGAAAGCCTAATGACCATCCGGCAAGCTGAGCAGTATGATGAATGGACAGCCAGCCAAACAGGAGATTTGATAACCCTTTCCACCCCAGCCTTAAATGTGCAAGTTTCAACTACTACCGGAGCAGTAACCTTTGAAGATGCTCAGGGAAATGTCATCTTACAGGAAGCTACTGAGGGAGGTAAGAGCTACAGCCCTGCTGATTCCGGTACCGAAGGACTGTATCGCATCCGGCAGGTTTTTGAATCTCCTGGTGACGAAGCCTTTTACGGCCTGGGGCAGCACCAACACGGTTTTATGAATTATAAAGGAAAGGACGTGGACCTGGCGCAGCACAACATCGTCTCGGTGGTTCCTTTTCTTTTTTCGAATAAAAACTATGGTCTGCTCTGGGATAATTATTCCATTACCAAATTCGGGGATCCTCGCGATTATCAGCCGTTAAATGGCCTGCAGCTTTATGGCAAAAACGGAGAGGAAGGTGGACTGACAACCACTTATTTCAAAGGCAATAAGATTATAAAGGAAGGCCTGGAAGACAAAATAGACTTTCAATATCTCGAAACCGAAGGGTTTGAGCGCCTGCCCACTGAAGCTACAAAGATCACCTGGGAAGGAAGTATTTCTTCTGATGTGGCGGGAACCCACAAATTCTTGATGTATGCCTCCAGCTATTTCAAACTTTGGGTAGACGGGAAGCTAGTTATGGATAAATGGCGACAGAACTGGAACCCCTGGTCCAATTTTTTCAACATGGATATGGCTACAGGAGAAAAACACGATTTTAAAGTGGAATGGATACCTGATGGAGGCTACATGAGTGTTACCCACCTTGACCCGATGCCAGGGCATGCTCAAAACCAGCTTTCCCTTGCCTCTGAGGCGGGGCATGAGATCGACTATTATTTTATTAAAGGGAATAATGCCGATGAAGTCATTAGTGGGTATCGTAAAGTGACCGGCAAGGCCTCCATTCTTCCCAAATGGGCCTTTGGTTTCTGGCAAAGCCGCGAACGATACCAAACACAGGATGAATTATTGGATGTAGTCCGGACTTTCAGAGAAAAGGACATTCCACTTGACAACATCGTTCTCGATTGGTTTTACTGGCCGGAGAACAAATGGGGCTCACACGAGTTTGACGGCGCCCGGTTCCCTGATCCCAAAGGGATGGTCGACGAATTGCACAATGAGCTGAACACTCAGATCATGATCTCCGTTTGGCCCAAATACTACAAAGGAATTGA
>JAUIKE010000001.1 GCA_030430845.1 Bacteroidia bacterium | reverse complement strand
ACAATGACCTTAAATGAACTTGATACATTATTGTCAATGAAAAAATAAGACAATGGAAAGAAATAAAGAACTCGCCAATAGATTGAATGAAGTGCTATTGGATGGACATTGGATAGCGAACACGAATTACAAATCACAAGTTGAAAGTATAACATGGAAACAAGCGACCCATAAAATTGAAACGAAAACATAGAATGCTCTTACCAAGCTGGTATGATTTCCCGTCAACACTTTTTTATCTTCGCGCCCTATGAATGAATATTTTAAGTCAGTCATTCTACAAAGAACAGGAGCCTCCTCTTTAGTCGAAACAGAGATGATCCAGGAATTGTGGAGTGGGTACGGGAAAATCATACGAGTCGGATTGAGGGATGCTGCTGTCAAAAGTGTCGTCATCAAGCACGTTCAGCTGCCCATTAACAACCAACACCCCCGTGGGTGGAATACGGACATCGGTCATCAACGAAAGCTGAAATCCTATCAGGTAGAAACAACCTGGTATGGGACTTATAGCAAAAACAGCGCTGCCCGGCTGCCGCAATGCCTGGCCATCGAGACGCAAGAAGAGGAGGTGCTGATGGTGCTGGAGGATCTGGATGAAGCGGGCTTTCCTTTACGAAAGCAAGCGGTTAGCTGGGAAGACATAGACGCTTGTCTGGCTTGGCTGGCCAAATTTCACGCCAGTTTCCTCGGACAAGCTCCGCAGGGCCTTTGGGAAGTGGGAACCTATTGGCATTTGGAGACCAGACCCCAGGAATTGGCCGTATTGGCTGATCAAAGATTGCGGGAAGTTGCTCCCCTCATTGACGAAAAACTGAATGCCTGTACCTACAAAACCTTTGTTCACGGCGATGCTAAGCTGGCCAACTTCTGCTTTTCTAAAGACGGGCAGGTCGCCGGGGTAGATTTTCAGTATGTCGGTGGCGGCTGCGGGATGAAAGACGTGGCCTATTTTGTCGGTAGTTGTCTGGATGAAAGAGAGTGTGAGCGTTTGGAAGCGCCCATCCTCGATACTTATTTTGAACATCTGCAAAATTCACTGGGAGAAAAAAATGAAGCCCTGGAAACGGAATGGCGATCATTATACCGGGTAGCCTGGGCGGATTTCCATCGCTTTTTGAAAGGCTGGAGCCCGGGGCATTGGAAAATTAATAGTTATAGTGAACAAGTAACCACAGAAGTGATCAACAGTCTATAAAAATGGATCTATCACAATTGACCCAAATCGCGATCAAGGCAGCCCTTTCGGCGGGGAAAGTCATTCAGCAACATAAGCAGGATGAGATTTTGGTGGAGAAAAAGCAGGGAGGAACCAGCTATGCCTCCCAGGTCGTCACCGCCGTGGACAAGGCCTGCGAAGCCACTATCCTCGCTCATCTGCTACCCAGTTGTGAGGCCTTTGATCTGGCGCTTTTATCGGAAGAGACCGAAGATGACGGCAGCCGATTCGAAAAAGATTTTTTTTGGTGCATCGACCCTATGGATGGAACCCTTGCTTTTATCAACAAGTACCCGGGTTTTTCAGTATCGATCGCCTTAGTTGCCAAAGACGGGAGCCCTTACATCGGGGTGGTGTACGATCCCAGCACAGATACGATGTACCATGCCGTCAAAGGAAGTGGAGCCTGTAAAAATGGTCGTCCCTGGGAACTTAATCCTTCCAACGACCATCTAACCTACTTTACGGATCGAAAGCTGAAGGATACCCCTCGCTCCTCCGAGATAGAAAAGCTATTAAATGAACAGGTAGAGCAATTGGGTGTAAAAGGGGTAAAAGAAGTGGCAGGAGCCGGTGCGGTGTTGAACGGCATCCAGGTATTGGAAAATGGCCCGGCCTGTATGTTAAAGTTCCCGAAAAAAGAAAAGGGTGGCGGCAGCATATGGGATTTTGCGGCTACGGCCTGTATCTTTCAGGAATTGGGCTTACCTGCCACGAATTTTGAGGGCGGAAGATTGGACCTGAACAGAAGGGACGGTACCTTTATGAATCAGGACGGTGTTTTTTTTGCTAATTTAATGGCAGGGAAATGAATGATCTCTGTTTAAATTAGTTCAATTAGTAAAAAACATACATGATGGAAAAAGAAGAGCCTACAACCAATCCGGGATTTTTGGAATATGTTTACCAGTTAAATGGGGATACCGAGCTTACAGATGCGTTAAAATTAAGTTTGAAAAAAATTAATGATATTGACATCGCTCAATTAAAAAGGATTGGTTTGAAAACGTATAAAAAAGATAAATGGACCATCCATAAAATATTTCAGCATCTTATCGATTGGGAAAGAATTTGGTGTTTTAGAGCGATCCTTTTTGCTCGTGGAGAAGGAACTATCCCCGATGCACATGACCAGGAAATCATGGGCGATAATTCAAACGCAGATGAATTGTCAATTGAACAATTGATAAATGAGCTTAGAATCGTGCGCCAATCAACAATAGCCATGTTTGACTCTTTTAATAAAAAGATACTTGAAACAAACTGTAAATTCTTCGAATACGAAATGCCTCTTTATGCAATCGGGCTTACGATCGCTGCCCATCAAATTCATCATTTTAACGTAATAAAAGAAAGGTATCTTCCTTTGGACGTATAAAACAGGAATGGAGCTCTTGATCGAATGAATTGGGAAGTAGATCATCAGCCAGATAAGTCCGGCGACCTGTAGCTCGACATGAAGGAAGGAAAAGGAATCGTTTCCCGAAGGTTTGGAAATTCTGACCTACAACAGGGAAGTATAAATACAAAAAAAGCGTTCAGTCAGGGCGCGAGCGCCCTGACTGAACGCTTTTTACACTACCCCCCTCATTCGCTCGAACTGCTCTACCATCTTAGTAGACCCGATCACCAGCGGTGCCCGCTGGTGCAAATCGGTGGGCTGCATTTCAAGCACCCGCCCCTCTCCATTAATAGCTTTCCCTCCGGCCTGCTCGCACAAGAATGCGAGTGGGTTACACTCGTATAATAGGCGAAGTTTACCGTTGGGATGGAAGGTACTGGGCGGATACAAATAAATGCCACCTTTGAGCAAACTGCGATGGAAATCAGCGACTAAAGAACCGGTATACCGGCAATCCACGAGCGAGTCCTTTTCACTTTTGGGGACTTTGCAGGATTCGATGTAATCCTGGTATTGTTTAGGGAAGAGATGCATTTTTCCCTCATTCACTGAATAATAAGGCCCGGTCTCCGGGATGCGGATATTGGGATGCGTCAGAAAAAATACGCCGCTGCTGGGATCAAGCGTAAAACCATTGACACCGTTGCCGGTAGAGTAGACCATCATCGTAGAAGAGCCGTAAATGATATACCCGGCGGCTACCTGCTTGAGCCCTGGCTGCAAAAAGTCCTTGAGTATGGCTTCAGAGCCCTCCGGTGTGACACGCCTGTATATGGCGAAGATCGTCCCGACCGAGACGGTGACATCGATGTTGGAAGAACCGTCTAGTGGGTCAATCAGCAGCACATATTTACCGACCTCCTTATATTTTTTCTCCAGTACCACCACCTGCTCATTCTCTTCAGAGGCGATGCCGCATACCTCCTGGCGCTGCTCGAAGGCTTCGATGATGATGTTGTTAGCCAGGATGTCCAGTTTTTGCTGGGTTTCTCCCTGCACATTTTCGTCGCCTGAAGCGCCGAGGACGCCCTCGTTGAGCCCGCCGTGCTGGACTGCTTTGTTGATGATCTTTCCGGATACCATTAAGGCGGAGAGAAGTTGACTCATTTCCCCCCTTGCATGAGGGTATTCCGTTTGTTGTTGGATAATGAATTCCCCGAGGGTGATTTTTCGTTTCATATTTATCCTTGGTTTTTTGTGTAAAAGGATTGCATCAGCGCTTTGACGATTTCTTTCTCATCCCCTTCTTTCAGGGTATGGGCATAGATCAAAACACTAGAGATTTCCTGGTTTTCTTTATCAAATCGAATATAAACGGGTATCTCGTACCGAACCAGTTCCTGTGTCAATTGACTTGCTGAAGGCCGCAGAATTCGGTGGTCCCAGATCAATTCCAGGTAAGGGAGCTGGTAACCCGGTCCATAGGGGAATTTAAGACTTATTTGCAGATCTTTTAAGGGAGAAAGAGCCTTTTTTATGAAATGCAATTGATTTTTCCAGTTCTCCTGGTCCTTCTCATGATCATGGTTGAGGTACTCTTCTAAGGCCACATATAAAGCTACGATCTCCTCCTTGGAAATTTTCATGCCCCGCCCGATGCTTTCTATATGTGGGCTGTTATTGAGGCGGCAAGCCTCGATCAGGTCTTCCCGCCCAAGGACCAGACCGCTCACCTGGGGCCCTTTAATAGTTTTTCCTCCACTGAACACAACCAAATCAGCCCCTTCTTCCAAAAAACGCCGGAAGTTATCCAGGGGAGGCAACTGAGCCGCAGCATCTATAACAATGGGCTTGTGATATTTTTTTGCCATTGCCCCGGCCACCGAAATTGGGATATAATCACCCTGGCAGAACCAGCTGAGGGTAAAGTAAACGCCGGCTACCTCCGGCCGCTGGAGCAATTGCTCAAACTTTTCCCGATCTGTATTAAAAGTCTGGATCGCACCGCCGGCCACCTGTATGGCATGGTCGAAGCGGTTCCTATGCACTTCTGGTGTAAGGAAAATATTTGGAAATCCTTCCGCTTGAGGCAATGACTTAATCCGATCGGGTTCCTGGCCGGCCATGCAGGCGGCAGCCGAAAGGATGATGCCTGCGGTGGCGCACGAACTAATACAAACGGCTGGAACTTTCAGCATGCCAGCCATTCTTTCTTCTAACTTGAGTTTCAAAGTAGGCAAATGAACATAGTGTTGGCTGGCCTCGGCCAATGCCTGAGCAACCCTGGGGGACATCACCGAACCACCCAATTCCGTCATAGAACCGGAAGCATTAATAATGGTCGGTATTCCCAGTTTTTGATAAATATTCGACATGTCTTAAAAGTAGTAAAAATGCTTTTTTTAGGGGATGAAAAACTGAAATCGTTTGGAAGGGCGTTCTTTTTTCCATAACATTTGGTAAATTCACCTCGTCACCCCCGTAAAACTTGACCATACAGAAAACATACAGCAGCATGAGAGAATTCCTTTGCCTGGGGGGCCTGGTTTTAATTCCTTTTCTTGCTTTTACCCAGCCCTCCGACCATCCGGAGATCAAACAAATCCTGCAGGCTCCTAATGATTCCAACAAAGTGGAGCGCTTGCTGGACCTGGTCAGGGAGTATGTGTCCGACAGCATCCAGCTGTCCGAGCAATTTGCCGATGAAGCGATTCGGACGGCCGAAAAAACCGGGCATGAAATGAGCCTGGTCAAAGCTTACAAGGCTAAAGGGACCCTCATTAATTTCAAGGGAGAAGTAGAGGAAGCCATTGAGTGGTATGACAAAGCCCTGGAAATTTGTGGCGAAAAACCAGCCTTCAAATGGGAAACCATCAGCATTATCCTCAATAAAGGAGTTGTATATTATTACGGAGGCGATGATGGAAAAGCCCTTGAGTACTACATTCAGGCAGAAGCTTTGTGCACGGACCCATCCACGGATGATCTTCTGGCTAAGATCCTCAATAACATGGCCATTGTGTACCGGAAATTGGAGCGACTGGAAGATGCTGTTCGGATCTATAAAAAGTCTTTAGACCTAAAAACAGCCTTTAAGGATTCGATCGGGATGGCGACCACTTTCAACAACATTGGCTTGTGTTATGGGTACATGGATGACTATGAACAATCGATCGAATACCTGGAAGAAGCGAGGGAGCTGTATGTCTTATTGGGGGAGACCGGTGAAGCCAAAAGCATTGACCTGGCCATCAGCATGTGCCTGTATGAAACGGGAAAGGTCCAAGAAGCCAAGACTTTGATGGAGACCACCTTTCAATCTCCCGATCTTAATATCCGTCTTTTCGAACTGGTCCAAAATGAATTGCTGCTCACCAAAATATATGTTGAAGAAGGGCAATATGAAGAAGCTTCTCGGCTTTTGGCCAACACATACCCTAAGATCGAAGGGAAAAACCTCAACGAGGCCCTGCAAACCTATTACAAACTCCTGGCCAGTACCAAATATCACCTTGGGGAAGTCAATGAAGCTTATGAATACTTACTCAAACACAAACAGATAACCGATACCATCGTGGAGGCCGAACGCCTGGAATTGGAAAAGGATATGGCCACTAAATACCTGACGAAAGAAAAAGAAACCCAAATAGAAATTCAACAACTGGAACTAGATAAAAACAAACGCGAAAGGCTGCTTTTATTGCTGGCTCTGTTCGGCTTGAGTGCCATATTGGCTTTGGGCTATTTCCTCTATCGCCAACGGCAAAAAGCTAATAAACTACTAAGTCTCAAAAATGCTCAGATCCAGAAGGCGCTACACGAAAAAGAGATCCTATTAAAGGAGATTCACCATCGGGTGAAAAACAACCTGCAGATCATCTCTTCCTTACTGAGCTTGCAATCCAGACAGATTGATGACCCGAAGGCTCTGGAAGCCATTCAGGAAGGCCGCAACCGGGTCAATTCTATGGCTCTGATCCATAAAAATTTGTACCAGGAAGAAAACCTGGTAGGGGTTGATGCAGCGGAATATATAGAAAAGCTCACGGCCAGCCTGATGGCCAATTACCAGATCAATGACCAGGAAATCATCGTGGAAAAAGACATCGACCATCTTAAACTGGACGTAGATGTTGTCATCCCTCTCGGTCTGATACTGAATGAGTTGATCACCAACTGCCTCAAGTATGCCTTCAACGAAAAAGATTCGGGCAGGATCGAGATGAGCCTGAAGCAGGAGCAGGCAGGCCTCCGACTGAAGGTGGCGGATAACGGAAAAGGACTGCCCTCAGATTTTAATCTGGAACAGCTCAGCAGCATGGGCTTCCGCCTGATCAAGGCTTTCGCCCAAAAGTTGGAAGCCGTTTTGAATATTGATTCTTCCGGCGGCACTCGGGTAGAGTTATTAATCCCAAAACGAAAAATTGAAGCATTAGTATAATGAATTGGAACTCCCTCATTACCAAAATCATCCTAATGGGTGAGCCGGGAAATAAGATCAAATAATATTTTTGTTTATGATTACACCAATAGAAGTTGTTTAAAGTTATCTACTGTAAGCCTTCGTGCGCAGGTAAGTACGATAACTTTAAACAACTTCATAAACAAAAGTTAAACATGAAATCAAAGGCTACATATTGGATTGTTTTTTTCCTGCTGATGACGGGAGTGCTAGGTAGCCAGTCGGTTATTCCGAAGGGCCTTCACCCTATACTGGAATTAGAGGATGATACAGCAAAGGTCAATCAACTCATTGAGCAGGCTCGAATGTACACGCCGGGTATTCTTCAGTTGGGCGACGAATTGTCTGATTCGGCTATGTCTGTTGCCCAAAAGATCGGTTACCAGGAAGGCTTGATACAGGCTCGGCGCACTAAGGCTCAGGTGGCTACTTTTCGCGGCGAACTAAGTGCGGCGGTGGATTGGTACAATAAAGCCCTCGAGCTGTGTGGGCAGGCTCAGGAACATAAACGAAATAAGATCAGCCTGACTTTAAGCAAAGGAATTGTCTATTTCCTGGATGGAGATATGGGCAATGCACTCGATCAATATATAGAAGCCGAAACGCTGTGTGATGAGCCGGAATTGGAGGATATGCTGGGGAAGACCTATCACAACATGGCCCTGGCCTACCGGAAGCTCGAAAATTACGTGGATGCCCTGCGGATTTATCAAAAATCGATCCGTCTGAAAGAAAACCAAAAGGACACACTGGGTCTGGCAACCACTTATAACAACATTGGTATTTCCTATGCCTTTTTGGATGATTATCTTTCGTCTGTTGAAAATTTGAACAGGGCCCGTGCGCTCTTTGAACAGTTGGGAGAATGGAAAGAATCCAAAAATGTAGATCTTTCCCTGGCTTCTTCTTTTTATCAGTTAGGGGAAAAAGCAAAAGCCAAAGAACTCTTGTCTTCCGCTTTTGAATACGGGGATCGAGGTTTTTCATTTTATGATTTGATGAATGGGAAGCTCCTATTTGCCAAATTATGGATGGAAGAAAAACAATATGCAGAAGCGGAAAAATATTTAAAGGAATTATCACCTCGGATCGAATCCACTCCGTATACAGAGGCTATAGGGGATTATTTATTACTCAGAGCTACGGCTGCGCAAGGATTGGATAAAGGCAAAGAAGCCTATGATTACCTGTTGGAATATAATGCTTTGAGAGATACCCTGGTCAGTTCCGAGCGGATCAAACTGGAAAAGGAGATGGCAGCCAAGTATCTGACAAAAGAAAAAGAAGACCAGATCGTACTGCAAAGCATGCAGTTGGAACGCAATAGGAAAGAACAGTTGATCTATATAGTTGCTTTATTTGCTTTATTGGCTATTTTGGGAATGGGATTTTCGCTATACCGGCACCGGCAGAAGGCGAACCGGATGCTGAGCAATAAGAATTCTGTGATCGAGAAGTCGTTAGCGGAAAAAGAGATCCTACTGAAAGAGATTCACCACCGCGTCAAAAACAATTTGCAGATCATTTCTTCCCTGCTCAACCTGCAATCCCGGCAGATCGAGGATCCCAAAGCCCTGGAAGCCATAAAAGAAGGGCGTAATCGGGTGGCTTCCATGGCATTAATCCACAAGAATTTGTACCAGGAAGAAGATCTGACAGGTGTGGATGCGTCAGATTATATCGATAAATTGACCTACAGCCTGCTGTCGAGCTATCAACTGAGCGATCAGGATATCCGTTTTGAGAAAGACATCGATCCCGTTCAGTTAGATGTAGATGTGGTGATTCCCTTAGGCCTGATCCTGAACGAGATCATTACGAATTGTCTGAAGTACGCCTTTGACGGGCAAGAGGATGGGCTTATATATATGAGCCTGAAAGATCAGGAGAACGGTTTGCTGTTGACGGTGTCGGATAATGGGAAAGGCCTGCCCCCGGGCTTTGATCCGGATGAACTGAATAGTCTGGGCTTTCGCCTGATCAAGGCTTTCGCCCAGAAGCTGGAGGCAGATTTGAGCATTACTTCCGAATCCGGCACACAGGTAAGTATTCTTATTCCACAACATAAATTATTGCAATATGCCGACGATCAGAGTGCTTATAGTGGAGGATGAACCCCTCATTGCGGAGGACATTCGCGACTGCCTCACTAATGTAGATTATTCCGTAGTAGCCGTGGCTCACAATATGGAACAAGCCCTGGCAGCGCTAAAAAAAGAAGTGCCTGATCTGGCCTTACTGGATATCAATTTGGGAAAAAACATGGATGGTCTGGAAATTGCTAAGGTCATTAACGAGGAGTTTTACATTCCTTTTATTTTCCTGACGTCCTATTCCAACCGTCCGGTGATCGAAAAGGCCAAAGTGACACGGCCGATGGGTTATATCATGAAGCCTTTTGATGAGCGGGACCTTTATTCGAGCATTGAAATTGCCTTGTATAATTTTTCACAGGGCAGTCGCCCGCGCCATTTTAATGTCGAAAGTCTCAACCAGCGCCTTGAAACGCCCCTGACAGAACGGGAGTTTGAGATCCTTAAAGATATTTACGAGGGCAACACCAATAAACAACTGGCGGCCAAGCATTTTGTGAGTGTTAATACAATTAAAACACATATTCAAAATATTTATGATAAATTGGATGTACATTCGAGAGCAGAGGCGATTGCGAAGTTGAGGGAGTTGTTGAGTTAATGATTTCTGGGGTCCTTCCGCTCCAGGCGGAAGGACCCCAGAAATCATTAACTCAATACAATTCATTTACCATCAACCAAAAAACTATGAGAACTACCATCATTATTTTCATTTTCATTTTCATTACCTCAATCAACCAACTGATGGCACAAAACAGTCATACACCCATTGAACTGACCGCAGAGGAAGGACAGACCCTGGTCACCACACGCGGAGACCTGAAAGACGGCGATTTCATGGAATACCTATATTGGGCCTGGGACGCAGCCGTGGCCTGCTTTACCGAGCCGGAGGCCGAGAAGTTTACAGGGAAACATGTCTTGTACAAAATTGACCTGCCTTCTTACACCAGCTTTAAGATCACGGTTATTCCCGATGACAAGCAGGCCAACTTCAGCTTGTACGCCTACGAAGCCGGCAGGATTACAGAAGCCAATACCGTTCCGAACCTGAAAAGATGTGTCCGTTGTGAAGCAGATTTTTATTCTGAGCGACCCCGCAAAGGCCGGCCGCAGGATCATACGCGCTGGGTAGAGGATATTCTGGCGATCAGAAACCCCTACCAGGTGCTCATCGGCGTTGTGGGTGCGAACGGATTAGCAGAAGGCGGGTTCGAGCTACAAATTGAGATTGCCCCATATAGAAGACCAAAATAAAATATTCCCTTTATGAATACCTCTTATCAAAATTTTCTCAAAAAACTAAAGTGGACGGACACCCTAAGCCTGACTTTTGACCTGGACAGCCAGGAATTCAAGGATCGACTCCGTTCTCACCTAGACCCATACGGCCCGCAGGGCATGTTTGAAGTCTTTTCCTCCAGTCCGAATGATTATGTCGGAAAAATTAAAGGGGATGAGCTGCTCATGAGAAGAAAGCGCAAGATGTTTGACTGGACGATGGGCTCGGTTTTGGTCAGAGGAAAAATTACAGAAAACCGCGATCAGGTTAACTTAAATGCCTCGATTGAGTTCCCTTCCTGGGTGCCGGGAATGGTTTTGGGCTTCTTCGGCCTCATTTACGGCATGGCATTTGTTTTGTTACTAACGGGTGTCATTCCCAATGAAGTCCCCTGGTTGGGGCCATTTATGGTCCTGCACTTTGTTGTTTTATTCTCCGTATTTTACTTCATCTTAAGAAAAGGCATCAGCTCGGCCAAGTGGCATTTTGAACGGGATATTCGGCATTTTTTGGCTTAGAACTCCAAGGATACAACAAGTGGCCATTAATTGAGGCACTGGCTATTCCGTTGCATTAAATTACAAGACAAAGAAGGTAGATAAAAGAACTCCTACAGCACATTGAAGTTTCTAAGGTTTTAACAACCAATATTTATTGGTATTTTACAGCCGATAAATCCAATAATTAATAACCATCAGCCAAATAATATTTGAGACGAATTACGGAAATAATACTCTCCACCATAGTCCTATTAATATTATTTTTTCAGATTCAAGATCATGTTTTTTTTTGGGACACTATTCAGTTAGGAGCCAAACATGCACTGTTTTTTTACGAAACAAATTTTTCCAGCCTAATATTACCAGAAGAAATAGATAGTGGCCATCCACCACTATTAGGTATTCTCCTAGCTTCTGCATGGAGTCTTTTTGGGAAAAACTTGATAGTCAGCCACTGGTTAATGTTTCCCTTTGTTTGGGGAATCATTTTTATGCTATTCCAATTAGGAGATCTTTTTTTAGGTCCTAAAAAGGCATATCTGCTAGTATTGCTATGTATGCTAGATCCAGTCTTAGCTGGACAGTCGATACTCATTAGCCCTGACTTAATCTTAGTATTTGGCTTTTTACTGGGGTGGTATGGAGTCTTAAAGAAAAAAACATGGGCAAAGATATGGGCAGCTCTACTGCTTGCTATGGTAAGTACCCGTGGTATGATGGTGGTAGTGATTTTATTTTCCTCAGACCTTTATGAACTATGGTTAGAACACAAAAAGATATCATGGCAAGATGGACTAAATCGCATTTGGCCTTATGTGCCAGCTGGCCTGGTAGGTGTAGGCTTTTTGATCTATCATTACTTAGAGACAGGTTGGATCGGCTATCATGCTAACTCAACATGGGCTCCCAGCTTTGAGCGAGTAAATTTCAAAGGTTTCATCAGAAACGGAGTGGTTTTAACCTGGCGGCTGCTTGACTTTGGTAGAATTTTCCTTTGGCTTATATTAATAACACTCTTTATTAGGTTTTGGAAGGATCTTAAAAAATGGTCTGTCAATCAAAAGAGAGCTCTATTTATGATGGTATTAGCTTTACTTCTATTTAGCCTGGTTCTTTTATCCTATAAAGGACTGCTATTACATCGTTATCTGCTACCTGTTTATCTTAGTTTTAGTGTGTTTTTTATTGTATGTATAAATCACATCAAAACCATTAAAGCTAGAAGCTTAATCATTGCTATCGGAATATTGGGATTGTTCAGTGGAAATATGTGGATATATCCAGAAAAAATTTCCCAAGGCTGGGACAGTACGTTAGCCCATTGGCCTTATTATTCATTGCGAAGAAAAATGCTCCATTATTTAGAAAAAAATGATATTCCACTTGAATCAATAGGCACTGTTTTCCCCGAGATAGGCCCTTTAAAATATAAAGACATTAGTGAAAGGAATGAAGGCATGGTGAACAAAAACCTCGAAAAACAGTCTCATGTCTTATATTCAAATGTGATGAATGATTTTACAGATGAAGAAATCGATGAATTAAGGAATAACTGGAAAGAAGTAAAAAGACTTGATCAGAGAGGAATAAAAATAATTTTATACAAAAAATACAGGTGAAATAGAAAGCGGGCACTACTAAAGTTAATCTGAGGCTTTTATGAAATAAGATCATGATTCTTTCGTCTAAATTAAAGACTTATTTAAGAATCATAAATCATATCCCAAATGAAACTATTTCTACCTACATTTTTAATGTTAAATGTGTTTTCTCTCTTTTATTTTCCTACTTATGGCCAGTGTACTTTTGATAGCGAAGGTAACTTAGTAGATCTTTCTGGCAGACCATGTGTCAATACCATAGCAACAGCTGTTCCTTTTTTAAGAATTGTTTCCGATGCACGTTCTGGAGGAATGGGTGATGTTGGAATTGGCATATCTACAGATCCAAATGCTATGCATTTTAATGCCTCTAAATTAGCATTTGCTGAAAACAAAATGGGGATATCAGCCACCTATACTCCCTGGTTAAGGGCACTAGGCCTAAATGACGTTTATTTAGCATATCTTACAGGTTTTTTAAAAATTGATGATTTGCAAACCTTAGGAGTTGGTTTAAGGTATTTTTCCTTAGGGACCATTCAGTTTACAGATGAAAATGGTCAACCACTTGTACCTGGGAGACCTAATGAATTTGAAATAGCAATAGCTTACTCTAGAAAACTAAGCGACAACTTTTCAGCAGCCTTAACAGGAAAATTTATCTATTCTAACCTTGCCGCAGGTCAAATAGCTCCCGGAGGAGAAACCATTGAAGTAGGTATTGCAGGAGCTGCTGATTTATCTTTTACCTATGTTTTGCCAATTGAGCTTACACGTAGCTCTAGCAATCTTAGGTTAGGTCTAGCCTTAACCAACATAGGATCTAAAATTACATATACTCGATCCACAGTAAAAGACTTTTTACCTGCCAATATTGGCATAGGTGCTGCCTGGGAAATAGATCTTAATGAATTTAACCGCATTACCATCGCAGCAGATATTAATAAACTTATGGTTCCAACACCTTGCCAAGGAGAAGATTGTGATCTAAATAATAATAATGTTTCGGATCATAAGGAGCAGTCTCCTATTTCAGGAATTTTTTCTTCTTTTGGTGATGCCCCTGAAGGATTCAGCGAAGAATTAAGGGAGTTGATGTATTCTTTTGGAATAGAATACTGGTACGACCAACAGTTTGCTGTAAGGGCAGGTTACTTTAATGAACATGCCCAGAAAGGAAATCGAAAGTTTTTCACAGTAGGATTGGGACTCAAATACAATGTTTTTGGATTAAATTTCTCTTATTTAATCCCTACCACTAACCAAAGGAATCCGCTAGATAATACTTTGAGATTTTCTTTATTATTTAATTTTACTGAATAAGTTCAAAAGAAAGGCTTTGACATATTATTAATACGTCAAAGCCTTTTTATTTACCAAAATACAAGTCTTACTTTTTAATAAGAATTTTCTTGGTGAGAACCCTATTCTCCGTAAAAATACTCACATAATAAACTCCATCATTCAAGTGATGTATCTGCATTAATTCCCCAAATAAGTAGCGATCATTACTGTAAACTTCTTTTCCAAGTGAGTCATAAATTTTTACTGGAACATTTGTATTCCTTAAATCTTCCCCTGAACCTGATAACTTATTAGCTAAAATTCTTAAGGTCGATTTTGCTGGATTAGGAAATATTAGAATCTCATCAGACTGTTGATTCAAGGGTTCTAATTCAATATCTCTGATACTTTCCTTAGATTGTGTTAAATCAGTTCTTAAAGATCCACCAGTACCACACCCAGTGCAAGCCTCAATTTCTGCTAAAAAATAAGGTCCGCTACTCGTAATCGAAATAAGTGTTTTAGGTTTTAGAGTAATAGATTGTCCAGCTTTCCATATAGTTGTTTCAGATGGATCATTTTCTATTGTTGTTGATGCATTTTCTGTGGTTATCGTACCCGCTGTTCTATAGAAAGTTGGGAAAAAACTTGAGGTGAAAGTTACACTAGGAGAACATTTAGGAACGATTTCTATATCATCGATATTGAGAATGAAATCTCCAGAGGTTGCAGAAGGATAAATCAGAAGCTGTGCCAAATCATCTGAACTTTCAAAACAAAAAACAATAGTATCTTCATACCATTCACCTGATGTCGCAGAACTAATATCCAGATTATCTATTGTTTCTTGATCTGTAGGCGTTGGAGGGGAACCAAGAGTACAATCCGTGTTATGAGAGAGACCATTTACAGCAGAAAGACTAATGATAGGATTTGTAGGTGCTGGAAAACCAGTTGTTTTCTTGTATCTGAATGATATTTCATATTCTTCTCCTCCTTCAAAAGTATAATTTATAAAAAAGCCTTCTCCCAAGCTACTGCCTCCTCCCATACGAACAGAGAGGTTTGATCCATCTGCTTCAATGTGAGGAGTCCCATGACTCGCTCCTCCATCTGAAAAGCAAGTAGAAGTTAAAACAGAACTAGGATGGGGGGGAGTACTACTACACCCATCTGTTGTAGTACAATTAACACTCTCAAAATCTTGAGAATATGTAGTTTGCCCACTGGCTATGTGAGCTATCAAAAAGCAGCAAGCAAAAATTGATAATATAACAAAACGATTCTTTTTCATAGTTGATTATTTTACAAACCAGAAAGCACCATTTCTTTAAAAATAGAACAGGTGCTTTCCGGCAAATATTAAAATTGAATCTAAAAAGCTGTTAGAAGATAAAATCAGTTCTCATTCTTCTTGTTATCCAGCTTTTTCTCCAATACCTCAATCTTTTCATTCAATTCCAATATATACAAAGTAAGTTCCTCTATCTTTTCCAAATGTTTGCGAGAAAGCTCTCCCAGACCAATACCATTCTCTTCGATTTCTTTTGCTGAAGGAATATTCGGCAGATGCTTATTTGTATCAACATATTCTCGAAGCTGATTTAATGGCATCAAGCTATAATCTTTTTCAAAAACATAATCAGGAATAGTACCAAGCTTGACCTCTATTTCCCGAGCAAATACCTTTCCACTGCCAAGCACTATAAAATTCCGGGTACCACTATTAGATACAGCAAGAGCAACACTAGTAGAATTATCAATCTTTTTCTCCAAATAGCCATCTCTATGTATAAAAAGACTCCTATCAAAAAGTTTGGTACCGCTTCCATCTACAGGGGTAATGTATAAGGAGTAATCTCCACTCTGCCAGCCAGTATGGAAGAGAAATGTATTATTGATGCCGGAATTTATCATCTCAAAATCCCCCTCAAATCCAACTTTGCCGTTACCGCTATAAATAGAATAATCGTTATAACTCTGGGCATAGGAATAAATACCATATCGAGTACCGGATCCCCCAGAGCTTAAATAGTTGTAAATACCATATTTTGTGGAAGACCCCGTGTAATAATTATCAACCCTAAGACCATAAGGAGTAGTCGTGTTTGAATTGTTATAAACACGGAATTTATACGTTGTGCTTGAACTTGTGCCTACCGCTCCGATACCACTAGTAGTGTTATTCCCATCCCATTGAGCAAATGATAACTGAAAGGCAAAAAGAAGGCCAAATGTTAATGAAGTTTTTACAAATTTCATGATTATAGTTTTATTTGTTAAAAAATACATAAACATCACAGTAATAATGACCTGCATTATCAGTAGTAGAATTTCTAAATTATATATTTAGGGCAATGAAGGGTGTGCTTGCATTGTGACTAAACAATGAAGCTTGTTTACCAAAAAACTTGGAGTAGAAATATGTATCTACTATAAGGCCAACAATAACAGTCAACCTCCAAGTCATTGAAAGTAAACACAAAAAGCATAAATAAATTCAATATGTGAATGCAAGAAGTGCGTCCATAACATAAAAGGTTTAGTTAACAAAATGAATAACTGTGCTATGTGTCTAAATTGAATGGATAGAAATTTGCCTTGATAAGGTCAAATTTGGCTTTAAAAAGATATGATTGCTTATTAGCAAGATAATAAAAGGAAGGGGTAAGATGATAATTAATTACTTAAAATAAATATAATAACTAAATAATTAAAATCAAAACATTTTAACATTTAATGGGCCAGTAAAAAATTAATTAACATTAGTTAAAACCCAAATATCTTGTTCTGGCTTAACCAATTCATTATTTCCAGGGATAAAATCAATGATTTTTACATATTCACTAAAAAATACGTTAGTGAATTGAGGTGGATGAAATGCTCCGAATACCTTATGTCCTTCCTTCACCTTATCTCTTATTACTAGTTCACCTTTGTTAAATTTTTCTAGCTCCTTAGTAGAAAGTATTCTCTTAAATGCTTCGCCATGAGTAGTTACCAAAAGAATGCCATCTTTTTTTAATACTCTCACCAACTCTTGAATCCATTCATGGTGAGATTTTTCTGATAGGTGAGTGAAAATAGAAATCCCATAAATAACATCAAAAGAATTATCCTGGAATGCCAGGGGGGGATTAAGACTATTTAAATGGAAGCTTACATTATCAATGTGATTCCTGCACCATTCTATTGAATATTTATTATAATCTGTCCCATAGATTTCACAAGATTCATCTAGAATCTTCGGAAGATGTCGAACAATTCTTCCTGGCCCACATCCCCAATCTAATATAGTAACAGACTCTAATTTCTTATAATCTCCTAACAAGCCAACAAGCCACTTAGCAGTGTCATAACCATCAAGATAATATTTGGCATAATCTAAATGAAAAGATTCATAGATAAGGTAATCTGGAGGTAGATTTACATCCGGGTATTTCTTTTTGAACGCCCTATTCTTCTTATTACGGGTAATTTTTTGAAGGTAAAACCTTATATAATCCAGGTAAAAAAGAACTCTAAATCTGCGAAAAATTGCAAAAAAATCGGCCTTGTTCATTAGCAATTATCATTTTTTTCTTACGGGATTAGCAAATAAAAAATCTTCAAAATAACGTAGGGTCAATAATACCGAAAATTATAGTGAATTAATAAGTCTAGCAAAAAATGAGGAGATTTAGTTGTAAATTTGGAATTAAATAACAGAAATTTTAAGCCACTTTTGGGCAGGATTATTAGGAATTGTTTATCGAATACAAAAGAATTCAAAATCCTATGACGATTAGTTCCAGAAATTCAGAGCCAATAGGTTTAAATCAGTTCAATTCCAAAATTTACTTACTATCATATATTCTATGTAAGTTTTTAACATTTTGACCGGGAAAAAGCATATATTCTAGAAGAGATTTTATTCAGCTTTAAGGTGAAACCAAAATGCCGGGCTACGAAGTATGGCTTTGGGGTGTTAAATTAATAAGCCTTAAAACTGTCAATTCATTCATCAAGCCCGTCTAACCTCAAAAAAGAACGAACCAACCAAGCTTTAGCATATAAGCAGCCTTCTCCTCATCCATTTCTGAATAAATTGCTTCTAAAAAAATGCGATTTATCAGAGATTTTTTAGTATAGGACAAAACTTATCCACCCTCCCATCGCGCCCATACGGGCACGTCTGTGCGGGTGGATTTCCCTATAGATGCTATGATAAATAGCTTGACATTATTCCCAAAATGAAAATTTGGGAATAATGTCCTATATCATCAAGGCTTAATCACCTTCTTACTTTCCTTTTCCTTTTTCTTCAAATAACTCTGCCCCTCTACAATCCACTCCTTAGGCGTATTGCCTTTCAAATGATGGTCAAAAAACTCGGTGACCTTGTTGAAGTAATCCTTCTGATTCTCTTTTTTAGCCAGGCCGTGATTTTCTCCCTCATACAACAACATGATCAAGGGCTTGGATAAACGGCGCATAGTGATGTACATCTCAATTCCCTGATGATAATCCACTGCTCCGTCTTCGTCGCCAAAGGTCATGAGGACAGGCGTTTTAATGTTCTGGGCCTGGAAAACCGGTGAATTGGCAACGTACTCTTCCATTAAATTCCAATACGGCTCGCGTAGGCGACCCTGGCTGGTTTCGAAGATCTGCTGATCGGGCGTACCGCTATTCCAATAGATCGAATTGTACATACTGATCATATTCGTTAGCGGCGCTCCGGCGATGGCTGCCGAGAATAAGTCCGTTTGGGTGATGAGGAAGGCCGTCTGATAACCTCCCCAGCTGTGGCCCATCAAACCTACCTTGTCCTTGTCGATCATGCCGGTTTTGAGTACTTTTTCTACCGCAGGTACTACACAATCTACGGCCGACTCACCAGGGTGATTGGTTTTGTAAATGATGTCCGGCTGAAATACAAAGTATCCATTCTGCACGTAATGAGTCAGGTTGTAAGCCCGGCGATCGGTTGGTGCGACATAATTGTTCTTCGAATCGGTCCGGCGCTCATAGATGTAGGTGATCATGGGATATTCCTTGCCTTTTTCGTAATTGGCAGGATAATGTAGTAGGCCTTGGAGCTTCTTGCCATCTGCATTTTTATATTCGATCAACTCGGTTTTGCCCCAGGCATATTTTTCCTGTTGCGGATTCGTATTGGATAACTGTTTGGCATTTTTCAAGGAGCCTTTGGCAAAAAAGATATCCGGCGAATCGGTATAACTTTCCTGGATGAAGGTATAAGCATCGGCATCTTTGGCCTTGTTCAAGCCACGGACGCGCTTGTCCATCAATAATTTTTCACCTAGCGACCAATTAGAAGCATTAACACTCAGATAGCCGGATTCCTTGGTTTTATCCCCAAATACCGTGAAGAATAAAGGTTTTTCCGGATCAATATAATCTTCCTCCCGATCCACTCGATAAGTGCGGTACATCATCTCCTCTTTTTCGCCTTCCGTCAGTTTTTTATGGCCGCTTCCATCGGGTTTAAAGGCCCAGATGTCATACTCTGTATACAACAATACTTCTTTATCTCCTTTTGTCCATCCACCGGATCCATAAGGCGGCAGGATCTCCCTTGGGCCGTCATAACGGGTATTCCAGAACGGCGTTTTGAGGCTCTTGGTAAGGTTGGTCGTTTTTCCGGTTTTTACATTGTAAGTGTGCCAGTGATTGTCGATAAAATACAGCAGGTATTGGCCATCCGGAGAACTGCGATAGAAGTTATTACGCGGGAAATTCTTCATAGCCAGTTTGCGTTGCCCGGTTTTGGCGTCGGCCACATACACATCGGCATGTTCCAGGCGGAATTGAGGTTCGTAGGGCGTTTCGTCCAATAGTATCATTTTTTCACCATCGCCGATCATGCTGGCGTCCTTCACTTTTTTATCCTCAATCTGCACAAAGTTGTCGTCTGCAACATTCCAAACAGATAGGTAGGTTTCATTTTTATCGCGATTATAGGTTCTGCGCTGGCGGGGCATAATGTCGGCATCTTTCCAATGCCAGATCTCCATTTCCGGTACCTTTTCTTCTTCGGCCTTGTCTTTTTTGTCCTTTTTAGGTTCTTCTTCTTTTTCATCCCAATCATCCATCCCCACAAAAATGCGGCTTAGGTCTTCTGACCATCTTGGAGTGTAAGTTTCCCGAATGTGCATGCCGGTAGGGAAATCTTTTCTTTTGGAAGGATCCAGGATGAGCTTTTCAGTGCTGCTCTCCAGGTCCTTGAAGGCATAAATGCGATGATTGGCCTCTGTATAGGAGGTGTCGTAAATGGCTTGCATAAAGGTCAGAGCAGAGGCCTCTTCCTCCCAGGCTAGCTTGCGGAAGGTGGTGGTGTCACTGGCTAAAAACTGAATGCTGTATTTTTCAAGATCAAATAGTTCGACACCATTGCCTCTGTTTTTCTCTGCATCAATGACATAGGCGAGTAGATTACCTTTGTCGTTGAGGGCCCATTCGGACACATTCCCGATATTTCTGGAAGTGCCGGTTTCCAGGTTGTGTACGATCAGGTCTTTTCCCTTAGCCTTACTTCCTTTGGGCGGATAGGTAGACATAATGAGGTGCTTGCTGTTCTCACTGATACTAAAGCTACTGATACTTTCAAAGGTTTCATCTTCTCCTGTTTCGAGATTGAGCAGTACCATTTTGTTTTGAACGGGCTGCTTTTTCTTTTTCATTTGTTCTTCCTTTTTCGGAGAAAAACCTTGTCGGATGGCTACCCATTTGCCATCAATAGAAAATTGAGGGGCATTCGCATGAGCGTATTTATGCTCCTTATTTCCATCCGTACTGCTTATATACAAGGTATCATTTTCATTGACAAGGGTGACACGGTAGGCCATCCATTGGCCGTTATCGGAAAGCCAGTTGGCCCAGGAAAGGTTCTGCCACTCCTGATAATCTTCAACGCTTAAAGTAGGTTTTTCCTCTTGGGCGAGGAGGGTAGTGCTTAGGCTAAGTAAAAACAGGCCTAAACATAGTTTGAGAGTGTTTTGGTACATCATGCTGTTATAAATTAGAATTAAGGTTTCAATCGAACATTAATATAGTTTTATTACTGGAAAAAAATGTTAATTTTCATTTGACAAAAAAAAGCCTTCAAAATTTCGCCATGAGAAAAAAAAGTACGCTTACCTGTGTTCTGTTCTTATTTCTTCCATTCATTCTTTGTTTTAGCCAAAGTCCGCCCTTAAAAATTTTCATTTCCGTAGATATGGAAGGGATAGGTGGCATCGGTACGAACAGGATGGTCAGCAGCTCCGGAAAGGATTACGCCACCGGCCGGCAATTGATGACGGATGAGGTGAACTCCGTCATTGAAGCGATCAAAGAACACGGCTCCGCCGAAATTTTAGTCAATGATTCGCATGGCGATATGCAAAACTTATTGCATCTCCAATTGCCGGAGGATGTGGAGTATATTCAGGGTAATATTAAGCCATTGGGCATGGTACAGGGCCTGGATGATTCCTTCGATGCGGCCATTTTCATCGGCTACCACGGCCGGGCCGGTACCGAAAATGGCTTTCTGGCCCATACCGGCTCAGGGGCTGTGAAAGGGCTATGGGTAAATGGAGTTGAAGTAGGAGAGGCTGGCATGAATGCCTTTTATGCCGGAGCCATGGACGTCCCCGTGATTGTAGCCTCCGGCGACAAAACCTTTGCCGAACAATTTGGTGAGCTCGTTGATGCCAATTTTGTAATAACCAAAGAAGCCGTAACGACCGTGGTAGCCAAATTGATCCACCCGGCCAAGGTCAACAAAGCGTTGAAATCAGCGACCAAGGATGCCTTAGGCCGCCTGGCTGAATTTAAGGCCTTAAATGTGCAGGAACCGGTGACGGTTAGGATGAAATTTGCTTCCACCACCCGCGCCGATATAGCAGAAGCGATTCCGTTTGTTAAGCGGATCGATGGCTATACCTTCGAATTTCAAACGGATGATATGACGCAGGCGTACAAGATGATTCGCCTGATGTACAAGTTTATTAGCTGGTGAAAAGATCTCTCATTATTTGGGGGTGTTTGAAAACGAGGAACGAGTTTTCAAACGACCTCCTAAACGAATATTATTGGTTGGGGAAAAAGGCCGAAGGACTTTTTACACAGCCCCAAATTTTTCATATAAAACCTTAACAATGAAAAACACATTAATGCTGCTATTTTTTAGTCTGGGACTTTTAACAGCCTGTACCACCACACCTACTACCGATGCGGACACCTTAGGAGGTGATGACCCTACCCGTTCCTATTTCGACAATACTGGCCGAGATGATATACTCAGTGGAGGTACCAAAATGATCCCGATCACGACGCCCAAAGGCACCTTTAATGTATGGACCAAACGGATCGGGAATAACCCGAAAATTAAATTGCTGCTCCTGCATGGCGGTCCCGGCGCGACCCATGAATACTTCGAATGCTTTGATTCTTTCCTTCCCGCGGAAGGCATTGAATATTATTACTATGACCAATTGGGCTCTTTTTACAGCGATCAACCCGGCGATCCGGATCTTTGGACCATCGAGCATTTTGTGGAGGAAGTCGAGCAGGTCAGAAAGGCATTAAACCTTACCAAAGACAATTTCTTCATTCTGGGCTCCTCCTGGGGCGGTATTCTGGGCATGGAATATGCCTTCAAATACCAGGACAACCTCAAGGGACTGATCATTTCCAATATGATGAGTTCCATCCCGGAATATGAAAAATATGCAGCAGAAGTACTCGGTCCTCAGTTGGATCCGGAGGTACTAAAAGAGATCATGGCCTTGGAAGAAGCCAAAGATTTTGACAATCCACGTTATACCGAACTGGTTACGACTCATTATTATCCGGAACATGTACTGCGGATGCCTTTAGATCAGTGGCCGAATCCCGTGAATCGTGCCTTTGCTAATATCAACTACCCCTTGTATGTACACATGCAGGGCTACAGCGAATTTGGTGTGACGGACGGTGCCAGCCTCGAAGAATGGGACCGCTCAGGTGATCTGTCTAAAATCACGGTACCGACCCTGACCATCGGAGGGGCTCACGATACCATGGACCCCAAGCATATGGAGTGGATGGCAGGAGAATTTCCAAACGGACGCTACCTGCATTGCCCTAACGGAAGCCACATGGCTATGTATGATGATCAGCAAACCTATATGGATGGGGTGATCAAGTTTTTGAAAGACGTAGATGCAGGGGAGTTGTAATGGGAAGGTCGAAGGTCGAAGGGCGAAGGGACCGCCTTTGCTAAAGCTTCGGCAGTCGGGGAAAGATTACTAAGCCCGGAATGGAATGAAGGGATTAATAAGCTTCCTTTATACAATAATATTTACAGGAATTAATAATCAATCAATATGGACTTCACAGGACAAACAGCCATCATCACCGGTGGTGCTTCCGGCATGGGGGCAGCCACTGCTCGTGAATTCGTGAAAGCAGGAGGTTATGCCTTTATCGTGGATCGAAATGAAAAACTGGCGCTGGAAGTCGCCAATGAATCAGACAACTTTGATGCCATCGTCGGGGATGTGGGTGATTCTGCTTTTTGTGATAGGGCAGTACAAACCGTTCTGGAGCAGAAAGGCCGATTGGATGTATTAGTCAATGCGGCCGGGATCATACTCAGGGCAGATGCTTTGAAGACTACTGATGAGGCCTGGCAAAATATGATGAACGTCAATGTGAACGGCGTTTTTTACATGAGCCGGGCAGCTATCAAACCCATGTTAAAACAAGGGAAAGGAGCCATTGTAAACTTCGGTTCTATCTGGGGCGATGTAGGGGCCGCCGGTGTGTTAGCCTATTGTGCTTCCAAAGGAGCGGTTCATCAGATTACTCGAGCGATGGCTCTGGATTATGTCGAAAAAGGGATTCGGATCAATGCCGTGTGTCCGGGAGAAGTTGATACACCTATGCTGCGTTCGGGGCGGGTATCTCCACCCACAGAAGCAGATATGAAAAAATTAGCTGATTCCGTTCCGATGAAACGACTGGCTCATCCTTCTGAGATAGCCCAGGTGGTTTGCTTCCTGGCTTCTGATGGAGCCAGCTACATGACCGGGGCCATGGTGCCCGTGGATGCCGGTTTTACCGCAAGGTAATTATTTGAATGGATCGCCGGACGGCGATCCATTCTTAAATATACGAATATGAACTACAGACTACTAGGCCGAAGCGGCGTAAAAGTATCTCCTTTGTGCCTCGGGACTCAAAACTTCGGCGCACCAACAGAAGAAAAAGAAGCCGCCGCCATGATCAATCTGGCGCTGGATCATGGTATGAATCTTATTGATACCAGCAATAGTTATAATGCCGGGGAATCAGAACGCATCATCGGGCGTTCGCTGGCTAGCAGCGGCCGACGACATGAAACCTTAATAGCCACCAAGGCGCATTATCCAACCGGGCCCGGCCCGAATGACCGGGGTAATTCCCGCCTGCACCTCATACAGGCCTGCGAAGACTCCCTCAGAAGGTTAAAAACAGATTACATCGATCTGTACCAAATTCATCGGCCCTCGCCGGAGATACCCATCGAAGAAACATTGGGTGCGCTAACCGATCTTATTCGCCAGGGAAAGGTACGGTATATCGGCACCTCCACCATGCCGGCCTGGCAGCAAATGGAAGCCCATATGATGAGCGAGCTGAAAGGCCTGGCTCATTTTGTGTCCGAACAGCCTCCGTATAATCTGTTGGATCGCCGGATAGAGAATGAAACCGTTCCGTTCTGTCAGAAATACAACAAAGCTCTGATCACCTGGTCGCCGATGGCGATGGGCGTACTGATCGGTCGCTACAAAGATGCGGTCCATTATCCGGCTGATTCCAGGGCGAAGCTGGTGGGTTCTATTTATGCCGAACGGGTGACGGAGAGAGGGATTGCGGTAGGTAATAAATTTGTAGAATTGGCCCGGCAGTTTGGTATGTCACCTGCCCAGCTGGCCGTTTTGTGGGCTAAAGAACAGCCGGGCATTACGGCGCCTTTGATCGGCCCCAAGTCGGTCGAGCAGCTTCAAACCTTCCTGCCGGTACTGGAGATGCAGTTGGATGAAGCGTTACGTCAGGCTTGTGATGAGCTCGTACCCCCTGGCAGTGCAGCGGCAGACTTCCATAATACAGCGCCCTGGATGAAGATGAAGATATAGTTTACTGCTGTTGGAACCGCGGATTTCCGCGGATTTGACTGATTAGACGGAAGTATTTTTTGCCTTTGACAAAAAATACATTTCAGTGCCATCCGCTGAATCCGCAGAAATCCGCGGTTCCAACAAAAAATTCTTATATGAAAATCACGTACTTTCTCATGGGGTTATTAATAACCCCCTTCCTGATCTTTGCCCAAGGTGCAGAAAAAGGGCTTAATTATTTAGATAAAAACGAAAAGCAGTACATTCAGTTGCTGATCGACATTGGCCGGATCATTTCACCTTCCGGGCAGGAACAGGAACGGGCGGAGGCTGTGGCCTCCATTATGAAAGACATTGGCCTGAAAGAGGTCCGGGTCAATGAAATGCCGAATGCCATAGGAGTGATTCCCGGCAAAAGCAACAAAAGCATTGTGTTTATCAGCACCCTGGATGATCTGGCTGGAGTAGCAGAAAATCAGCGTAAAGCAGCAAAACCTCCATTTTTTCAAGATGGAAAAATAATTGGCCCAGGCACCAATACTTCCTCTACCAGTGTATCCATATTAGCGGCTGCCCAGGCGATTCTTCAGTCTGGACATACACCCGAACACAATCTGGTTTTTGCGGCAGTGGCCCAGGAAGAAACAGGCTTGAAAGGGATGAAACATCTTTTCGAAGAATATAAGGACCAGGCCATCATTTTTGTGGATGTTCTGGGGGATGGGCACCGGATCAGCTACGGAGCCTTGGGCATTCATTGGTGGAAGGTAATCGCTACCGGCCCTCCCGGTCACACCTTGCGGGGAGGGCGCCCTGACATGCCCAACGTCAACCAGGCCATTGGACGTGCAGTGGACCGGATTCTGCAACTTTCTCATCCCATTCAGTTTGACGAGCGACGTACACGTATTAATGTGGGCATGATATCCAGCGGCAATGTTTTTAACCATAAGCCTGAAAGTGGCTTTTTTAGTCTGGATATTCGATCCCTGGAGGAGGAGATCATTTTGGATATCGAAGGAGAGGTTAAAAAAATACTGTCTGAAGTTGCGATCCAAACTAAAGTCCAACTGCATATGGAGCCGTTTCAGATCATGCAGGCCGGGCAGATCGAGGGTTTCAGGGAGAGTTCCTTGGTAAAAACGGCCGCAGCTGTTTCACAAGAATTGGGCTATGAGGCCTCGTTTTCGAATTCCGGCTCTTCCAATATGAATGTAGCGATCAGCCAGGGCGTGCCGGCCATTGGCCTGGGCGGGAATCGTGGAGGGCAAAGAGGTTTTCCGGATGAATGGGCCGATGTGGAAGCCATGATGAACACCGCAAAATTTGTTTTTTTATATGCCTTAAAAATTCAGTAAAGGCTAAGTTTTTTTCGACAGTTTCTTCGAAAAAAAAATGCGTACCTTAAAAGAAGTCAATTTAATCACAATACAAATTTTATTAGTATGAAAAAAGCTATTTCACGCAACTTCCTGCTATTACTGTCGGTCGTTCTGTTTTGTTTTTCACCACTTTTAGGACAAAAAAAATACGGTGACCTGGCTGAGGGGCCTTATAATCGCCTGGTGATCCGCGAAGCCATGGTTTTGCCGGGGCATGGCGGCCCACCTGTCGGCCCTTATGACATCATCATCGAAGGCAACAAGATTACCGACATGATTCCTTTTGACCCGGTAACTGCAGAAAGGAGAGGAGCCATCGAACGTGCGACCGGCGACCGGGTGATTGATGCCAAAGGAAAATACGTCATGCCGGGCATGATCGACCTACACATGCATCTGCGCACTGAGCCGATGCCATTGGAATACATTTACTATTTGAAATTAGCACATGGTGTGACGACCTTGGTTCCCGCAGCCGACAGAGGCCTGGAAAATGGTATGGAGGAAGCTATGAAAAGTAGCAAAAATGAGATCCTGGCGCCTCGTCTGTTCCCGATCTGGGGCTGGGGACAAGGAACGGATCACGATCGCGAATTCATTGAAAATCCAAAAAATGCTCCTCAAATTGCCAAAGAAATGGTTGCCAAAGGAGCACACGTGGTTAATGTAGGGCCGCTTGGCTGGAGTCAGGAATTGTTAGGGGCCGTTTGTAAATCAGTTACAGCAGCAGGTGGAATCACAACCTACCACATTCCTCCGAATACCACCTCTGTGACACATGCAGTAGATGCGGCCCGGCTGGGCGTGACTATGATCGAGCATCATTATGCCTACGCAGAATCTTCTCTGGATAGATCCGTTCAGGATTTTTCCCGAAATTACAACTACAATGATGAAAATGAACGCTTCCGTCAGGCTGGCCACGTATGGTTGGAGGCAAATAAAGAACGCCTGCTGACTGAGGTGGCAGATTCGCTGGTTGCTTATGGGGTGACCATGCTGCCTACTCGTGTAGTATATGAAGCGAACCGGGACATCCTCCGGGCTCAGAGTTTGCCCTGGCACGACAAATACACCCATCAGTCGCTGATCAAATGGAACGGTCCGGACCCCAATTATCACGGAGCCTACCATTTTGACTGGACGCATGATGATGAGTATTATTGGTACTATGCCTTTGATCTGTGGGGAGACCTGATCTATGAATTTAACAAGCGTGGGGGTAGAGTTGCCT
This sequence comes from Bacteroidia bacterium, assembly GCA_030430845.1. Taxonomy (GTDB): domain Bacteria; phylum Bacteroidota; class Bacteroidia; order Chitinophagales; family Saprospiraceae; genus JANQPA01. Next base: position 106,409 of record JAUIKE010000001.1, on the reverse strand, counting down.
ATGGGACGGACGATGCTTACATTTTTGCAACTCCCGGTTTTTCCAATATTCGCGAACTACAGCTCATGCGCGAAACCGGCATGCATACGCTGGAAGTCTTGAAAGCAGCCACCTTAAATTCGGCCCAAACACTGCGGCAGGAAAAACTGGGCCTGATCCATCCCGGCTACACGGCGGACTTGATGATCATCGACGGCAGCCCTTTGTACAATACGCGTTTTATGTATTCATTCGGCGCGCTGACGCTGGATAAGGACGGCAATATGGTCCGCAAAGGAGGCATCGTTCATACGATTAAGGACGGCATCGTAATTGAAAACGAGCGCTTAATGGAGGAGGTAGAGAAAATGGTACGCGAATCGAAGAAGGGCGCCAAGCCAAGTGCGATGGAGGAGCCGTTTGTGATGAGTAAGAATTAAAGTGTTTTTGTCTGGATCGCGGATTTCCGCGGATTCAGCGGGAAACACGGAAATGTCTATTTTGCCCTTGGCAAAATAGACTTCGGTGGAATCCGTCAAATCCGCGAAAACCCGTGATCCAGACAACCAAAATCAAAAACAATATCCATGAGAGCTTTTATTTTTCTTTTCTTGTTAATGGGAACAGCCTTTACCGGCCACACCCAAACCACCCTCAACTCAAAAAAGCTGGACCCAAAAATCGAAGCCATTATCCCGCACTTGATGGAATACCGCAATCACATTCATCAAAATCCGGAAATATCCTATCACGAAACCGAAACGGCTAAGTATGTAGTAAATAAGTTGAAAAAATGGGGATATGAAGTACATACAAAATACGGAGGAGGAACAGGAGTGGTTGGTATTTTGAATAAAGGCCAAAAGCCGTATATCGGTATCAGAGCCGATATGGATGCCCTACCGGTAGATGAATTGGTGGACAGCCCTATTAAATCAACCAAAAGAGGAGTATACGAAGGCGTTGAAACAGGCATATCACACGCCTGCGGGCACGATGTACATACGGCGGCCGCATTAGCTACTGCGGAATTGGTGGCTAATGATAAAGACTTCAAGGGCAGCATTATGTTTATTTTCCAACCGGCAGAAGAAGGTGGGAAAAAAGAAGGCTTATTGGATAGTGGAGCGGAGCAAATGCTGAAAGATGGTCTTTTTGAGGACCTGCCGAAGCCGGAAGTACTCTTTACATTGCACGTCATTGGCGGAGCTCCGACCGGTTTTTACGGACTTAATCATGGCTTACAATCGGCCAATTCCGCTTTTTTTGAAGTGAAACTAACCGGTGTGCAGGGCCATGGTTCTTCTCCCTGGGTGACCAAGGACCCCGTCAGCTGTGCCGCTCAAATCATTACCTTGACTCAAACGGTGGTGAGCCGGGAGGCCAATCTGACTAAAGGGGCAGCCGTAATCACCTATGCCTCCATTCATGGTGGATTGAGGGAAAATATCATTCCCAGCGAAGTAGTCATGAAAGGAACGATCCGGAATTTGGATGAAGACAATCACGAGCTGGTTTTGAAGTCTCTGAAAAAGAAGATTGAAGGAATTGCGGCGGTCAATGACATTCAGGCCGAGGTGCGGTACTTTAATCCGGTTCCTGCGCTGTATAATAATCCGGTAGTAGCGGAAAACACCGCCAGAGTCCTCAAGTCGATCAAACCGGCTCAGCAGGTTGCTGATGATATCGCTGCAGGTACCGGCTATGATGATGCTTCACAATTCCATAATTTGATACCAGCCTGTTATTTTCTGGTGGGAGGAGCGGATCCTACCGGAAAAATCAAACCAGGAGGGAATCATACGCCCTATTTTTATATTTCGGATCAGGCGGTTAAAAATAGCTTTAAGGCTTTTGCCTATTTGGTGTATGATTATTTGAATAAGCCATATCTGACTCTTCCTTAAGCAACAGGTATGATTATAGAATTCGGCAGTCAGGTTTTGTCGACCCCTTTAAAATTTTGTTTAGGAGGCCGTTTGAATAAAAAAACGAAGTTTTTTTATTCAAACGACCTCCTACCCGCCGGCCGGCCGGAAAGAATAATAGTTTATCTGGTAAATAACAATTCTCTGTATTTGATCAATGGCCATTCTTCATCATCCACCATCAGCTCGAGTTTGTCGCAGTGGTAGCGGATCTCTTCAAAGTAAGGCTTGACCTTGTTGCAGTAAGCTTCGGCTTGTTTCTCTGAAGATTCGATCTTATTAGCCTTTTTACGCTCATCGATCATAGCGGTGACCTTTGAGTTGATCTCTGAGATGTGATTAGAAATGGCGCGGATCAATTCCATTTGCTCCTTAGCCACTTTTTTGAAATCATCCTCAAAGATATCTTTCAGGCGTTGTACGTTCTCGATCAGTCTGTTCTGGTAGCGAATAGCGGTAGGGATCACATGGTTGCGGGCAATGTCGCCCAGTACCCGGCCCTCGATCTGGATTTTCATGGTATAAGCCTCCAGTTCGATTTCGTTACGTGCTTCTACCTCCCGTTCGTTCATGACTTCCATTTCCTCAAAAAGGGCAATCGCCTCTTTGCTTACCTTCGCTTTTAGTGCTGCCGGAGTCGTTTTGTTGTTAGACAGGCCTCTTTTTTTGGCTTCTTTTTCCCACTCTTCGCTGTATCCGTCTCCTTCAAAAAGTATGGCTTTCGAAGCTTTGATGTATTTTTTCAGAACTTCCAGGATCGCGTCGTTTTTAGGCATTTTTTTGCCTTTTCTCAATTCCTCAACTTCTGCTTGGAAGTCTTTCAACTGCTTGGCCATGATCATGTTCAAAACGGTCATGGGGCTAGAACAGTTGGAAGAAGAACCTACCGCACGGAATTCAAACTTATTACCAGTAAAGGCAAATGGAGAAGTCCGGTTACGGTCAGTATTATCTAATAAGATCTCAGGGATCTTAGGTACAACATCGAGCACCTTACTTTCATCATCATTCTTAGCGTTTTTACCCTGACTGCCCAGTTCGTTAAGAACGGTAGTCAGCTGCGATCCAATGAAGACGGACACGATGGCCGGAGGCGCTTCGTTCGCACCCAGGCGGTGGTCATTTCCAGCCGTTGCAATAGAAGCTCTGAGTAGTTCTTCATAATTGGATACCGCCATGATGGTGTTAATGAAGAAGGTAAGGAACTGCAGGTTTTTCTTCGGAGTGCTGCCCGGGCTGAGCAGGTTGACTCCTTTATTGGTTGCCAAAGACCAGTTGTTGTGCTTTCCGGAACCATTGATGCCGGCGAAAGGCTTTTCGTGCAACAAGACCTTGAGGTTGTGCTTGTTGCCGACTTTACCCATAACATCCATCAGCAGGGAGTTGTGGTCCACTGCCAGGTTAGCCTCTTCGAAGATCGGCGCCAGCTCGAACTGATTGGGCGCTACTTCATTGTGGCGGGTTTTGACGGGGATGCCGAGTTTCATGCACTCGATTTCCAGGTCCCGCATGAATGCCATGGCGCGCTCAGGAATGGACCCGAAGTAGTGGTCGTCCAATTGCTGCCCTTTGGCAGGTGAATGGCCGAGCAGTGTACGGCCCGCCAGAACGAGGTCGGGGCGTGCGTTGGCCAATCCTTTATCAATCAGAAAGTATTCCTGTTCCCATCCAAGGGTAGCTTGCACTTTGGAAACTTCTGAATCGAAGTATTTGGCCACTTTGGTAGCCGCTTTATCTACTGCCTGCAAGGCTCTTAATAGGGGTGTTTTATAATCTAATGCTTCACCGGTGTAAGAAACGAAGATCGTTGGGATACAAAGGGTCGTTCCAAAAACGAAAGCAGGGGAGCTTGGATCCCAGGCTGTATAACCTCTTGCTTCGAAGGTATTCCGGATTCCACCTGAGGGGAAACTGGAAGCATCGGGTTCCTGCTGAGCCAATTGACCACCTCCGAATATTTCAATGGCGCCGCCGCCGCCGATGGGCTCAAAGAACGCATCGTGTTTTTCAGCCGTTCCTCCGGTAAGTGGCTGGAACCAGTGTGTATAATGAGTAGCGCCTTTGGTGATGGCCCACTCTTTCATACCAGCCGCTATCTGGTTGGCCATTTTGCGGTCGATCTTGGTACCGTCTTCAATGGCGCTGAGTACGCTTTTGAAGGCATCTTTTGCTAAGTATTGGCGCATGGAATTTTCGTTGAAAACATTCTCTCCGAAAATATTGGAACGCCGGATTTTTTCATCCGGGTATTGCGCCTGTCTGTTGATCGCGTCTCTGAGGACCTGAAATCTAAGGCTTGACATTTGTGTTGTAGCTTTTGATGAAAAATAAGGCGGAAAATTAGTAAAAGGTAGCTTAAAACGCTAGGGAAGTGGAGAATTTTTGAAAAAATTTTATCAATAATGGTGTTTTCAGAGAATTGAGGCCAAAATTTTTGAAAATTTTGGCCTCATTTTAGATTTCACTCCATTACGACAAACCGAATGGTCTTATTAGATAAGGCATCTGGATTGTGTATAAAATAAAGTCCGGGAGCAAGATCTTCCATATTCCATTTGACATCATTCCAACCTTTTTGCATGGGCGTTTCAAATGTTTTCACGGTGCGGCCGGTTTGGTCAAAGACAGAAATGGTCAGAGAGTCTCTTTGGGTGTAGATGCGGGAGGAGAGTTGTGTGTTTTGTCCGTTTAAGAGAGTAGGATATATCAGCCAATTATAATTTACACCACTGCAATCGGAGGCACTTACAATCACATCGGAATAAGAGAAGGTGCTGTCCAGATCCACCATTTTGAGGCGGTAATAGTTCATGCTTCTCGGAGATTTATCTACAAAGGAATAGTTATGTTCTCCGGAACTGATGATGCCCGGTATTTTACTGAGTGCTTCAAACCTTTTACCGTCCAGGCTTTTTTCAAGAATATAGTGGCTAAAGTTACTTTCGGAATGAGCGGTCCATTCGATTTGGATATTGCAATCAACCAATTTACTTTGGAAGCGAGTGAGTTTTACGGGGAGGACGGTAATATTGGCTGTATCCTTGATCAGTATTACAGATTCAAATGCTTGCAAATTTAATTCGCCCTCGAAGGAGTTATTTTGAACATCGAGGTAGCGACCGTTAAGTGAAACTTTTTTAACGGACTGGGATGGATTGTATTCGAAGAGAATAAAATCCTCCGGATTGGTCATGGTAGCTTCTACCTCATGCAATTCGATGTTATCCAGCCAGAAGGTGACATTTTCATTGCCTGAGTATATCACAATACTACTGTTGAATTCCGATTCAGGAAATGAAAAAAGCAATTCATGATTTTGTCTTTCGGGCTTGATTTTGATGGCTTTTGTTTTGGAGATATTTTCATAGGGCCAACCCGATTGCCTTAGAAATACCTCTATGCTACCCTCTTTTTCAGACAGAGTGCTGACTCTCAGTAGGTATCGTTTCGAATTGGCGACAGTGCCAGCACCTATGATGATGTAGGCTGGACCCAACCCAGAGGTCTGTAAACAGCCTCCGTCCATCTCACTTTTTACCTTCCAGCTAATCTGGCAACCGTTATCTGGGGACCAGCAATAAGAACCTTTGGTATGTGAGTTGAATCGGCCGTTGAGAATTTTGTTAGTTGGGTGAATGCTTTCGATCTTATAAGGCGTTAAGTCAATAGGACTACGCTGTGAGTTGAGATCTTCATTGAATTGATCCTGCCAGTTTTCCAATTGAAACCATTGACGCATATCGATCGAATTATTTTTAAGATAGCGTGTTTGTATAGTCAATTTATCATCAAGAGGGCGAACATAATAATTGTTCTGAAAAGAACCGATTTCCTGTATTTCATTTTGGATAGACCAGAGAGATGCGGTTAATTGATGCGCTTCTTTAGAAAAGAAGATATTATTTTCAATAATGCCCCCGCTAACAGACCATTGCAGTTGATCATTCAGCGTTGCGAACTGGATGGCATTGTTGAAAAAGGTATTGTTTCGGACAATGAAATCCTGCGAATTATGGATCTTAATTCCATTATTCCCACAATTAGCAACCGTATTTCCGTCGATCTCAACGTTTTTTACATTATCATCTATATAGATTCCTTCCACTGCTTGGTATTTTGAAAGATTTGTACCGGACCCAGCTCCAATTCCGTTTATTACAATATTTTTAATGATTTGTCGATTTGTGAAATCTTCAGAATCATCTCCCCGGTAGGTATATATGCCCCCTCCATCATCAAGGGTAGTACAGAAAGAATCTATGTAATTATTTTTTACAAGTACATTGCTGCCATCAAAGCGGATGCCTATGTATCCGATATTTATGATTGTATTATTTTCAACAATAAAGCCTTCTGAGTAACCTGCAATGGCATAGGATTGGTTTTCGGATAGCATTCCAGGGAAAAGCCCAATATTTTGAAAATTGTTATTGCGGATGATGGCATTTGGATTCTGAAAAATTAGTTCTATGCCAGAGGTATTGATATTAGAAACTGTAGAATGTTCCATTTGAAAACGGTTTCGGCCTGAGAAGCGAACTGCATTTTTACCGATTAGATCAATTTCACAGTAGCGGATGGCGAAGTTTCTTGTTCCGGCATTTTCATTGAAAAAAGCAAATTCGTTTGCGCCCTCAATTCTTAAATGTTCTATTACAATATGGCTTGCCTTTGCATCAAATAGAATGTCAATAGCCGATACCTGTACCTGGTAATTTTGTGGAGACTGGTTGCCAGAGTATAGGTAAACTCTTCGGGTGGCAGCATCATAATACCATTCTCCAAATTGATCAAGGGTTTTGATATCGTTTTGAAGGAAATAGCCATAGCCTTCTAGTAAAGTATAGGACAATGCATCAGGGTTAAATTGTATTTGGTTGCCTGAGTGGTCAAGAACTTTCGTTCGATCAAGGGTGAAACGAGAACTGCGAATTACTATCTCCGCATTAGTCCAATTGGGTTGAGACGGAAGCTCGGAGTCAATGATGAGGTTGTTTCGGCTTGACTCGAAGGTAAGATAGCCTTGATTGTCAGCATCTGCATTGGGATATCTTCCCATTGGATAGTTTTGGCCGTTAATACTTAACATATGTAGCCGGCTTCCTGTTGGTAATGCCTCACTTCTGTAAATACCTCCGCCCAGAGATGTCCAATTGGTGATTTCATGAAAACCACTTATCGTGGGCAAGTTTCCGGAGCCGTAGGCGGATAATACAATTGGGCGAAATTCAGATCCGGACTTTCTAAGTGTAATGGAGCCGAAAAAAATGTCATCTCTCTTGAACAAGATGGAATCACCAGCTTGAAGTTGGGGAAAAATTGCATTTAGTTTTTCCAGCGATTTCCAGGGCGTTGCAGGGTTTTGGGCTTGTGCAAAAGATCGGGAGTCATTTCCAGTGCTGCTGGAGAAATAATAGTTGGCTCCTTGTCCCAGACCGGGCAGAACGACCAGCGCAAATAATAAAATAAATATATCCTTCATATTATTCTAGAGTAATCAGTAGTTAATAATTAAGAATATCCAAAACTTAATCAAGGCACTGAAAACAAGTTAGGCTTATATTTTCTTTACCCCCGGATAGACTTCTAATACAAAGAGCCTAATCAAAAATACATTTCTTGATCAGAGAAGCCAACAAAAATAATAGGTAATTTTGAGAAATTGATTTGAATTGTATGATGACGGACGAATTGGTAATATGGTACGATCAATACGTCACAACTTTTACATGAAAAAAGTGTAATCCTAACAAAAGTAATTCAGTACAAAGAGGTTATGAAGAGGGGAAGATGAATAGAGATACCTATCAATTTGTGTGATTAAACTCGGACAATAACGCAGCTCCGTTTTTAAATATTGTAAAGGAGTAGCGATTTTTTTCTAATAATATATCTTTTTTTTGATATATTTGGGATATTTAATTTTTATGATTATCTTTAAAATATATTCCACCTTCTGCTTAATGATTTTATAAATCATTGGTTTAATAATTCATATTCTCCCTACTTATTTATTAGGATGCAAAGTCAATTTGTTTTTTAACCCTTACTTTTTGCTAACCAATTCTATTGGTATAACCTACTCTGTTGTTTCCTTTTCCACGCTGTACTTCTTCTAAGGAGTTTCGGCATACTATTAAAATTTCGCTTTAAATTATGGACTCTTAAGCCCATCCGGTCGTCGTATGTTTCATGCAGATGATGTGGTAAAGATAGCTTAACCTCATGTAGGGGCATTACGGCTGTGTAATGTACCCTTCCATTGAAAAAGTGCCTGACTTTTGGGTATACTCCTATATCTCGTCTGAGAGGACGACTTATCAGCGGCGGAGCTATACCTAATAGCTAAGCATTAAAAAAGTCATAAAATAAATTTGCCCTTTACTCACTTACTTGATGAATTAATCCCAAGAATGAGAATATTAATTTTTGTAATAGGCTGGTTCCTATTTCTTTCTTTAAATGGTTGCGTGTCTTACAAACAGCTTTTAAGCTATCAGGATGAGTTGTTGGACTCCACGGTAGTAAAAAGGCTGATCCCTCCAAAAATAATAATTCAACCTAATGATGTATTGAGTATTAATGTGCATGGTTCAGATCAAGAGACAGCCGCCCCGTTTAATCTTGAGGATCAAAATAATTTTGGGTTTAGTGTGGAGTCCGTTCAATTATCCGGGTACCTGGTGGATGAGGACGAATCCATAGACTTTCCTGTTCTTGGGAATGTCAAACTGGGAGGCTTAACAACCACTGGAGCTAAAAAGAGGCTGACAGAACTGTTGAAGGATTACCTGAAAGAGCCGGTAGTCAATATCAGGCTGCTGAATTTCAGGGTCACGGTTTCCGGAGAAGTGCTCAGCCCAGGCTCTTTTAGTGTGACCAATGAGCGTTTGTCAATTCCGGACGCCTTAGCGCTGGCAGGGGGGCTGACAGACTATGCAAATAGAGCCAATATTCTAGTAGTTCGCGAAATAGGAGAGGAAATGATTTTGAACAGAGTAAATCTACAGAATACGGACTTTTTTACTTCTGAATATTATTATCTAAAGCAGAACGACCTGATCTATGTTGAACCGCTTAAATCAAAAGCAGGGGCAGTTTCAGATCAAACGAATAAGGTGGTTCCCATTGTTTCCGCAGTTGGTGCACTAATTGCCATCGTGGTTGCATTAATTCAATAGACACCAAACAGGTTTATAAAAAGCAGATCAAAATGAGTAAAGCTAATAATACCAAATTCTTAATGGTAGATAGCCACCTGAGAGAAGGTGATTATGAAGAGTTGAATATCAAGGAACTGTTCCATAAGTATTTTTGGAGTAAATGGTATCTGTATGTTTTGTCGTGTTTGGTTTTCGGCGGCCTAGCTTATGCCTATTTAAAAAAACAGCAACCCGTATATGAGATCAGCAGCAAATTGCTCATTAAAGAAAGGGATAATGACTATTCTTCACCAGATGATTGGGTGAAACGCAATCTGAAATTTTCAGTTATTTCAGAGAATGTAGCCAACGAAATAGAGGTGTTGAGTTCTTATTCCATAATGTATGATGTGGTGAGTGACCTGGGATTGGACGTCCGTTATTATTGGAAGCATAATCTGTCTACCTATGATCGATACAAAGATTTTCCCATAAGTGTAGAATACTATGAACTCAATCCTTTAGAGAAAACTTCTTTTGAAATCCGGCCCGTGGATGACACCAGCTTTAAGTTTTTACAGGATGAAGAGGGCGGTTTATATACTTATGGAGAGGAGTTTACTAATCAGTTTGGCCGGTTTTGTATAGAAAGAACAGAAGATATTCACGTTGGCTCTGATTCGATCATGAATGTAGAATTTATCCACCTGAAGGCCTTGGCAGAGTCTTATCTGACTAGTTTGAGGGTAGCTTTTAGTGATAATAAAAGTATGACCTCCATATTGAGGTTAACCCTTGAGGATATCATTCCTGAAAGAGGAGTCGATATTTTAGAAGCCGTTATTCAAAAGTACCACAGGATCAAATTTGAAGAGAGCAATGCTATTGCTGTTAATACTCTCAAACTACTCAATGATCGAATTGTCGATATCAGTCAGGAACTCAGAGTGGTAGAAAACAGTATGGAGCAGTATAAGGTCAATAACCAAGCCTTTCAATCCACTGCGGACCTTAATATTCTTCTTCAAAGTATGAATACTTTAACCCAGGAGCAAAACGACCTGGAAGTACAACTTAACATTGTCCATTCGATGAAAAAAGGATTAGGTAATGGGACAGGAGAGTATGAGCTAATTCCCATCAATCTTTCCCTGATCAATGACCAAATCCAGCAGCTCATTCAGCCGTATAATGATCTGGTACTGAAAAGAAAACAACTTTTGCTAACTGGCCAACCTTCCAATCCGATCGTCCAGGCCGTCAATCAGGATCTGGCAAACTTAAAGCCTTCTATTTTTGCTGCCCTAGATAATATGCAAAAGGATTTACAGATGAAGCTGGATACAGCAACGAACCAGCTGGCAGGCCTACAGCAACGATTAAAAAGTAAACCTCGTAACGAACGAATTTTATCAGACCGTACTCGAGATAGGGAAATTACTGAAGATCTTTACGTGTATTTACTTAAGAAAAAGGAAGAGACCAATTTGGCCCTGGTCAACAGCTTCTCCAAATCCAATGTGGTGGATCCACCGCGCAGCACTCTTGATCCAATCGGTCCAAGTGGGATGAAGATTTATGCAGCTGGCTTGATGGCGGGGTTTGTTTTTCCCTTCTTTTTTGTTTTTCTGTTCGAAATGATAAGAGATTCCGTACAAACGGAAGATGAAGTCAAAAAACTGATTCCGGAGGCAAACATCATGGGGATGATCTGCCAGAATAAAAACAAGGAACGTCAGGTGGTTCTTCGCCAGCGTCGCACTCTTGTTGCAGAGAATTTCAGAGTTCTGAGAACCAAGCTCCAGTTTCATTTTCGAAGCCGGAAAAAGTGTATCATGGTTACCTCAAGTACCAGTTCTGAAGGCAAAACATTTGTTTCCATGAATTTGGCCATGAGCTTTGCACTGGCGAAAAAGAAGACTGTTATCATCGACTTTGATATGCACAAACCCGATTTGATGAAATATATGGAAGAATTACCAGAAAATGGCCTGAGTGATTTCCTCACAGCCGCTTCTACCATAGAAGAAGTCATACAGAAGTCTGACATTTCGCCCATGTTGGACTACATTCCCAGCGGGCCGTTGCCACTAAATCCCAATGAGATCATTACTGAATCCAAACTTGATGAGTTATTTGAACATTTAAAAAGTCATTATGACATCATTATTGTTGATACCCCACCAATAGGTATTATTTCGGATGCTATGTTGTTAAATAAGTACCTAACCAATTCTTTATATGTAATCCGCTCAGGCTTTACAAAAAAGTCAATGCTGGAAAAGGCAGAAGGTTTGATGGAAAATAAAATGCTTGTGAATCCAGCCCTTGTACTTAATGGTGTTCGAAAAACGAATCTATACGGATATGGGTATAGCAAATACAGCAAGTATGCTGTTTGAAAACCACCTTATTAAACCATGAAAATGCAAGAAGCGTTATTACCCAAAATCTCGAAAAGAGAGCCGATTGTTATACATGGCAACCGAAAAGGATTTTTTGACCGTAAGAAAAAATCTGAACTCCACCTACTTTTTATAATTTTTATCGATGTATTGCTCCTGAACGCTATACTATTAGGTTCTATGCTGTTGCAATTGGAACCCAGGTTATTGTTCGGTCAATATCAGGAAGAACTATTACTATTTTTATTCATTGCCAACTCAATAGGCATTCTGGTGGCAGCATTTTCAAATATTTATGGCCTGCTGGAAGGGGTGAAACTCAGCCTGAAAATAAAAAACCTCTTTTGGGGGTCATTGATTTTCTTTGGCAGCATTAGTCTGATCTATGATCAGTTTTTCTACGATATTTTCGGTATTCACTTTTTGATACCGGCCATGATTTGTTTCACAGGCTTGTCCTTCCTGGCTCATATGTTTATGCGGTATTACAACCGGGATAAAACCAGTTTTCTTTCCTATGCAGTTGTCGGAGGTCGTCCCTCTAATCTTAGATACCTTGAAAGGGTTCTCGCCTCCACCTATGGGGAAAATACTTTTTGTTTGGGGCAATTTTCAGATAAGGATATTCCGGGAGTGGCCAGGCTGGGAGGCTTCTCGGACGTCCTCCACAAAATAAAAAACAACCTGCAAGTTAATAAGCTACTGTATTATGACAGCCCTCTTTCCACAAAGGAGGTGCAATATTTGGAACACCTTTGCCGCACTCATTTTATTGACTTTGAGGTGGTCCCAAAGGGAATTGCCTATTTTGAAAAAGGTACCCAGGTGGAACAAATAGCTCATTTGCCTATTCTTCGTCGTAGAAGAGAGCCTTTGCATCTATTACAAAACCGGATTTTTAAGCGTGCTTTTGATATTGTTTTTTCATTGTTAGTTATCCTTTTTGTTTTTTCGTGGCTATACCCGCTCATTGCCGTCTTAATAAAACTGAGTTCTAAAGGCCCAGTTTTATTTTCACAAAAGAGGACGGGATATTGGAACAAACCCTTTCTATGCCTTAAGTTCAGAACCATGAAGGTGAATAATAATTCTCATAAAAAGCAAGCTGTTAAAAATGATCCCCGCATTACCAAAATTGGGGCTATCCTGAGGAAAACCAATCTTGACGAGTTCCCTCAGTTCATTAACGTTTTAAAGGGCGATATGTCAGTGGTAGGGCCACGGCCACATATGCTGAAACATACGAAAGATTATTCTGCTCTTCTGGATAAATATATGATCCGGCATGAAGTAAAGCCTGGGATTACCGGCTGGGCTCAGGTAAATGGCTGGAGAGGCCCAACTGATCAGCTATACAAAATGGTTAAGCGGGTGGAATACGATGTAAACTATATCGAGAACTGGAGCTTTTGGTTTGATTGCAAGTGTATTTTCCTGACGGTTTTCAATATGGTGAAAGGAGAGGAGAATGCATTTTAAATTACTTTTTTTTCTATTGTTTGGGCAGGCTATTTCATTTCCTTTTGCTGTCTCAGGGGTTATTTCGTCCTAAAATTTTATTTCGAAAATTCATTATGATCAAAACAAGAGTAATTGAAGTTTTTCCTTTTCAACAATTAGAAAAGGCTTATCAATATGTTCAGAAAGGAGGAAAAGATTTCCCAGCTCATCATTTCTGGTTATACGATGCTTTTAAAAATAACGGACATCCAACAACTTGTGCTTCTTATGATGACAACTCATTTTGGAGAAAATTAGGAGAGGCACTCAGGATCGGCAATTTAGAACAGCAAATTAATTGCCTGAAAAAATCAAAGGAGTTTGATGTTATCTTCGACCCTGAAATGAAGTATACTTTTTTAATCGCGCTGCTCAAAGTCTTAAAACTTTATCGGAAGCCACTCATTTCATTAGCTCAAAGGGCTTCTGAAATTGAGAATAAAAATCAACTTAAACGCTGGAAGGAATATTTGGTCCGCTATATTTACTATAAAGGAACTGACCTCGTTATTTTCTACAATAAGCAGGTGTTCCAGAAAAGTAATCAATACCCAATAAAGGCCAATGCCCGTATGGTAAATTCCTGGGGAGTAGACGTAGATTTTTTCCAATCATTTTTTCAAGAACAAACAAGTCCTCCTACTCAAAACTATTTTTTCGCTACAGGAGGAAGTCTCCGGGATTACGAAACTTTAGTGAAAGCCTTTAATGAAATCAACTTTAATCTGAAAATTACTACCCAAGGTAGTTTTAGTGAAGAATTGCAACGTTTATTAACTCCCAACATTACTATTGATAATTCAATTATCCCTGGGATGACTTCCACTGGGAGAATTCGTAAGGATTATTACAATTCTCTGGCGGTGGCGGTTCCTATGTTGGATTACTCACCGTATTCTTTTGCACCCTTCGGAATCACTGTGGTTCTTGAGGCTTTTGCTATGTGTAAGCCAGTTATCATGACTCCTCAGAAACCCTATCCATTTGATGTTGAAAAAGAAAAAATAGGTTTTAATGTGGATATTGGGGATGTGCAGGGGTGGCGCCAGGCCCTGAGCTTTCTGATTGACAATCCTGGGGAGGCCAAAGAAATGGGGGAGCGGGCGCTTCATTTTTGCAGGAAAAAATTTAATTATGAGCTATTCTCAAAAGAGGTTATGAGCTATGTTGATGAATACCTTAGTGGGGAAAAAGTGACAGAAAGCGTAAAAGTGGCTTAAGCTTATCAGTAAAAGTGGATAAAAAACTTTTGATGAATAGATGAATTACCTAAGGACAAAAGCAGCAAGTATTTTTACCTGGGGGCTGAGCCTACTAAATAGGGGGCAACTGAGAAGTGTAAAAGCAAAGAAAAATATTCTAGCCTCTTTTGTCATCAAGGGCCTAAATATTGGCATCAGTTTGTTATTGGTGCCCCTGACGATTGACTATGTCAACAGCACGCGTTATGGAATATGGCTCACCCTGAGTTCCATTATTGGTTGGTTTGCTCTGTTTGACATCGGATTAGGGCATGGGTTGCGCAATAAGTTTGCGGAAGCTATGGCCAAGGGTAAGATCAAATTAGCTAGGATTTATCTCAGTACCACTTATGCCATTATGACCATAATAGTGGCGGCCCTTTTATTGGTATTCCTCTGTATAAATCCCTTCTTGGATTGGTCGAAGATACTGAATTCTCCTGCCGGTATGGCCGGCGAGCTTAGCATCTTATCCTTGATTGTATTTACATTCTTCTGTTTGCAGTTTGTCTTAAATTTATTAACAACCATTATTACTGCAAATCAGGAACCAGCCAAGGCGTCTCTGCTCAACCTCCTGGGAAGCGCAATCTCATTGTTGATCATTTACCTACTCACCTTAACTACAAAAGGGAGCCTTATTTATTTGGCACTGGTATTTGGAATGGCGCCGGTTTTAGTTTTGTTTATTTCCAGTATTTGGTTGTATAATGGAAAATATAAAGCCTATTCTCCTTCCTTTAAGTATGTAAGGTTTAAATTTTCCAAGGGGCTAATGAATTTGGGGCTGAAATTTTTCGTCATCCAAATTGCTGCCTTGGTCATGTATTCAACGGATAATATCATCATTACTCAACTATTTGGTCCCGAACAGGTAACACCTTATAATATTGCATTTAAATATTTCAATTTGGTTCCTATGCTAATGGGGATCATTATAACTCCCTTCTGGAGTGCTTACACTGAAGCATGGGTGAAAAAGGATCTGATTTGGATCAGAAAAACCGTCAATAAGCTCAAATTAGTATGGGCTGCAATGACCGTGCTAACCATAGTCATGTTAATTTTTTCAGATTTTTTTTATTGGCTTTGGGTAGGCCCTGAAATTAAAGTACCCAGAATCGTTTCTATCTTTCTGGCTATATATGTCATCATTTTTGTATGGACAGATATTTTTGTTCCCTTTCTCAATGGAGTTGGAAAAATAAAATTGCAACTGTATTTAAGTATTATTGGAATGGTGATAAATATTCCTTTAGCATTATTCCTTGGAAAACTAATTGGAATTGGAGGAATTATCCTTTCGACCATTTTGCTGAATTTGGTCCATATCATCGTTCAACCAATCCAGACCTATAAGTTAATCAATAACACAGCAAAAGGCATTTGGAACGAATGATGAAAGGCCGCTATAGATGAAGTATGCCATATTAAAAAATTAAATTTGAGGTTTCTAAAAAATACAATTGACAGAACTGTTCCTAAATTAATAGAGAATATTGGGATGTTGATCAATCCTATGCTTCTTCAATTGGTAAGTGAGAAAAACAACTTGCTTATTTTTTACTTTCACGGTTTGTATGCCAATGAAGACCAGAAAAAAGCAGGGCATATCCTACCACAAAATAACATCACCACTAAACAATTTTCAGAGTTTATAGACTATTTTCTTAATCTGAAATACAACTTTATTTCCATTGAAGACTTACTGTGTGGATCCCTGGGAGAAGGACCGTCGGTTATGATCACCTTTGATGATGGATACTTTAATAATTTGCTGGCTGTAGATGTCTTGGAACAATATGAAGTACCCGCTATATTTTTTGTAACAACGAGAAATATCATGGAAAATACTTCAATGTGGGCGGATATAATTTATAAATATAGGTTTAAGCAGGCTGCCGGTTTGAAATCCATTTATCAGGAACAGGAATTTTTGAAAAGCTATTCTTATCGAGAAATTAATGAATACATTTTCAAAAATTTCGGCCCTGAATCGTTTAAACCATGGTCCGATATCGATCGATTTTTAACTCCTGAGGAACTAACCACCTTATCGAAAAGCCCATTTGTGACCATTGGGAACCATACCGTTAATCACGCCATCCTGATTAATTATGAAGAGGAAGAAATCAGAAAAGAACTCCTTGAAAGTAACGATTTTATTGAGCAAAGAACAGGGGATCGTCCTTTGAGCCTTGCCTTCCCCAATGGTGACTTTAACCAATCTTTACTTGATATCGTGGAAGATTTAGGGTTTCGTGTCGCATTTACCACCATCGGGCGGAACAATAAACTCCCATTTGAAAATAGCAAATTGCTTTGCCTTGACCGATTCATGGCTGAGCCTTCAAAAGTGTACAAATATGCCGATTTTTGCCGATTGAACTATCAGCCTGAAATGCTTTACCTCTCTCTGAAAAAAAGAATGTTGGGGAAAAACAAACCAGTACTTCACTAATAGCAGTGCTTTTTAATTTTATGTCAACTATTAAAAAAGGATTAAAGGTACTGCATCTTGCCCAATGGATAAGCTCTTCCGGGGACTTTGCCAGACGTCTTCAGGATGAATTAATTAAGCACGGAATAGATTCCAATATCTTGTCGCTTCATACAGAGCTTCCTGATAGTACCAGGTTGAAAAGTATGGATAAAAAGGCCAGGTTCAAGGCCAGGATCGATAATAAACTCCAAGGTATACTGCTTAGGAAACAGAAACAAGAGTATGGCATGTTCTCGCACCCTATATTGGGTAATAATATTGCAGGTATCGAACAGGTTCAGGAAGCAGATGTTATTTACGTTCACTGGATTTTGAATGGGTATCTAGGCCTGGAAAGTATAAGAAAACTTGCTGAGCTCAGAAAGCCGATGGTATTTATTTTGCATGATATGTGGACGATCACGGGTGGATGTCATCACAGCTTCGAATGTGATAAATATAAAACGGGCTGTTATTCTTGCCATATGTTTATTACAACAAAAAAAAGGGATCTCTCCTATAGGCAATTTCGGAAAAAAAGGGACTTGTTCACCAGCTATGACAATCTCTATTTTGTAGCTCCAAGTAAATGGCTATACCATTGTGCCCTGGAATCAGGGGTGATCAAGTCCAAGCCTGTATTTCACATACCGAATGTATTAGACCAGAACTTTTTTAAACCAATGAATAAACAAGTGGCGAGGCAACGGCTGAATATTCCAATGGATAGACCAGTGATATCCTTCGGGGCAATTTCTATCACCAGTCCTTACAAAGGTTGGGAATATCTGAAATCTGCTATCGGTCAAATACATAAAGAAAATAGATTACATGATGCGCTTGTTCTGATCTTTGGAGGGGCACACAATCAGGAAATTGCTAAATCAATCCCCTATGAGACCCGACTGATGGGACATGTAAATGATGAGCAGGTAATGGTATTGATCTATAATGCTGCTGATGTGTTTATTGCTCCTTCTCTTGCAGATAACCTTCCTTATACAGTGTTTGAGGCTTTATCTTGTGGAACTCCAGTGGTAGGTTTCAAAACTGGTGGAATCCCTGATTTAATCGACCATAAAAAAAATGGATACCTTGCAAAATATAAAAATGTACCAGATTTGGTGGAAGGCATCCATTACTGTTTTGAAAATGATATCAATGGTTATGTGCTCAAAGAAATGCAAAGCCAGACTTCATTACAAAAACATTTGGCTCTTCTTCAATTAATTGCGAATAGCAGTCAAGAATGAACAAAGTAACCTATTTCATTTATAATACTTATAACCAAAAGTGTAAGCAATCTTTAAATTTATTCTGGATAGGTTTTGTTCTATATTCTTTTCTTTTTTCTTTAACCTCAAGCCCAGCTACGAATCAAATTATCACGCAAGGTTTTCAGATAATAGGGATAGGGCTTATGGCTTTTGGTTTCATGAACATCATGCAGTTCAGCATTCATAATAGTTATCTTCGGACTTTATTCATTCTTTTTTGTTTGTGGAGTTTATTTGTTTTTATTCGCGCTAATGATATCGATTATAACTATATTAAGTCCATACTCTTCGATGGATGGTATGGAATTTTCTCCTATTTTGTTCCCATGATAATATTAATTCCGAAAAAACTTTTGTTCTACAAAAAACTTTTTCAGATTATCCTAATTCTGGGAATTTTAGGCCTATTACTGGATCTGTATTTTGCCAGAGAACTTCTTGACCCTGATATTAACAATTTTGAAAGTCAAGCGATCCTCGAAGTCATAAATACAACACTTTGTCTATCTGCTGGGTTTATCCTATTAACCTATAAATACCATTCCAGGAAATCGATAATCATTGCGTTGATGGTCATAGGAGGCACTGTATTTTTTGCTATATTCAGAGCGAGAAGGGCAATGATATTGATGAATGTTATCCCCTTGCTAATTGCTTATTTCATTTATGTTTATAACAGCAAAGCGAAATACAAAATTTGGATAATTCTATTCTCTATTGCTGTTACTGTCATTGTTACAAACTATTTCATTCAAATTTATTATAGTGACCAGCATTTTGAAAATATCCAAAAAAAATCGTTTGAGAACACTAGAACAGGGGTAGAGGAGTGCTTTTTTCGTGATATGACTCGAAGTGAGTTCATTATGGGAAAGGGGCTAAACGGACAGTACTATTGCCCTGGGATAGATCAAGGTACAGTGTCTATGTACAGGAGTGTTATTGAAACAGGATATCTGAACATGATCTTAAAAGGTGGGGTGATCTACATGGGCTTATGGTTATTGATAGCGCTTCCTGCGATTTATTACGGCTTTTTTCGCTCCAAAAACACCCTTTCCAAAGCTGGGGCTATCTGGATTTTTCTTTTTTTACTTTTTCATTATCCAACTACCGTTAACACCTTTACTTTGCATTATTTTATCTTTTGGATTGCAATTGATATTTGTTATTCAAGGCAACTCAGGGTAATTCCTGAAGAAATTCTCCAATCCTATTTGAAAAAATAATCAAAGAGAAATTCAATTTAATACTCCCATTCAAATAAGTTTTAATTAGTTCTTGAATTAAAAACAGGAGAATGTTGACGAGTCCATTAATTGACGGTTCTGATGTACAACTGGAAAAGACCATTCCGGTTGAAGATATCATCCGCTTATATCAAAAGAATCTTGATATGGATGTTAGTGAATATTTCAAGGGCATTGAATCGGTAAAGGTTTACCGGTGTAAGAAAAGTGATTATCAATTTTTTTACCCGTTACATTTATCCGGGAAAAGTGAGTTTTATGAAAGACTTCAAAACTACGATTGGTATTATATGCCTTGGAAATGGGAACATCAGAAATGCAGTGAATTTCTTCAAAAAGGCTGGCAAATCCTGGAAGTTGGTTGCGGCAGAGGTGCTTTTCTGAAAAAAATAGTAGATCAGCACCAAGTAAAATGTACAGGGCTAGAACTCAATCAAAGCGCTGTCTTTAAATCAGACAATATTGAAATCATCAATCAAACCATTGAGGAATACAGTCAAAGCCACGAAAATCAATTCGATGTAGTGTGTTCTTTTCAAGTGCTTGAACACATTTCTGAGGTGAACAGCTTTATTGAAGGAAAAATTAAATGCCTGAAAACCAATGGACTCCTGGTAATTTGTGTTCCCAACAATGATTCATTCATTAGTCTTGACTCTGAGAATATGTTGAATATGCCTCCACATCATATGGGTTTGTGGAATGAAAGCTCCCTTCGAAAGTTGGGAGAATATTTCGATTTAGAAATAATCGAAATACTCTTTGAACCTCTTCAACCTCAGCATTTTGATTATTATACTTCTCTGTTTTTATCTGAACGAATTGGGAAAGCATCCTTGGTTAATAAATTGATTTCCAAAATGTTATATCTGGGAGGGAATAGAATTACTAATAGCTATCTCAGAAGAAAAGCTTCAAAAATTAAAGGGCACAGTATTATGGGCGTTTATCGGAAAAAATAATAATTGCGATCGGCTATGCCTATTTCATTCGCCTTCTTCTTTATCATTATTTGTTTACAAAAAAAACTATTAAATGCCTTTCCCTAAAATATTGATTTTAGGCCAACCCTTTAATAACGACACCGGGGGTGGGGTGACCTTGATGAATTTATTTAACGGTTGGGATCGGGATAAACTAGCAGTAGCATGTTCAAGGTATTTATTGTTAGATAATATTGATACCGAAATATGTAATACTTATTATCAATTAGGAGAACAAGAAGATTACTATTTATTTCCATTGTCTTTAATTAAGAGAAAGTACCCATCCGGCCTGGTTCAATTCAAGACAAAAGAAAGGATTCAGGATCTTAGCATACCTAAGTCGAGCCTGCGGGAGAAACTAATAATGAATTATTTCATTCCGTTTTTGAAGTATACCGGCCTCGTTCATTTTACCTCGAAAATGAATCTGTCCAGGCAACTCCGGGAATGGTTGGACGAATATCAGCCAGAAGTAATTTATATACAGGCTTTTTCTTTGAAAGAACTACACTTTTCGATTGCAGTCTGTGAATATTTGAATAAACCCATGGTTTTTCATATGATGGACGATTGGCCATCTGTGATTTCACACAAAGGTCTGTTCAAAAATTATTGGTCCAAACGCATTGATACTGCCTTGAGGGATTTGCTTGACCGTTGTGATCTGTTGATGAGTATAGGAGATTATATGTCAGAAGCCTATTGGGAGCGGTATCATAAAAGATTTATCCCCTTTCACAACCCCATTAAGGCTACTTTTTGGCAACAATATCAAAAAAGCAGTTATGAGTTGAGCGCACACCCCCTCATTTTATATACGGGACGGATCGGTTTGGGCATTGATGATTCTTTAAGGAACTTGGCCGAAGTTCTTCAAGAGATTAATCAGGAGCACAAGCTGGAATTGAAATTGAAAATTCAATCTGCTGTTCCACCTAACTGGATAAAAAAATATTCATGCATCGAATATGGCAGTTTTGTTCCGTACGAACAATTACCTGCCGTGTTATCCGGTGCTGATATCCTGTTCCTGCCCCATGATTTTGACCCGGAAGCGATAAAGTTTTTCAAATTATCCATGCCGACCAAGGCATCTGAATTTATGGCTAGTGGAACACCAATACTGGTTGTCGGCCCCGAAGAGACGGCGATTGTGAAATATGCTAAAGACCATCACTGGGCTGCCGTGGTTACGGAAGAGGATACAAAAAAGCTGAAAACCAAAGTTATTGAATTGATTAACAATAAAGACTACAGAGCAGATGTCGCCGGCAACGCCAAAGAATTGGTATTTAAGAGGCACGACGCAGCTGTAGTTAGTAAAAGTTTTCAGGAACATATCTGCCATTTGACTAACCCTATGCTTATACAGAAATAGCATTTCTGGCATCCACCTATCAATGTGGGCCGTAAAAATAATAGCACGATTTGTGAATTACCATACTAAACAATCAGATAAAACCATACAGCAGTCTTTCGATGATAAAGAGGAGACCACGATCCAAAAGGAAAAGGATTTCACTTTTAGAATTGTTAAAGGCATCACACCGGAACTGGATGACTGGATGCTAAAGCATTATAAAAGTCCATATGCTTGTAAATCGTATGCAGAAGCGCTAGCTGAATCAACAGTTCACACTTTTATATTGTACGAACCGGATTTTGAGATTAAGCATGTTTTTGTTTTCTCCAAAGGCTTTTTAAGGATAAAAGTAGTCAACGAGCATTGTTTTATTGACCGTGTCTATGTTGATTTCTTTTGCTCTACCTGTTTCCAGCTCTACAATAGCGTACAATTCATTTCTTTTAATAAACAGTACATAAGCCCTTTCGGGATTTCGTTTCGATACTTAACTACTGAAGTGGTTGAAGATTATATAATTGATCTGCCGGCCTCCGAAGAAGCATACCGGAGAAAGATCGGAAAAAAAATAAGGGGCAATATCAATAATGCTCTCAATCGGACTAAAAGAGATTATCCGGATTATGATTTTTCCATTTTTGAAAAAAAAGCCATCCCTTCCTCTCTTATTCAACAGGCTGTTGCCTTTAATAAAGAGAGAATGAATAAAAAGGATATTGTTTCTGGGCTTAAGGAAAGCTATATGAGAAAATACAGAAAAAGCCTGGAGGATTTTGGTTTTGTTACTAGGTCACGGGCGGACGGGAAGAATATGGCAATGGTGCTAAATTTAGTGGTAGACGATCATTTGTATTTTAATATAATTGCCCATGACTCCAATTTTAATTATTACAGCCCAGGCCTGACCACTCTTTTTCAGACCATTATCAGCTTCATCGATAGAGGTGGTAAAAAATTTCATATGATGTATGGAGCATATGACTATAAAACCAAGCTTAAAGGGGATCCTAGCGAGCTTTTTTCTTATGTGGTTTTTAGGAATAGGTTGTTTTACTTAATCAGAAAGTCAGAGTTTAAGTGGAAGACCTTTATTCAAAAATTAAAAGCAATATTAGTAAGATTCCGTTCATTAACTCCACAAAAAGTTATCAAATACTTGAAAAAGAGATTGAGGCCTTAAACAGCTCCTTTCTCACGCCAGGTTCTAGCTGCAATAAGAATTTTACATAAAAAATGTTCATCCAAGCTGTTACTAACCGCAATTAATTATGGTAAGAATTTATTTTTATCCTAATATAGATCCCAGGATATCCCCGTCTCCAAGCCCATATATGCCTTGTTTTAAAAGGGTTTTGAAAAAAAAATACTCCATCGTTAATCAAAAACATCTTAAAAATGGAGTGTTGGATATGTTCAAGTTCTTTTTTAAGGCAGACCTTTTTTTATATAGTTTTATTGAAGATTTGATTCTATATCGTTTTGGAAAGTTTCAGGTTATCTTTTTCGTGTTTTTCTTTTTAGGTATAAAAACATTTAGAAAGAAAACAGTGTGGATTATGCATAATAAATATTCACACGATAAGAAAAGAAATCTATGGACCACCTTTATGTATAGTTTAATGATAAAATACTCAGATTTAATTATCACCCATTCGCAAGCAGGAGTTGAGTTTATTGAAGAAAAATTTCCTAAGTCTGCTTCTAAAACAAAGTATTTGGTGCATCCGGTTTTACAGTCATTTCCAAAATCCGAGAAACGAGAAAAAAAGTATGACTTCTTTATTTGGGGAACAGTCTATCCCTACAAAGGGCATTTGGAATTTTTGGAATTTTTACGAGACAATGAGCTTATAGATAAGTACAAGGTCTTGATAGTGGGGCGATGTCCGTGGGAATCTTACAAGGAACAACTGACAACCTTTGTTTCGGATAATATTATTCTGGATGACAATTTTTACGAGATCGAAGAAATTGCAGAGATGGCTATGCAATCTCGGTTTATTTTGTTCACTCACAGACCAACTTCGGTATTGAGCTCTGGAGCTTTGATGGACTCCATCAGGATGAGAACTCCCATTATAGGACCAAACCATGGTGCTTTTAAAGACTTAAGTGATTATTCCTTTATTCAGACTTATAGGGACTTTGATGAAATTTTGACTTTTTATGAAAAAAGTCTGGATGCCCATGTTTCTTATGAGGAGGAATTAATTGATTTTTATCATTCATTCAGCTGGGATGCATTTGGAGAAAAATTTTCAAATGAGGTCGACAGGGTGATCCAAAAACCTCATGCACAAAAATTAGAAGAAGAAATTTTTTCAAGTAGTAAGTAATCAAAAATATGTGCGGAATAACTGGTTTCATCTCATTACGATCTGATCAACAATTTGATCAACCAATTAATTTTGAAGAAATAATAAAAAAGATGAATGATACCATTATTCATCGCGGGCCCGATGCAGAAGGCATTTTTATTAAGAATCCCATCGGATTTGGATTCCGTAGACTCAGCATTATTGACTTGTCAGAGGCTGCCAATCAACCAATGATCAGTAAAAACGGAGAGATCGTTATCGTTTACAATGGTGAAATATATAACTATATCGAAGTAAGGGAGGTTCTCCAAGCCAGAGGATATGAATTTCATACAGATTCTGATACCGAGGTGATCATCAATAGCTACCTGGAGTATGGGGATGATTGCGTTCATCAGTTTAATGGGATGTGGGGTTTTGCTATTTACGATTTCCGGAAGAATCGTCTGTTTTGTGCACGTGATCGTCTTGGGGTCAAGCCGTTTTATTACACCATCCAGGATGAGGTTCTTTATTTCTCAAGTGAATTAAAAGCCCTGCACGCGATTTTCCATTTTACAGAAGCCAATATTGACAAAGTTTACGAATACCTGGCTTATGGATACCGAATCAATGATGGCGAGACCTTCTTTAAAGAGTGCTCGGAACTACTCCCCGGAACCATTATGACCGTTGAAAACGGCCTGATAGAATTTAAAAAATACTGGAGGCTTGAGCAAAACATGTTCTGTCACAACGGGCACAAAGATTATTTTGAGTCTTTTACCCATCTTTTTGAAAGCGCCGTCAAGCTGCGTTATCGAAGCGACGTGCCTGTGGCTTTATTGCTAAGCGGCGGATTAGATTCTACTTCTATCGCCAAAGTGACTGATAACCTTATCGAAAGCGGTGCACTGGACCAAAATGAGATCAATGCTTTTATCGCTTCATTTCCCAATTTTGAACATGACGAAACACACATTGCCAGGGAATTTGTCAAAACCTGTAAGCATATCAAACTACATGAGATGCTGGTAAGTCCTAAGAGTGTGGTCGAGGAATTTGACGAGCTCATTTATGCCTTGGATCATCCTCTTGGGTCTTTCGCCAGCGTTGCGCACAATAATATTATGAAAGCCTGCAAGCAAGAAGGGGTTAAAGTAGTACTGAACGGACAGGGTAGTGATGAGGCCTTTGCAGGTTATGATCGGTACATTTCAGGTGTTCATTTGGTGGATCATTTTTTGAAAAACAGGAAAACCTTTTGGGAAGAATTTAAGGTCTTAAATCAAAAAAACGGTTATTCTAAACCCTTTTTATTGGTTCAAATGGTCAAGTCGGTTTTGAACCAGCCCTTTGCCTCTTATCTGAGAGCCAGGTTCCAGGAAAAGTCCATCGCTTGCCTGGATAAAGAGTTCATCAAAGGAAGCCGTGATCATTACGTTTCGGAATACCAGTTTTCATTGAAGGGGAACAACTTCAATCGATACCTTTTAAACGTGATTAACCATCAGGGTTTAAACAATATTCTGCACTACGAAGATGTCTCTTCTATGCAGCAGTCAATCGAGATCCGGTCTCCCTTTCTGGATTATCGCCTGATGGAGTTTGCCTTTTCCATTCCTAATGAGATCAAGTTTAGAAAGGGCCGCACCAAACTGGTCCAGCGGGATACAGTTGGAAAGTTACTCCCAGATAATATTACCAATAACCGAAAAAAAATTGGGTTTAAAACGCCTTTCACCAACTACATTTCCGAGGACCAGAATTTCAAGGCCTACGTTTTTGATGTTCTGGAATCTGAAAGCTTTAGAAATAGGGCTATCTGGGATACTGAAAAGATTAAAAAGAGATTCGAGATTCCTGACAAATTCCCTCAGTTCCCCTTCTGGAGGGTTATCAATTTGGAAGTCTGGGCAAAAAAATATGGCATCACCAATTTATGATAAACTAAACTCAAGCTAATTTATGAAAAAAGTTGCCATCATCTATCGAACCCTATTTCAGTATAGAACAGATTTTTATAACCAACTTCGTGAAGCTCTGCTGAAGGATGGAATAGAACTGAACCTTATTTATGGAAAACTGGACAGTGCTGACTTTAAAATGCGCAATGACCAAATTGATATCGAGTGGGGGAAGTTCATAAAAAATAAAATTCTAAGATTAGGAAGCAGGGAAATCATCTGGCAGCCGTGCCTGAAAGATATACAAGAAATGGACATGGTTATCGTTGAACAGGCAAATAAACTATTGCTCAACTATTACCTTATGTTTGCCCGAAATAAAATGAATTTAAAATTTTGCTTTTGGGGGCACGGACGTAACATGCAGGCAAATGAAAAAGGACTGGCTAATCAATTCAAATACCTCTACATCAAGCAATGCGATTGGTGGTTCGCTTATACTAAAGGGGTAAAGCAATTCTTGATAGAGAAAGGCTATACGGAGAACAAAATAACGGCAGTTCAAAACGCTATAGACACTCGCGAATTGAAAAAGCAGTACGGAGAAGTATCCACACAAAAAGTAAGTGCACTTCGAGAAGAGTTGGGGATCTTTTCTGACAAGGTAGGGATTTACTGTGGAGCGATGTATTCGGAAAAACGAATGGGCTTCATTTTAGAGTCCTGTCAGAAGATCAAAGCTGCTATTCCTGATTTCCATATGATTTTTATCGGATCAGGCCTGGATGCCGGAAAAGTGGAATCAGTCGCTCAATCCTATGATTGGATTCATTATGTCGGTCCAAAATTCGGCCAGGATCGGGTTAAGTATTTCAAGCTGGCTAGGATTCAGCTAATGCCGGGGGCTGTAGGGCTTGGGGTCCTGGATTCCTTTGCCTTAGAAACGCCTCTCATCACCACGCAGCAGCATTTCCATGGGCCTGAAATAGACTACCTTGAAAATGGCCAAAATGGCGTCATTACAGTAAATGATTTAGAAGAATACAGTAAAGCAGCAATTAATTTATTGCTTTCTGAAAATTACAAAGAAATAGTTGGCAAATGTATCCAGTGCGCTGACCTCTATACCATTGAAAAAATGGTACAGAACTTCAGAAATGGGGTGCTGGAATGTTTGAATGTAAAAGAACAAAAGCATTCTAAAATAACGGTTTCAACCGGATAATAGTAATAATGAAACAGAGTATGAAAGTAGCTTAACAGGTGAAAAACTATAAAACGATTGATACGATCGGATTTAGAGTCTTTTCGGATAATCTATCCAAAATTCTGATCGATCATGCAAACTTTAAAGTGTTGAACACGATCAGTCCGAACTCATACGGTATTACGACTTAGGATTCCGAGATTAAACAAGCATTGAAGGCTACGGATTATTTGGTGCTGGACGGGGTGTCTATTTTGCAATGGCATAAACGGGCTTCATTTTGAGGCAGGTTATCTCCAAGATTTATTAGAGAAATTGACCAATTGGGATTCGTTGCCACAAAATGAAAAAAACGCTTATGCTAAAAACGCTAGAAGTAAATATGAACAATGTTTCACTCCCGAAAAAAACCTTAAAAGCCTAATGTCTATCTATGAACAAGCAATTAATAAAAAAATTTAGGACCGCTGATTTTTTTGAGTACCACCCATTTTCTGGGACTTTAAGTGAATTGCTGGAATCTCCAAAAGCTTTGATCAGCACCATTAATCAATATTCCTTCTGCATTGCCGAAACGGATCCTTTCTTCAAAAAAGCTTTATGCGAATCTGAAATTCTCCTTCCTGACGGAGTGGCTATCACGGCTTCCCTTCGGTTCTTATCCGGTAGAAAGGTCAAAAAAATTGCCGGAGCGGATTTGCACCACTATTTGTTGCGTTATCTCGAAAAAAAAGGAGGTAAGTGTTTTTATCTAGGGTCCTCAGCAGCAACTTTGGAAAAAATCAGGATTCGCTTGAAAAAAGAGTTTCCTAATATCAAGGCCGGATTCTACTCTCCTCCTTATAAATCTGTATTTTTACATTCAGATAGCCAAAAAATGATTGAGCAGGCCAATGCTTTTCAGCCGGAGGTGCTTTTTATCGGAATGACAGCCCCAAAGCAGGAAAAGTGGGCTTACGAATTCAAAAACCAGCTAGATGCCAGGCTGATCTGCAGCATCGGCGCAGTATTTGATTTCTATGCCGGCACGGTTCAGCGTCCCGGAACTATCTGGATTAACCTGGGCCTTGAATGGCTGGGGAGGCTACTATCGGAACCAAAGAGGCTTTGGAAAAGATACTTGTATTACGGCCCCATATTTGTTTGCCGGATTTTACTGGAAAAAATGAATCACCTTTTCCGAATTAACCAGAAACTGCAAAAAATAAAATGAAAATCCTGGGAATATCAGCTTTCTACCACGATTCAGCCGCCGCCATTATTCAGGATGGAAAAATTCTGGCCGCCGCACAGGAAGAACGCTTTACTCGAAAAAAGCACGATCCTTCCTTTCCTTCCAATGCCGTTTCCTTTTGCCTGGAATATGCCGGAGAGGAACTAAATGACCTGGACGCCATTGTTTTCTATGATAAACCTCTGCTCAAGTTTGAACGATTACTCGAAACTTATTATGCCTTTGCACCGCAGGGTATTCGTTCTTTCATAAGGGCCATTCCAGTTTGGTTAAAGGAAAAAATGTTTCTGAAACGCTTGATTTATGAAGAACTGGCTAAGGTCGGACCTTTTAATAAGAAAAGAGTAAAACTCCTTTTTCCTGAACACCACCTATCCCACGCAGCCAGCGCTTTTTATCCTTCTCCACATGAAGAAGCCGCCATTATTACGGTAGATGGGGTTGGTGAATGGTCTACCGCTTCTATTTGCCATGGAAAAGGGAAAGATATTAGTATCTTAAAAGAGTTGCAATTCCCCCACTCGATAGGTCTTTTATATTCGGCTTTTACTTATTTCCTCGGTTTTCGGGTCAATTCAGGTGAGTACAAGTTGATGGGGCTGGCTCCTTATGGCCATCCTGATTCGGAGGAGGTCCGGGAATATATCCGCATGATTAAAAAAGAACTCGTTGAACTGAAAGAAGACGGTTCTGTTTGGCTGAATCAGTCCTACTTCAATTATGCCACCGGCCTGCGGATGGTAAAAGACAAAAAATGGGAGGCCTTGTTTGGTTTTCCCAAACGGAAAGCTGAAGCACCGCTGGAACAAAAACACTGCAACCTGGGAATGGCGATCCAAAAGATCACGGAAGAAGCCGTGATCAATATGGCCAGGGAGGCAAAGCGGCTTACTGGCAGCCACAATCTTTGCATGGCCGGCGGGGTCGCCCTGAATTGTGTGGCTAATGGTAAATTGCAGGAAGTGGGAATTTTTGACAAGCTGTTTATACAGCCGGCCGCCGGCGATGCAGGCGGGGCGCTGGGTGGAGCGCTGGCCGCGCATCACATTTATTTTGACCAGGAAAGAACACCGGCCCACCCCGAGCGCGATGCAATGCAGGGAGCTTACCTGGGGCCTGAATTTTCAGAACTCGATATTGAAGCCTCTGCCAGAAGAAACAAGGCCCGGTTTACCAAAATAGAAGACTTTTCTGCCTTATGTGATGAAGTGGCGCTGGTTATCGAAGAGGGCAAAGCCGTCGGCTGGTTTCAGGGACGGATGGAATTCGGCCCACGAGCGCTGGGGGCTCGCAGTATCCTCGGTGATGCCCGTAACCCGGAAATGCAGAAAAAGTTAAACCTGAAGATCAAATACCGGGAATCTTTCCGGCCCTTCGCCCCCTCTGTTTTAGCAGAAGAATGTGATCAGTATTTTGACCATCAGGGAAGTTCCCCTTATATGTTGCTGGTGAAACCTGTAAAAGAAGAGCGGCGTACAGAACTGCCCGAAGGGTATCACGATTTTGACCTCAAGGAAAAATTATATTATCAGCGATCGGATGTGCCGGCCATCACACATATTGATTTCTCCGCCCGTATTCAAACGGTGCACAAGGATACCAATCCACAATATTGGGAGTTGATCGATGCTTTTCAAAGACGCACCGGCACCGGGCTACTGGTTAACACCAGCTTTAATGTACGGGGCGAACCCATCGTGTGTACACCAGATGATGCGTACCGCTGTTTTATGCGCACCGAAATGGATTACTTGGTGATGGGCAACTATTTGTTTAAGAAGACCAAACAACCTGACTGGAAAGAAAAGAGCAATTGGAAAGAAGAATTCGTTTTAGATTAAATCCTCAACTATGGACTTTTTAAAAGACTTATTTAAGTTTCTGATGCAACGCAAAAAATTCTGGCTGATGCCTATCATTTTTATATTGCTAGTGCTGGGTGTATTGATTGTTATTGGAGGTGGCTCCGCTATCGCGCCATTTATTTACACTTTATTCTGATACCATGAAAAACAAACCGTCTACTACTTCGACCATTTTGATCATTGTACTGGGCCTTCTGGTCTTGTCTTATATTTTTAAAAATGATACCTTCGTCCTGGTCGCTACCCTGATAGGTGTATTTTCGATGGTATTCCCCATTCTGGGTAAAGGAGTCGAATGGGTATGGTTTAAAATTGCTGAGGTATTAGGGTGGATCAATACCCGGATATTGCTGGGCATCGTTTTTTTCGTGTTTTTGTTTCCCCTTGCCCTGCTTACCCGCCTGGGAAAAAAAAACATGCTGCAATTGAAGCGAACGAATGGGTCAACCTTCATAAATCGCAATCATCAGTATAAGAAAGAAGATTTGGAGAATATGTGGTAATCAGCACTAGAAATATTCTGATAAATAGTTTCAAGTACTTCCCCCCATGATATCATACCAATCAAGTTCCCAGAGTGGAGATATCCATCCCGTTTTGATGTCTGGCACCTGCCTAATAAACAGTTCCTAATGAGTACTGCCTGTTTTATAGTACTGAATTATTACAATGAGTATGTAGCTAGAGATAAAAGCAGGCAAAAAAAATGTCAGAATTGCTTGGACCGAATAGTAATATTGGGCGATTCCTTTATAGAGGGGGAGGGGTGATACGACTGATCGGTTTTCTGATATTTTAGAAAAAAAATGAACCAGGAGTATTTAAATTTTGGTGTTTAAGGAGTCGGATCAACTCAGGTACGCTTGATTTACGAAAGTCTGGTTAGTGAATTTGAGCATGGTATGTTGATATTCAGTGTCTTCCCTGGTAACGATTTTGATGATGATGATTTTCCACAACGATTAAATGAAGTCTACCGTGATAAATACCGTCCTTATTTGAGGGCTGATACCAGTGGCTATAAACTTGTATTCACATTGAATAATATCGAAAAATCTACCTGGTATTTGGAAATGGTTTGTCTGTTTTTTGCCTCCAAAATGAAATGGAGTTCATTGATTTACTACCGGTTTTTGCTGCTTATGAAAACTAAGCTTAAATATAATTTAACGTGAACAAAAACAGTGTAAACCCCTGCCTGCCCATACGGGCCCGTACTGGGTGTCAAAAAATTGGTAAGCAATTATAACCAATTAATGCACTCCTATGTACTAGGGTAATTTATGCTTTATTTCGTGTAGTTAGTTTCCTGTTTAATCCTTAATCAGGTCTCCTCTTTATCAAATAAAAAACATGATTAGATGAAAATTTTGATCACCGGCAACCTGGGCTATGTTGGTCCCGGGCTTGTTAAAGAACTTAAAAAAAATCATCCTCAGGCCACACTGCTCGGCTTCGACATAGGATACTTCGCCAAACACATCACCAGCAAATGGATAAGCCCGGATTCTTTTATGGATGCTCAATATTATGGGGATGTCCGGCAATTTCCAGAGGGCATACTGGAAGGAGTGGATGCGGTAGTAAGCCTGGCAGCTATTTCGAATGACCCAATTGGCAATCGCTTTGAAGAACCTACTCTGGATATTAATTACAAAGCTACTGTTGAGATAGCAAAAATGGCAAAACGGCAAGGTGTGAAAAAATTTGTTTTTGCTTCCAGTTGTAGTGTCTATGGTTCTGCTGAAGATACTCCCCGAACAGAGCGCTCCGCATTAAACCCATTGACGGCTTACGCCAAATCTAAGATCTACACTGAGGAAGCCCTTGAAAAGCTAGCAGACGAGCATTTCCAGGTGACTTGTTTCCGTTTTGCGACTGCTTGCGGGATGAGCGAACGATTGAGGTTGGACCTGGTATTAAACGATTTTGTAGCGGGGGGCGTTACATCCGGGAAAATCACTATACTCAGTGACGGCACCCCCTGGCGGCCACTGATAAATGTACTGGATATGTCAAGAGCCATGCGCTGGGGAATTGAGCGAACCATCGACAATGGCGGCAGCTTTCTAACGATGAATACAGGAAGCAACCATTGGAATTACCAGATCAAAGATTTGGCTTTGGAAACCCAAGCATTACTTCCCGGCGTAGAAGTTTCGATCAATCAAAATGCCGCGCCCGATAAACGTTCTTACCGGGTAAACTTTGACCTCTTCGAACAATTGGCACCCGACCATCAGCCACAATATGATCTGAAAAGCACCGTCCAAGGTTTGATAGACGGACTCAGGTCCATCGATTTTAAGGATGCCCATTTCCACCAATCAGAACTTATCAGACTCAATGTCATCAGAGAACTGATTCATGAGGGAGAAATTGATCAACATTTAAAGCACAAACGTGATCTTTCAACAAACCAGCTTACCGGGAGCATACATTATTGAGCTGGAGACATTCCGCGACGAGCGGGGACTCTTCGCTCGAACCTACTGCCAACGCGAGTTTGAAACCATTGGGCATCATCGGGAATTCGTCCAATTTAACCATTCCCGCACAAAAGAAACAGGGACCGTCAGAGGAATGCATTTCCAGCATCCACCGCATGCTGAGATTAAACTGATCCGATGCATCCGGGGCCGCGTATACGATGTAATTGTTGATCTTCGAAAAGGGTCACCTACTTTTCTGAAACATATAGGTTTAGAGTTATCGGAGGAAAATATGCGCATGATTTATGTGCCCGAGGGGTTCGCTCATGGCTTTCAGACCCTCGAAGATAATACGGAACTCATCTATCATCATACGGCCTTTTATGCACCTAGATCGGAAGGTGGTTTTAGCTTTAATGATCCCACTGTAGGTATCAACTGGCCATTGCCGGCAACCGTGGTATCCGATAAAGACCGGAACCAGGAGGCATTAGGACCTTCTTTTGCAGGAATAGCCCTCCAGCCTACATCAAAAGACCGCTAAGTAAGCCTTTCTTTTCTATACCTCAAAAAAAAAATATGGAACAGTTAGCTAAATCATTGCGACAGGTTCCGAGCAAAAAAGAGACAGAAAGTCACTGTCGGTTTTGTTCGAAACCATTGGAATACAGCGTCGTCAATCTTGGGATGTCTCCGCTTTGTCAAAAACACGTTAAGCCGGAGCACCAAAACGATATGGAAAAGTTTTATCCGCTCCATGCCTATATCTGTCATCATTGCTGGCTGATGCAGCTAGAGGAATTTGCCACTCCTGATGAGATCTTCGCAGAAGAGTATGCTTATTTTTCATCTTATTCCGATAGCTGGCTGGAGCATGCCAGGCAGTATACGGAGAAGATGTGCGATCGATTTGGACTAGGTCCGGAAAAACAGGTAGTTGAAATCGCTAGTAATGACGGTTATTTGTTACAGTGGTTTGTCAAAAAAGGAATCCCCGTTTTAGGAGTAGATCCGGCAGCTAATGTAGCAGCTGCGGCCAGGGATAAGGGCGTGCCCACAGAAGTTAGGTTTTTCGGTACTCAAACCGCCAAAGAACTGGCTGATCAATATGGAAAGGCGGATCTGTTGTTGGGCAACAATGTATTGGCCCATGTGCCGGATATCAACGATTTCGTGGAGGGCATGAAAATAATGTTGAATGAAGGAGGAGTAATCACAATGGAATTTCCCCACTTGCAAAGATTGATAGAAGAAAACCAGTTTGATACCATCTATCACGAGCACTTTTCCTACCTGTCCTTTGTCGCTGTCAACCGGATCTTTGCACACCATGAGATTACCCTTTTTGATGTTGAAGAATTACCAACACATGGCGGATCTTTGCGCATCTATGGTCGACATACGGCGGATAACTCCAAGCCTGTTAGCATCCGTGCCATAGCCTTGTTAGAGCGAGAAAGATCCCTGGGCTTCGAAAGCCTGGAGTTTTATGCGGAATTCGAAGAAAAAGTAAAAGAAACAAAACGCAAATTGCTTGAATTTTTAATCAAAGCGAAAAGGGAGGGAAAAACCGTAATTGGTTATGGTGCACCGGGAAAGGGCAACACCCTCTTGAACTATTGCGGCATCCGCACTGATTTTTTGGATTTCACCGTAGATCGAAATCCGCATAAACAGGGCAATTTTCTACCGGGCACCCACATCCCGATTTATGCACCGGAAGCCATTAATGAAGCCAAGCCTGACTACGTACTCATCTTACCCTGGAATTTGAAAAAAGAGATCAGTCAGCAAATGTCGCATATTAAAGAATGGGGAGGGAAGTTTGTCATTCCTATTCCGGAAGTAACGGTTTTGCCTTATTGAATAGATTAAACTTACTGGCCGTAGCCTCACCCAAAAAGTTTGAACCGGTTCATTCATTAAAATGAAAGACTTTCTAAACTATCTCCTAATTTTTAACCAAAAAACAAATTGTGATGAAAGTAGTACTTTTTTGTGGCGGACAAGGGACTCGATTGAGAGATTACTCTGAAACTATTCCCAAGCCTATGGTAAATGTTGGTTATCGTCCTATTTTATGGAATATTATGAAATATTATGCCCATTTCGGACATAAGGATTTTATCCTTTGCCTTGGTTATAAAGGGGATAAGATAAAGGAATATTTCGTCAATTATAATGAAACCATTTCCAATGACTTTGTTCTGAGCAAGGGGAGAAATATTGACCTTATCTGCTCAGATATACACGACTGGAAAATCACTTTTGTGGATACGGGTAAAAATTCTAATATCGGTATGCGCCTGGTTCGGGTAAAAGAATATCTTCAGGAGGAGGACATGTTCCTGGCCAATTATGCCGATGGCTTAACGGACATGAACCTTCCTTCCATGATAGATCAATTTCAAAAATCACCGGAGTATGTCGCTTCATTTATGACTTATAAACCGAACCAAAGCTTTCATACGGTGCTGGCTGATAAAGATGGGAAAGTTACCTCCATACTTCCTATTGCCGAAACACATATGTGGTTGAATACCGGATACTTTGTTTTTAGAAAAGAGATTTTTGATTACATCAACTACGGAGAGGAATTGGTTCTGGAGCCTTTCCAAAGACTCATTGATACTCAGAAGCTGAGGACCTATCACCACAGTGGTTTTTGGCAACAAATGGATACTTTTAAAGACAAAATGAAGCTTGACGATATGGAAAATTCAGGCTTCACTCCATGGAAGGTATGGGAGTCCGGGGAAGCAGCCTTTTATTCAAACGATTCAAAAGAAAAACATGCTCTCCATAAGATTAAATAATAAGGCTTCAAAAGGACTGAACATTCTTTGTATTGGAGCTCATTGTGATGATATTGAGATTGGTTGTGGAGGGACCATACTTAGATTGATCGATGAAAATCCGATTTTACACATAAAATGGGTGGTTTTTGCTTCTAATGAAAATAGAAAAAAAGAGGCCGAGGAAGCCGCCCAGTTATTTCTGGAAAAGGCACCTAGCAAAGAGATAATAATACATGCCTACAGAGATGCTTTTTTACCTTATGAAGGCTTAAAGATTAAAGAATCCTTCGAAGAATTAAAAAAAGGCTTCAATCCGGACCTGATCTTTACCCATTACCGGGATGATCAACATCAGGATCATCGATTACTTTCAAATTTCACCTGGAATACCTGGCGTAACCATCTCATATTTGAATATGAGATACCTAAATACGATGGGGATCTGGGCCACCCTAATTTTTTTGTTCCGTTGGATAAACCGTATGTTGATAAAAAAATAGCCATCCTCCTTGAGTGCTATAACAGCCAACACCAAAAACATTGGTTTGACCGCGAAACCTTTCTTGCCCTGATGCGCATACGCGGCCTGGAAGCAGCGGCTTCCGAAAAGCATGCAGAAGCTTTTCATCTTCGAAAAATGACGTATTAAACTATGGATACTGAAGTAAAAAAATTTCAAAAATCGCTGGATATTAAATCAGAAATCCACAAACTTATTCCGGGAGGAAGCCATACCTATGCTAAAGGGGATGATCAATACCCCGAGCACTATCCTCCGTATTTAGTAAAAGGCAAAGGCTGCCGTGTTTGGGATGTTGACGGCAATGAATATATAGAATATGGTATGGGACTACGAGCCGTTACGCTTGGTCATGCGTATCCGGATGTTATAACAGCTGCCTGCGAACAAATGTGGGAAGGAAGCAATTTTGCACGTCCTGCTTGTATTGAACTAGCGGCAGCTAAGACTTTCCTAGAACTGGTTCCCGGGGCAGATATGGTTAAGTTTGCCAAAAATGGTTCCGATGTGACGACCGCTGCAATTAAACTGGCCAGGGCTTATACAGGTCGTGACCGCATTGTTATTTGTGGCGATCACCCGTTTTTTTCGATCGATGATTGGTTTATCGGCACAACCGCCGTTAATGCGGGCATTCCTAAGGTGATTTCTGATTTAACCCTCCAGTTCAAGTACAATGATATAAGTAGTGTACAAGCGTTATTTGACCAATATCCCGGCCAAATCGCTTGTTTTATCATGGAAGTTGAAAAGTATGAACGCATAGACCTTAATTTCCTTACAGCTTTACAACGATTATGTAATGAAAATGGCTCCCTCCTCATTTTTGATGAAATGATTACCGGTTTTAGATGGGATATCGGTGGGGCCCAAACTTATTATGGCATAACACCCGATCTTTCCACCTTTGGTAAGGGGATGGGTAATGGTTTTGCCATTTCTGCCCTTGCCGGGAAAAAAGAGATTATGGAATTGGGAGGGCTTTACCATGAAAAAGAAAGGGTCTTTCTGCTATCTACCACCCACGGAGCCGAGCATCATGCCCTGGCTGCCTTTATGGCGGTGGTAAAGGTGTTTAAAGAAAAAGATGTCATCGCTCATATGAATGCTCAGGGAGCAAGATTAAAGGAGGGCTTAGAAAAGTGTATACAAGAGCATGGCTTACAGGATTATATTGGAATACATGGATTCCCGGTCTGTTTGGTTTATTCTACCAAAAATGAGCAAAAGGAAAGTTCGCAACCCTTTCGAACACTCTTACTTCAGGAATTAATAAAAAGGGGGGTGATCGCGCCTAATCTGGTGATTAGTTATGCCCATAAAGAAAAAGACATTGACCAAACCATCGAAATCTTTTATGAGGCTTTTAAGGTGTATAAAAAAGCCCTCCATGAGGGCATCGAACAATATCTGGAAGGTCAATCTGTTCAGCCGGTATATCGAAAATGGAACCGGGTGGAACTTAGTCATTGATTCTTTTCATTTAAAAAACCTCAAATTCACCCTTGTAACCTAATTCCATGGCCTGCGTTTTGATCTCTTTTTCATAGGAAGCATTGGAAATGATAAGGATATCCGGCCATTCTTCCTGAATACTTTCGGGGGCATGAACCTGGTATCCGGAGACCGGCAAATATTTTCCTTGTCGATGTGGGTTGATATCGACGACCTTGGTAATTAGATCATGAAAAGAAAAAGTACTAAGGAAATTGATCCCCCTCATTCCCGCTCCCCACAATGCTATTTTAAAACCCTGTTTTTTCCAGTGTTCCAGCAAGGAGGACCACCTCTTTTTTTCGCTCTGGTAAGAGGCTGAAAAATCAAATAAGGTATTCATTAATTTGTTTGCTGATGGAACATTGGAGGCAGGATCATAAGCAGCCGGCGCGGCTTCTATGCCGAGATAATCTTCTTGTAGGAGTGTTTGGAATTGGAGGACTTTGAAATTGGAGGCATTTAATAAATATTGAAGGGATTTCGGTGTAAACCACCATCTTTTGGCATACCCCAAGTTCCAGATAAGCTTTTTTTCAAAGGTTTTTATAACATTAGGCACCTCTAAATAGATTCCGACATCGGGAGCGTCCTTGAGGTTGTCGTGAAATAAACTGATAAATTTGATGGGGTCTTCCAATTCATCAATGACATGCCGGCAAATAATATAATCTACTTTTTCGGGAAGGATACCGGCCTGGTAAAAGTCCTTGATAAAGTGGACCTGGTCTGTATCATATGGGAGCTTCTGAGCATCTCCATAGCTTGGGTCAATACCAATTCCGGTGCAATTCCCTTTTTTGCAAAGACCAATCAGAAAATGACCGCGGCCGCAACCAATCTCTAATATGGTTTTTTGATGCAGAAAGTGCTGATCAATCAAATAAGAGGTGAGCTGGTCATTAAATGACTGATAAAGGGCCGAGTAGTGTAGCGAAAAATCGTAATCAAGGAAAGTGATTTTTTGGTGCTCGTAGGCTTGGTTGTAAATACAATTACAAACTTTACAGAACACCAACTCAATTTTTCCTTTGGGAGCTTCTTTCGCTTGTTTTAACGTTGGCCAGACTACACCATCCTGGGCAGGAATATTGGCCGCTTCAAAAAATAGAACTCCATCCCGGGACTTGCATAATGGGCATTTTCCTTTTAACCTTTCTGACATCTGTATGGATCTTTGAGTAAAAAGTATTTAAACTATTAAACTTAAAGCAAGAGGTTAAACTTGATGGTCCTTGTTCTTGTGCTCCGGAAGCTATAGCTGAGTGCCTAAAACACTTGTTGATTTGCCTTTCCGTTGAGGAGCCTAGCACAAATTAAGCTTTTTTTTGACTCAGTGTGTAAAGCGGCGGGACAAAAATATTGCAGGGTACTTATAACAGTTAATTCCGATAAATATGAACAGTTCTCTAGGTGAACAAACTACTGACCTCGATGGCCGGGAAGGCACCGGGCATCTCTTACATATGCTGGCCGAACGCCTTTACCCCATTTGTAGAAGTATCACCGGGAATGGAGTTCGTCAAACCCTTCAAATTTTAAAAGAATACCTCCCCCTGGACCTCATTGAGATCCCCACCGGCACCCAGGTTTTTGACTGGACTATCCCCAAAGAATGGAATGTAAATGAAGCCTGGATCAAAGATCCTGGCGGAAAAAAAATTGTAGATTTTGTAAATCATAACCTCCATCTTCTTAATTATAGTATCCCCTTTCATGGGCATCTATCCCTTTCTCAATTAAAGAAACACCTTTATTCCCTCCCTGAAAATCCAGATTGGATTCCTTACCGAACCTCTTATTACCAGGAAAACTGGGGGTTCTGTCTCACCCACCGTCAATTAGAAAGTTTAAATAATGGTGAATATGAGGTGTACATCGATTCTACTCTGGAAAATGGATCATTGACTTATGGCGAATTACTTATTCCGGGAACCTCTGATGATGAAGTTTTGTTCTCTGCTCATGTTTGCCATCCTTCCCTAGCGAATGATAACCTGTCAGGCATTGCGGTACTAACTTACTTGGCAAAAGATCTGTTAAAACAAAAAAATCAACTTTCTTACCGTTTCCTTTTTATCCCTGGAACCATTGGCTCGATAGCCTGGTTGGCCCACAATGAAGCCCAAACGAAGAAAATTAAACACGGCTTAGTCGCCTCTCTGCTGGGGGATTCAGGAGATTTTACCTACAAAAAAAGCCGTCGGGGAAATGCGACCATCGACCAGGTCGTTGAACATGTGCTTAATCATTCGGAATGGCCTTATACCATTCGGGATTTCTCCCCCTATGGGTATGATGAAAGGCAGTATTGTTCACCCGGCTTTAATTTGCCGGTTGGCAACCTTACCCGTTCACAGTTTGGACAATATCCGGAGTACCACACTTCTGCGGATGACCTGGAATTGATCCAGCCGGTTTGTCTTGAATTATCACTTGAAGTATATAAAAGGATCGTCGAGGTTCTGGAAGGTAATTTTTATTACCAAAATGTAAACCCTAAGTGCGAACCTCAATTAGGCAAACGCGGCCTCTATACGGCTATAGGAGGGCAGAGCGACCAGCGGAATATGCAACTGGCTATGCTGTGGATTTTGAATTTTTCGGATGGGCAACATTCCTTGTTGGACATAGCTCAAAAATCTGGCTTTGATTTTTTTGTTATCAAAAAAATGGCTGAAATTTTAGTTGAGAAAAAGTTACTATTAAAAATGGACAAATGATTCTCTAGAAACATACATCAGTAAGGCATAGAAAAAAGAAGACGATGGGGCTGTCTTGTAACAACAAAGAAGTTATGAGACAGCCCCATTTTTATTCAGCTTTTTAAAAAAAAAGTGACCGTTTTTTGAAACACTAGTGGTTTTTTTTCGAAGAATAATAAAATTCATACTGCGAAATTGTTTAAAGTATTTCTTCAGGCCAGCAAAATGATCAGCTTTCTTGAGTGAATAAATTATTCGATCTGCCAGGATAATTTTAATGTCTAATGCATTCCCTCTCTTCCTCCCAAAAACTTTTTTGTGTCCTAGGTAATAACGCTCAGCTTAGCATTTAATTCCTTTTTGATTAAAGGAATTAGAGTTGTGGAGAATTCACAAAGAATAAAAATAAAACCCATGTGCGGAATCATAGGCATCTACCACAAAAATACCCGAACAGTCGAAGAGCCCCTGCTCAAAAAAATGGCCGATACCCTTCATCATCGCGGCCCCGATGATGAAGGCTGCTACATCCAACAAAACATCGGGTTTTATCACAAGCGACTCTCTATTATTGACCTGCAAACCGGCCATCAGCCGATGTCCGACGGCGCTCTGACCATCGTTTTCAATGGCGAGATCTACAATTATCTCGAACTCAAGCAAGAACTCATCCAGCAGGGGCATCAATTCAAAACCCATTCCGATACGGAGGTTATCCTCAAAGCATACCATGCCTGGGGTGAAAAAGCCGTTGAAAAGCTCAATGGAATGTTTGCTTTCTTGATCTTCGATCAGCAACATCAACGTCTAATCGCTGCCCGCGATCATTTTGGTATCAAACCGCTCTATTATTATGAAAAAGAAGATCTGATCCTTTTCGCTTCCGAGATCAAGGCTTTGCTAGTTCATCCTCAGGTAGAAGCCCGCCCCAGTCAGGAGTCACTGAATGAGTACCTAACCTTTCAATTCATCTTGGGACAGAGCACTCTATTTAAAGATATCTACAAACTTTTACCGGGGCATTATACCGTATTTGACCTTCAGACACATACCCACCGGACTGTCAAATATTGGGAGCCCGACTTCCGGGTTGATCACCATCACACCGAAGAGTATTTTGTGTATGAAACCCAGCGCCTGTTGGAGGATACGGTCAAGATACAAATGCGAAGTGATGTGCCGCTGGGTACCTACCTAAGCGGCGGGATGGACTCGAGCCTGGTGACCATGCTGGCCTCCCGGCACGTAAGTAATGGTCTGAGAACCTTTACCGGAGCTTTCCGCGAAGGGCAGGAGTTTGACGAAACACCACATGCCGAAGTGGTGGCAAAAGCCTGCCATGCGGAAATGTTCAAAATTTACCCCACCGAAGCAGATTTTGTGGATCTGTTGCCCAAACTCATCTATCACATGGATGAGCCGGTGGTAGGGCCGGGCCTGTTCCCGCAGTATATGGTATCCAAAGAAGCTTCCGAAAATGTCAAAGTGGTACTGGGCGGGCAGGGCGGTGATGAGATCTTCGGAGGATACACCCGCTATCTGGTCGCTTATCTCGAGCAGGCTATGAAAGGGGCCATTTATGAAACCAATGATGAGGGGGAGCACATAGTCTCCCTGATGTCCATCGTTCCGAACATGGCCGTTTTGAAGCAATACGTACCCATGATGCGCCAATTCTGGACAAAGGGCTTGTTCGAAGAGATGGATATGCGCTACTTCCACCTCATAGATCGCAGTGAGAGCGCTCTTGACTTGTATACTGCGGACTTCAGGCAGATGTACAATCGTGAAGCGATATTTTGCAATTTTCAAAAAATCTTTAACAACCCCAACACTTTATCGTACTACAATAAAATGACTCACTTTGACATGTTCGGCAGCCTGCCGGGCTTGCTGCATGTGGAAGACCGGGTAAGCATGGCCGTTTCCCTGGAATCCAGAGTGCCTCTTTTAGATCGAAGAATTGTAGACCTGATTGCCTCTATGCCGGTGGCCATGAAATTCCAGGGTGGAGAGATGAAATACATGCTCAAGAAGGCAGCTAAAAATATTTTACCCCGGCCAATACTGGAAAGAAAGGATAAGATGGGCTTTCCTGTTCCCCTTCATTTGTGGGCCAAAAACGGAGCCGCCGATTTTATTAAAGATATTTTATTATCGAAAAAATGCCGGGAACGAGGCATTTTCGATATGGGGCGGATGGAGCAGCTTATTGAAAAGGAACGAGCCTTTGGGCGTACTTTATGGGGCGCTCTTTGCATCGAATTGTGGTTTCTTCAATTTATTGATCAATAATGGATAAGCAAAAGGCAATCATTTACGGAAGCCTGGTAGTCGTAATTCTGCTGGGGCTCATTCACTTAAATGACCCCTTCACCGGTGATCAGGCCTTTTTTATCCTTTTTGGGCAAATGATGGATGAGGGTTTTATACCCTACAAAGATATCTGGGATGTGAAGCAGCCTGGTATTTACTTATTCTATTATGCAGCAGGGAAAGTAGCCGGTTTTTCAGAATGGGGTGTCCATTTCTTTGAACTCATTTACTGGGCTTTGTTCGCGGTTTATGGGGTATGGATCTTAAAGAAATTAGAGGTATTCAAAAACCCCAAAGTCGCCTGGTTTTTCCCATTATTGACCGTTGGCGTGTATTACGCGATTATGAATCCTCATAAATTTACCCAGGTAGAAGGTTTAGTAGGGTTCCCCTTGTTTGTCAGTATGACCTTGCCTTTTTACGCTTTGGAAAAGGGAAAAAACGTATTTTTAATACAACTGCCGGCCGGCCTGTTTTTCAGTGTAGTGTTATTTTATAAGTTGGCTTTTTTGCCTGTATTAGGGCTTTATGCCATTTACCTGACTCACTCAGCCCTCCCTTCGTTTCAATTTTCCTGGAAAAAGGTGTTGCAGTATGTTTGGTTGCCTATTATTCTGGGAAATGTGATACTACCGACCTGGTTTATGCTATACGTCCTCTCAAACGATATTTTATCCCTGGTGCAAAACACTTATTTTGAGATTCCCTTTACAATTATCCAGGAGGTAAACCAAAAGGATTTTTCCGTCTTCTTGAAAGCCACTTTAAAAGCTATGGTCA
Source organism: Bacteroidia bacterium (assembly GCA_030430845.1). GTDB lineage: Bacteria > Bacteroidota > Bacteroidia > Chitinophagales > Saprospiraceae > JANQPA01. The sequence continues at coordinate 63,301 of JAUIKE010000001.1, read as the reverse complement.
TTTTTGGGCCGCTTGGATTGATGGCTTTTGCTGGACTGCTTCACTTGAATAAGAAAAACAAGGAATTGATCGGGAGTATGATTCTGTGGTGCCTGACAGGGATGTGGGTGGTTTATATGCAGAAGTTCTCCTACTGGGATTATCAATTCTTGTTGTTTTTAGTGCCCTTAGGTACCCTGGCTACTATTGGGCTCGATTTCTTTTTAGATCGATACAATCAAGGTAGATGGCGATACTTTTTTTTCGTTGCCGTGTTAACAATGGCTGCGGCCTATGGCTGGTTTGCCGGCAAAAAAATACCACCTTTGGTTAAATATAAAATGGCGATTGGCAACGAAAATCAAATTGAATTTCATAATTATCATAACCCGGCTTATAGTCGTATACAGCAGGAAGTTGCTTTTCTCAAATCACCGGAAAGTATTCCTGGGCCTATTTATGTGGGGGGGAATCCCCTTTATTACCATCTGTCCGGCAGGTTCCAGGGCGCTGCTATTATTGGGTGGTCTTTTGAGTTGTTGACGACCGAGCTTTGGTCTGAATTGGCAGATCAATTGGATGAAGGAAATGTACCTTATATATTTTTGGAAATTGGTTATACCGATCCCCGCTTCCTGGAGGAGCGCCCTGCATTGAGCGATTTATTGAGGAATAAATATCGATTAATGCGCAGCTCTGAAGAAGGCAATTGGTATACCTTAAAGGCCAACTAATGTTTACTTGCAAAAATTGTCAGAAAGACCGAACGGAAGAAAAAAAATTCGAGAAAGAAGGATATCCCATTCTCGATTGTATGCAGTGCGGGCATCGCTTTGCAGATGTGCCTTATAATCCTGCCCATGTGGAAGCCGTGTATGGCGACGATTATTTTGAAGGAGGAGAAGCCGGCTATTCTGATTATTTGAGCGAAGGCGATATGTTGATAAAAAGAGGTAAATACTACAGCAAGGTTTTGGAAAAATATACCAGCCCGGCAAGAATACTGGATGTAGGAGCTGCCGCCGGCTTTTTGTTAAAAGGTTTTACCGAATCAGGCTGGCAGGGTACCGGCATCGAACCAAACCCTAAGATGGTGCAGTACGGCCGGAAGCAATTGAACCTGGACATGTACTCGACCCCATTGGAAGATTTTGAATCGACAGAGCTGTTTAACCTCATTAGCATTATACAAGTCTTGCCTCATTTGTACGACCTCAATAAAGGACTGGAAAAATTGGCTTCTCTAACAGCTCCTGAAGGGTATTGGCTGATCGAAACCTGGAATAAGGATAGCAAAATGGCTCGCTTTTTCGGAAAAAACTGGCATGAGTACAGCCCCCCTTCGGTTTTGCACTGGTTTTCGCCCGACAGCATCCGCTTTTTCGGCGCCCAACACGGTATGGAGGTCATTGCCACTGGTCGTCCCTCGAAAAAGATTGGGGCAGGACACGCAAAATCCTTGATCAATTATAAATTAAAAGACAAACCTCTTCTGAAATCCATCTTTAGTATATCCAGGGTCATTCCGGATCAGTGGGAAATCCCTTATCCGGCCGAAGATCTTTTCTGGGTTTTATTAAGAAAAAAATGAGTTATGAACATTAAACTAAGCGATGACATCCAATTCGATTGGAAAGTAGAAAAAATTGCCGTGATCGGCCCCGGAATCGTAGGAATGCCTATGGCAGCTTTATTGGCCGACGCCAGAATCAAGATCGGTACTGACCAGCCCGCCAGGGTCATGGTTATTCAACGGAACTCCCTTAATTCCGGCTGGAAAGTGGACGCTATTAATTCAGGGAAATCCGTTATTGGCGGGATTGAGCCGGGCCTGAACTCTGTAGTAGAGGAGGTCGTTGCCGAAGGCCTTTTATCCGCCAGTCACGATTATGACGAACTTTCCGATGCCGATATGATCCTGGTGTGTATCCAAACGGATAAAAAGGCCGATAGCTTTGAGCCGGACTACGGACCGATGTTTGGTGGGCTAACTTCCCTGGCCAAAGCATTGCAAAAGAAGCCGGCCGGTAAAGTTCCGCTCATCGTTTTTGAATCTACCTTGGCACCGTCTTCCATGGCTACCCTGATGAGGGATCACTTTGCCGAATACGGACTCATAGAGGGAAAAGACATCCTGCTTGGCAACAGCCCCAACCGCGTCATGCCGGGCCGGCTCGTAGAGCGCGTCACCGAATCGGACAAACTGGTGGCGGGCCTGCATCCCGAAACGCCTCGTATGATCAAGGAAGTTTATGCTCATATCGTTACGGATGGGACCCTGCATCCAACCAATAGTATGACAGCAGAGGTGACGAAAACGCTGGAAAATGCCTACCGGGATGTGCGCATTGCCTACTCCTCCGAGATCGTTCGCTATTGTGATGAGCACAACATCGATTTTTATGCCGTCAGAGATGCCGTGAACGAAAAACTGGCGCAGGAAGACAGCGCCTCCGATGACCCGAATGCGGTGCCAAGCGGCGGCATCCTGATCCCGATGGTCGGGGTTGGAGGGCATTGCCTGCCAAAGGACGGCATTTTGTTATGGTGGAGAAAAATTGAGGCCGGAGCGGATACCAGCAACAGTCTGATCATCCAGTCCAGAACGATCAATGATGAGTCTCCGGCCGAAACCATCGCACTGGCCGAGCGCTCTTTCGGAGATATTTCCGGCAAAAAAATAGCGGTTTTAGGAACGGCCTACCGCTTTAACTCAGAGGATACCCGCAACTCGCCTTCCATCGTGCTGGCTCAGCAATTGTTAGATAAAGGCTGCGAAGTGACCTTACAGGATCCTTACGTAAAACCGGATGACCAAAACCTGTTGAAATTTCAGGTGAACCAACACTTTACCAACGACCTGGAAGCCGCCGTCAAAGAGGCCGATTACATTTTCTTTGGCACTGCCCATAAAGCGTACATGGATGGCATAGAGGACATCCTTCAGAAGGCTGGTTCTCTGAAAGGAATCGTGGATGCCTGCAATTTATTCAAAGAATCGTTTTTTGAACCTCTGGAGGTTTCTTACGTAGGAATAGGCAGGGGCAAGGAAGCGCCTTCTGAAGCCTTTACCAAGTTCGTTTATGATGGTTTTAGAGCCATGGAAGATGGCCTGGCCAACGAGGTGAACGGCTTGACTCAGTTTCTCAACGACCATTTCGTAACAGAAGAATTCAACCGGGTCCGCTTTGAAGAAGTGCAGAGACTAGCCGCCAGCTGTAACACAGGATGTGTGATCACTGATCCACAATCAGTGGAAAGAGTACCTGAATACAATGGCTTCCGTTCCCGCTTAGCTATTTGTGCAAAAAATGCTTTTAGCCCGGTAGGTTAGATATAATTAATAATGTCCATGGAAGGTCGCCTAAGTGAAGTTAAAATTAACTGCCTAATAGGACAGCAAGCTTCAGCTTGCCAGGAAAGCGAGCTTTAGCTTGCTTAAATTCGGCGGTTAAAAAATGAACGCCAATCAGGCGACCTTCCATGGACGTTATTCTTAATTGATTTTAGGATACTAACTATTAAACTTATAATGCTACATGAACACACCTAAAAAACATTGGGGGATCGTCGGGGGAGGCATGCTCGGCATGCAAATCGCAAACAAGCTGGTTCAGCAGGGACAGGAGGTGACCCTGCTGGAAGCCGCTCCACAATTAGGTGGGCTGACCAGCGCCTGGAAGCTCGGACCAGCCGTATGGGACAAATATTATCACGTTATCCTTCTTTCGGATACGGTCCTTGGGGACTTACTGGATGAACTCAAACTGAAGGATGAAATGAAATGGGTAGAGACCAAAACCGGGTTTTATACCGACGGGAAACTCTATTCAATGTCCAACTCCATCGAATTTCTTAAGTTTCCGCCGCTTTCCCTCACCGATAAATTTCGCCTGGGACTGACCATTTTTTATGCATCTAAGGTGAAAAACTGGAAACGCCTGGAACAGATACACGTAGCCGACTGGCTTAGGAAATGGTCCGGCAAAAATACCTTCGAAAAGATCTGGCTGCCTTTACTGCGGGCCAAACTGGGAGAGAACTATCAACACACTTCTGCTTCCTTCATTTGGTCGACCATCCAGCGTATGTATGCCGCCCGTAAAACCGGCCTGAAAAAGGAAATGTTCGGCTATGTCGATGGAGGTTATGCCCGTATCCTGGACGCTTTCACAAAGCATCTGGAGCAACAGGGCGTAGATATAAAAACCAACTTCCGAGCCGGCAGTATTCAGGCCGGGGAAGACGGCGGAGTACTGGTACAAGATCAGGCAGGAAATACGCTGGCATTTGATGAAGTCATACTGAGCGTTCCTTCGATGGTGGCTGGGCATTTGTGTGAAGGACTGCAACAAGAAGAAACAGAAAAACTCCAAAACATCGAGTACCTCGGGGTGATCTGTGCCTCGGTTTTACTGAAAAAAAGTATTTCCCCTTATTATGTAACGAATGTAACCGATAAAACGCCTTTCACGGGTATTATTGAAATGACCACCATGGTCGATCCGGAACATTTCGGCGGACATACGCTGGTGTACCTGCCTAAGTATGTCAAAAAAACGGACTCCATATTCAAAATGAGTGATGAAGAGATCAAAGATCTTTTCTGGAATACTTTGAAAAACATGTATAACCACCTCTCCGAAGAGGATCTGGTCAGCTTTAAAGTAGCCAGAGCACCCCATGTGTTTGCACTCTCTACCATCGGTTATTCCGAAAAGCTGCCGGACATCAGTACCTCTCTGCCCGGTGTGCACATTTTGAACTCGGCTCATATTGTCAACGGCACTTTAAATGTGAACGAGACCCTTCATCTGGTCGACAAAAAACTCCCTGCTATCCTTGAATCCGCCCGTAAAAGGCCCCAAAACATTCAATCTTATGAGTAAAAAGTTAGCAAGCGTTTCACTGGACCTCGACAATCAGTGGACTTACATGAAGATCCACGGTGACGAAGGCTGGGATGAGTATCCGTCTTATCTCGATGTTTTTGTGCCGCATGTTCTGAAAGCTTTGGATGAACTGGATCTGAAAATTACTTTTTTTGTGGTGGGCAAAGATGCGACGATGGAGGAGAACAGGGAGTATTTACAGGAAATCGTCCGCAGGGGCCACGAAATCGGGAACCACTCATTCAACCATGAGTCCTGGTTGCAGAATTATACTCGTGAGGAATTGATCGAAGAGCTGGCTACCACAGAAAAGGCGATCGAGCGGGTCACCGGGCAGCGCACTACCGGTTTCAGAGGACCGGGTTTTAGTTGGAGTCCTACTTTACTGGAAGTCTTAAAGGAAAGAGGTTATCAATACGATGCGTCCACCTTGCCTACTTATCTTGGCCCCATTGCCCGTATGTACTATTTCTGGACCGCTAAGCTGACCAAAGAAGAGAAAGAAGAGCGCAAAGGCCTTTTTGGGTCCTTCAAGGACGGGCTTCGACCTGTTAAGCCGTATTACTGGAAATTAGAAAATGATGAAAGTTTGCTGGAACTGCCGGTGACGACGATTCCTGTTGTCAAAACACCTTTCCATTTTAGCTACTTGCTTTTCCTGAGTGGCTATTCGTTGGCTTTGATGGATTTGTACCTCAATATCGCTATTCGGATGTGTAAACTAACGGGCACCGCTCCCAGTTATTTATTGCATCCACTCGATCTCATTGGTGGTGATCAGGTGCCCGAACTGAAGTTTTTCCCCGGGATGAACATCAGCAGTGAGCGCAAGATTGAGATCTTTATGAGAGTGATGAAAAAACTGGGGAAACACTTCGAATTGGTGAATATGAGTCAACATGTAGCACAGATTAATAAGCAGCATCTGCCTGTTAGAGACATCGCTACAGCTTAACATGAGTCGCCCCTTATCTTTTTAATAGGGGATTTAGAAAAAGTGACTATTCAATTCGTTGTTCGTTGCTAGTTGCCCGTTTAATCGTGAACAACGAACAACGAACAACGAACAACGAACAACGAACAACGTAATCCTCCATTTTTTAATGAAAACCAAAGACCTTTTATTTGTAGTAGGCACACGTCCCAATTTTGTGAAAATTGCTCCTATTTGCCTGGCTCTCAAAAAGTACCCTGAAATAGGCTATAAAATTGTGCATACCGGACAACATTATGACGAATTGATGTCTGACATTTTTTTTCAGGAACTGGATATTCCCGCTCCTGATTTTTACCTGAATGTGGGCTCCGGCGGACATGGAGCACAAACAGGACGGATGATGGAAAAAATGGAAGACCTTTGTGGGGAACATGCTTTTTCGGCTATGGTCGTAATCGGTGATGTCAATTCTACGATGGCCGGTGCGCTGGTGGCCTCCAAACTACATTTGCCGGTGGTTCACATCGAGTCCGGGCTGAGAAGTTTTAACCGATCCATGCCGGAGGAAATCAACCGGATTGTAACGGACCATGTATCGGATGTACTGTTCGCACCCACTCAGCTGGCCATGCGTAACCTGGAAGAAGAGGGCTTAGCCGAACGGGCTTATTTTAGTGGCGATGTGATGTATGACATGATGTTGATCGGACAGGAAATCGCTGCCCGTAATTCAAGGATCATGGAAGAATTAAAGCTGCAGTCCAAGTCCTTTTATTTGGGTACGCTTCATCGTCCTTATAATGTAGATGATCCCAAAGTGTTAAGGGAAATATTCGAAGGCTTTGCCCAATTAGAAAAACCGATCATACTGGCGGCCCATCCAAGGCTTAGTAAAAACCTCCAACAGTTTGACATCTCTATTCCTTTCAATGTCCACTTGTCTAAACCCTTAGGATACCTCGATTTTATCACTCTGCAAAAACATGCCCTTCGGGTGATAACCGATTCCGGTGGCGTGCAAAAAGAAGCGTTTTTTGTGAAAACTCCCTGCATTACTTTACGGCCGGAAACGGAGTGGGTGGAGACGGTGGAAGCCGGAGCAAATATTTTGGTGAAAAACAGGACAAGCCGGGAAATAGTAGATGCAGTTTGGCAACAAGCCGCAGCTAATTATGAGAGGCGACCCTATGGCGCCGGCGATGCCTGTCGGATTATTTTGGAGAAAACGGCGGAAGTGCTGCTCGAGCGAGTTTTGACCTAAGAACTTTTGCCCCTATCTTTGCCGTATAAAAAAAAATGAAATGGCAGATGATCACAAGAAATTCAGTGATGCTGAATTTAAACAACACTTTGAACAGGCCGGCCTGGCCCCCGAATTATTCAATCACGAAGCTCACCTTAGATTGGCTTATATTCACATTAAGGAGTATGGAGTGGAAAAGGCGATTGAAAATATTTGCCGGCAAATTGCTGCCTTTGATCAGAAATTCGGCGATGGAACAAAATTTAATGTCACCATCACACATGCGGCCGTAAGGGCTGTTCATCATTTTATGCAAAAAAGGAAACCTAAAAGCTTTGCAGACTTAATAGAAAACTGTCCGCGTTTAAAAACTAACTTTAAAGACCTGATTTTTTCTCATTATAGTTGGAATATTTTTCAGGACGAATTAGCCAGGAAAGAATATTTAGCGCCAGATTTAATAGCCTGGTCATAAGTTGAAAAGCTGACGCAGGTCCGTAGCCTGTTTTTTGTAATAATTAAAAAATTAAAAATGATCATTCGGATAATTTTGATTATCCTCGGCCTAATAATACTGGCAGCAGCACTTGGATATTATTACGTTCAAAAGGAGTACAAAAAACTGGAAAGCGACGACCCCCAGGTATGGGAGTCGGCAATTCGAAGGTTTGAAAAAGTAGATGCTAAGCAGCCTCCATCGGAAAAAGCGGTATTATTTGTAGGCAGCTCAAGCATCCGATTTTGGAAATCGCTGAAAAAAGATATGGCCCCGATTGAGGTGATTCGGCGTGGGTTTGGAGGTGCTAAATTAAGAGATGTGATTCATTATGCCGACCGGATCATCCTTCCTTATGACCCTAAAGCAATCGTGATTTTTGCCGGGACCAATGATATTTCAGGAAGATCAAATGATAAAAGCCCACAAGAAATAGCAACTGATTTTCGGACGCTTATGGATAAAATCAGGACAGAATTACCCCAGACGCCAGTGTATTACATACCGATCACTCCAACCAGCAAAAGATGGGAAATCTGGCCTAAAGCACAGCAAGCAAACTGGTTAATCAAAGAAATGACTTCTGAAGATCCTTACCTGCACTATATCTCCACTACTGAATTCTTTTTGAATGAAGATCAAAGTCTGAAAGAAGAGCTGCTTTTTTTAGACGGCGTTCATTTAAACAAGCGCGGATATGCAGTGTGGACCACCATCATTAAGGAAGTGCTGATGAATGATTTAGGGATACCAGAGGCTAATTGAAATCTCCAACACAAAGCATCGGCCTGGGAACAGAAGCGCCATGAGTTAGTATACCTCTGGGAGCTTTCCATTCCAGGCCGGCCGCATCAAAAAAATCAATTGATCATCCACTCATTCTTTTAAGGGAGATCCGGATACTTCTATCAGTTACCTGTTTTAATGCCATACGTACAATCAAATCCTACAGTCCCAACCGCAAAGTCCGTCATATCCAGCAACGCATCCAGCGTCGACCCACCACTAATACCCGCGAACCTGCCAGTACCGCCAATCAAATTATAGCTGGTATGCTCCTCGGGAATAATAGCTTTTAGAGTCGTTGGATCAATAGGAGTCATATCGATGAAGTTGTGCAGGATCAGGGTACTGTGGTCCTCGTCAAAGGTGAAAATGGTGTAGTTCTCTCCCTTCATGCTTCCGTCATCGAAGGTTTCCGCGGCTACATTAATGTCAGTAGCGGTTCCGATTTTTTTTCCGGTGTTTTTATCAAAGAAGTCCATGATAAAGGTATTGCCTTCAACCTCCAGGTCAATTCCCGGGATGAAGGTTTTACCCGGCTGTGCAGTGGCGACGCCTATCGCGTGAAGCGTCATTGTTTCGGGTATTTCAGTGCTTGGTTCATTGTCATCCTCACAGGCAAAAAAGCCGAAGGAGAGGATAGCCAGAAGAATTAAAATTGATTTTGAAGTTTTCATTTTTTTAAAAATTAAAGAGGTTAACGATTATTTGTTACAATCCCGTAGCCTTACTGTATATCATTTTTTACAGAAGTAATAACTATCAAGCAGGTCATGCTCAAAGCGTTCGATCCGGATGTTTCCAAAACCAGCCTCCAAAAGCATTTCACTCGCTTTTTCCTCTCCCCAAACAGTGCCCAGGCCCATTCCTCCCTGCGACAGGGAAACCGTCATACAGTGAAGCGTAGAAGCTGTGTACAGGAAGGGAGCAAATGGGTTGTCCAGGTTTTTCTCTAAGTAACTGGAAGCATGGATGTCCATCATTAGGAAAAGCCCATCTTCTTTTAACCAACTATGTACCAGTGATAGGACTTTGTCGGGGAATGCCAGATCGTGAATGACGTCAAAGGCTGTGATCAGATCAAAGTTTTGAATGGTCTTGAAGTCGAGCAAGTCTCTGGCTTCATACCACAAGTTTTTCAATCCTAGTTCAGCAGCACGAGCCTGTGCGCCGGCTATGGGCTCTTCGCATAGGTCGATCCCCAGGAAGCGGCTGTTGGGGAATGCCTGGGCCAGAGTCAGGAGTATCTGCCCATCTCCGCAGCCAATATCCAATACCTGAATACCTTCTTTTAAGCGCGCTTCGAGTTCCGGAAAATTGGGAAGGACCAGTTCGGTCAGGTTCTCACCTACACTGGCCTGGCTTATTTCACCCATGACTTCGTGGAAGCGACCATATTGCTCGTAGGGTACCCCTCCGCCTTTTTCAAAACACTCAACGATCTGATCCTCTACCTTAGACCAAACCGGCAACATGGAGGTAATGGCCGCCATATTTTTTTCTTTGGCCTGGCGGGTTAAAAATAGGGCATGCTCCGCCGGGAGCTCGTAGGTTTGGTTTTTAGGCTCGTAGTTGATGATCCTTCCACTCACCATGGCCCCTAGCCATTCGCGAACGTAGCGTTCATTCAAGCCTGCATTTTCTGCAATGGTCTTGGAGTCGGCCGCCTCCATGGCCGCCATAACATCAAACAATCGGCATCTATGGCCAATGGAGATCATAGCGCTCAAAGCCCCTGCATTGATGGTTTGTATCATCTGACCGGCAAAGGCTTCTGCTTTGCCCATATCAGTCGGGATACGGGGAATACATGATTTACACATTGTTTTTGATTTTTAGTTCATTATTTGTTTTCAATGCAAAGGTGCAGGAATTGGAAAGGCAGGGTATATCCTGAAAAGTTCAAGGAATAGTCTGATGAGTTCAAAAAAAGTATTATGAAAGAATTAGAGGTTTAAGTGCGACCATAGCCGCACTTAAACCTCTAATTCTATTAACATTTCGGTTTTCTCCCGATACTGTATAGGTGTATTCTTAAATTCTTTTTTAAATACCCGGATAAAATGGGAGGGACTTTCAAAGCCACATTGGAAGCTGATTTCATTAACGGATTTATCTGAATGCAGGATCAGCGTTTCGGCTAATTTTAATCGTTTTCTCAAAAGCCACTTACCCGGTGTTTCACCATAAACTTTTACGAAATATCTTTTGAAGGTGGATAAGCTCATGTTGCATAATTGGGCAAACTCTTCTAGCTTGAGATTACTGGCATAGTTTTCTTCAATAATATACTTAAACTGAAATTGCCTGTCTTCTTTCAAGGAATATAAATAGCCGGCAAATTCCTTATACTGCGGTTGGGTGAACAAGGTGAGTGCCAGTTCATCCAGTTTTAACTCCAATAATTGCTGATTGACATCGGGTACATTGAAAAAAAAGTTGAGTATGGAATAAAAGAAACCTTCCAGACTTGGTTCAGCCCGAAGGGGGATAATGTTCTCCTGCCTTTTTTCAGCAGCCGGGCCCGGCAAAAACTTAATGTTATGATACCTTTGGAGAAAGTCCTGGAAAAAACTATCGGGTATAAAGAACATGAGGGCACAGTATCTTTCGTCGGTAAAATTATGACTGGTGTAGGCCCCTTTTTTCATATACAGGATGCTGCCGGGAGTAATTTCAAAGTTTTCTCCATGAGAGCTGTATATCTTTTTTCCGGTCAAACAATAGATCAGGCAGCCGGTATCCATCCAAAAATTGATATACTTACTTTGTGCAGGGCATTGATATTCCACACAAAGCATCTCCTTAATTTTTACTTTTCTGAAGTGTGGGTGGGTTTTGATAAATTGATGTAGATTGATCATAATTGATTTTTTCTACAAAGTTATCTGCAAACCACCCCCGACTTCAAGTTTTAGGCGTATACAAGGCGTATACCAATCCTGGACTTGGCAAGAAAAGAGGTGAACAATAGGTGAACAAGAGAGTAATTGCGCTCCTAGGATACCACCGCCTCCGCTTCCATCTCCACTAAATACCCTTCCCCAACAAGATCTGCACGAATCAGCGTGTTAGCCGGCTGAATATGCCCGAAGCGTTGCCCATGTGCCCGGGAGATGGGCTCCCAGTCGTTCATGTTCTGAATGTAGATCCGCGTACGCACCACATCTTCTATTTTTCCTCCCAAAGATTGAATGGCTCCCTCAATTTTATCAATAATAAAATGTGCTTGGGCAGCAGGATCTTTTCCTCCGATAACTTTTTCTCGGTGAGTAGCGGTTGTGCCGGAGACCAAAATACGATTGTCTTTACGGACAGCCCGACTGAATCCGGCCAGGTCTTCCCAGATCGTGCCGCTCAGGGCCTTGTGGCGGTCATCCGACACTTTCTCCGTAGGGTAGGGGGGCGGCATCGTTTCCAAGTGATGGCTAAGGTCGCCCGAGGCTGTTAAGAAGGGCGGTTTGCGGTATTCATCGCCGCAATCGCCGGGTATCGGTAAAAACTGGGATAGGGCTTTTTGAATTTCCTGGCTATGCTCCTCGCTTAGGTCGAAATCGAACAGTCGTCGGTTGTCTTCAATATGGCGACTTTTCCCGAGCCGGGCCCCGATGATAATGCCTCCCACGGCGGCTTGTTCCAGCATGTATTTGGTGGCGATGTTCGAAATGGAAAGCTGATGCTCTTTCGCGATCCGATCCAGCGTTTTTAGTAGTTGCTGGTAGGGGTCCCAGCCACCGGCCACATCGATGAAACGTTTGTATTTCATTTGCGACCAGGTATCGAGCTGATCCACCGGCCGATCTTTTTGCCCCAGCCATTTGTCGCTGAGGAAACCTCCGGCCAGGGTACCGAAAGCCAGGATCTTGATGTTTTCCTTCAGGCAGAGCTCGGTCATAGGCCCAGCAGCCCGCTGATCCAGCAGCGAATAGCAGACCTGATTCGAAACGATCCGGATGCCGCTTTGGACGGCCATGTTTAGATGAGCTGTATCAAAGTTGGTGACGCCCAGCTGTTTGATGAGGCCTTCTTCCTGTAGCTCCTGCAGCCAGAACAGATCGTCCAGCCAGGCCGGGTCGGCATAGTTCCAGGCGTGGTATTGCAAGAGGTCCAGCTGCTCCATCTGCAGTCGGTCGAGTGATCGTTGGATGGCTGTTCGAACCTCTTCTTTGGTCCCTTTCCCGGGGGTGGGCACCCACTTGGTCAACAACTGCACCTGATCTTCTCCCGCGGATTTTCTAAATATCCCCGCGATAAGTTCAGCGGAGCCGTAATGGTCGGCCATGTCAAAGGTGGTCAGGCCGGCATCGACATAGGGCTGCATGTCCCTGGCAGCGGCCTGTAGGTCAATGCTTTTCCCGTCGCGCTCCATATCCGCGATCTGCCAAAGGCCGGTGAGGATTTTGGAGATTTTTAGCTTGGGGGCGAGCTGGGTGGTGGGTATCTTTTTATTCATAGTTATTGGTGTTCAGTATATTTTGAGGCCGCCAGCGGCGGCCTCAAAATATACTTTTTTTATACTCAATTCTCCGGCAATTCCTTAAAATACTCCTTCACCTCCATCCCATTTTTCCTCAACTGCCTGACCTTCCAGAAAAAGATCAGCGAAGCAATACCCATGACGATCAACCAAACATAGGTCGAGTGGAAGTACCAGGCTCCCACCTCTGCATTCAAGTCTTTGGAGGTGTGAACGACCAGAAAAAGGCTAAGTAGGGCCGCTCCCAGGCCTGCGAAAATAAGCTGAATGTTTCGGGATTTAAAAACGGAAATATCCTTTACTACTTTCGGATTATAGGTAGGCAGACTGATCACGGTGATACACATCAGCAGGAAGTTGACCAGCATGGAGGTCACCATGATGTCGATGCCGAGGAAGAAATCCCCCGCCAGGTGACTGCCGAGGATGCCCACCGTGGCCATGCCGCCACTGATGAGGATAGCCAGGTAGGGCGTATGTTTTTTGGGGTGGATGCGAGCCACCTGCTTAGGGAAAATTCCATCCTCTGCCCAGGCGAACATCAGCCGGGAAACCGAGAGCAGCATGGCCGGCAGATCGTTGATCAGCGCGATGGCCGCGCCGAGAATGATGGCAATGGCCCAGCCCGGCGACAATACGTAACTCAATAAGCCCGGAGCTGTGATGTCTCTCTGCATGGCCTCTTCGGCCACAAAACTCCAGGGGACGGTATGGTAAACTGCTGCTGTGAAAACGAAATAGTAGGTTCCCACTGTCAACACCGCAATGGCAATGGCCGTAGGCAAGGCCTTTTGCGGATTTTTAGCTTCCCCACCGGCCTGAGCAATGGAATCAAATCCAATAAAGCTGGAAAATAGCAAAGCCGCAGCCGTCAAAAAGGTGCCAAACTGGAACGGGCTGCTTTGATTGGGAACAGTCCGGCCTTCTTGTTCCAGCAAGGCAGCAGCAAAGTCCGCCTGGTTAAAGGAAAATCCGGCAAAGATCACGATGGCCCCGAGGGCAAACATGACGAACATCAAGGGGATAAGCGTCCGTTCGTAGAACTTCAGCCCGATGATGTTGATCAAAACAAAGGTCCATAACAATATAATGGCGAGGCTCACTCGCACGTAGCCGGTCTCCAGCCACTGCGCCCAGGCCTCCCAGCCCATCGCATCGACCACATCTCTGATAAAGGGAATGATGATATAAGAAATCACTCCAATAGCGATCGACAGCCCAAACCATTGCGAAAAACTGGCCACAAAACCCAGATAAGGACTCAAGCCTCGGCTGGCAAAAATATAACTTCCGCCTGCCCTTGGCATGGCCGAAGACAGGATCGCATAGGCCATAGCGGCCAGCAGGGCCGGCAGGGCAGCGAATAAAAAGGCGGGCAGTACATTCGGCCCGATGCCCGGCACATTGCGCTGGATCATGAAGGGCACCACATAAACCGATGCGCCCAGCATCGAACAAATGCCCGTGGCCGCCAGTCCGACGAGGCCTAATTGCCGGCTGAGGCCTTTTGATGAGTTGGGGGTGTCTGTTTTTTCCATACTAATCTAAATATGTTACTTTTTCTTTTGTCTTGTTACAAAAGAAACAAAAAAACAAGACTGTATGCCAATTTGGACAGTTCTAAGCCTTGGTTTTGATTCGCAATCCTAGCCGTTCGCACGAAAGTATAAACCTGGGAAGCTTACTCTAAGCTTCATCTTTAAGCTTGTGGTTTAAGCATTGCTAACAGGCTCACTTTTGGATTGCTTGCATTATTGGCTAGCTTTTCCGAAACGAGACAGGACTTAGATAGCAAAACTAAGCCGGCCATCTGAGCTAAAACCTTCGGCAAGAACTGTTAGCCAAATTCGCATAAGGTCGAATTTAAAATAAATCGAAATGCATGCTGACCTTCTTCAAATTGACTCTTTCGGTTTCTGAAAAGCCTTCTTATTTGAGCTTCAATAAAATAATCTGCCTTAGAGAATCCGCCGTTAAAAAATTTACTGGAATGAAGCGGCCGTGCAAAATAGTGTTTGAGGACGACGTAGGAGTCCGAGTTTATTTTGCACAGCGGAATGTAAGCAAATTTTAGGCGGAGGCTCGACAGCAGCGGCTTTTTTTTGCTACTTTTTTTCAGCTGTTGGAAAAAAAGTAGAGGCGAGTTATTTCCTCTTAGACCAAACCTCATACAACGGCTCCCCCCGACTATTATTCCCGCTATGATGCCAATCGCCATCCTTTACTTCAAAGTTGAATTCCAGAGAAGCACCCACTCGAGAATTATCCCGCGAAAAGAATTCGATGTTTTCCGTGTATACGCCATCTGTGGCCGTATAGTTGCCTCCGCCGGTACCGTGGAAATCGCCCGTTTCGGTATTGTAGGCGATCCACTGGAAGCGGTTTTCGGTTAAGATCTTCATTGTTTTGCGGGGGCGAGTGGTCATGTCCACACGTTGAATTTCTCCGTCACGTTTACGGCCGGAGAAGATCCAGGGACCGTCGAGCGGACTGTCGACGGCTCCGTCCATGCTAGACCAGGAGCCTTCCAGTTCCGCGCCTTTCAAAGACAAGGTTTTTTTCTTTTGTTTGGCCGTCCAGGTTTCGGTTTTACCTACCTGCTCAGGCTTGGCGCTGTGGAATTCGTACATCACCTCCATATTTTTTCCATTCGTTTTCCAGCTGCCGCCTTTGGTAAATTGAAAGGAGCCGCCGTCCGTTTCATAAACCGTCCAGGAAAAGTAGGGGCCGCTAAAGAGCAGAACGTGGGTGAGTTGGCCGTTGTCGGTGGAAACGACTTGTTGCCAGGCGCTTGATTCGGTATCGGGCGCTTGCTGTGTACCGGTAAATGACAGGAACGCAAAGCCTGACAGCATAAAGAGAAGCAGGCCCTTTCCTCCGGATATTTTTTTGAAATGAATTGGTCTCATAACAATGGTTTTACGGCAGGTGATTTGAAATAATTTCATAGTATAGTGCTATTTAATGCTTTGTGATCGAAGTTAATGAAGACATGGGGCAGCTGCCGGCCCAAATGTTTAAATCCGTTCTATATTTAACAAAAATAATAAAACAGCTTAAAGAAATTTATTAACTTTAAACAACTTCTGTAGTTAACCAGGCAGTTTTCAATTTATCTTGCTCTAACTACCCGCATGGGTGGTGAATATCGATTTTTTGAAAAAACGCATAAACCATTTTTTATGAGATATCCCCTGTTATTCCTTATCGTCCTCATTCAATTTAGCTGCAAAAAAGACATTGTCGAATCCGGTAGTCAGATCATCGATATCGACCTGGATAATCTGACCTATGAATCACTTCCAGAACTGGAGATAAAATCAATCATCCCACTAGAAACTAATGAGACTTCTCTTGTTGGGTATGTAAACCGGATGGAATACCATGACGGGAAAGTCTATATACTGGATATACATAAAAGTAGAGCACTTTTTGCATTCTCTGAAGATGGGGCTTTTTTAGGAAAAACTAAAAAAGGGAGAGGGCCTGGCGAGATGATTAACCCCTTCGATATGTATATTGATAAAGCTTCCAGTTTTATTTATATCTGGGACCAAGGTTTACTTTCCATACTAAAATATAATTCGAATTTAGAGTACCTGGATCAAGAGGCCTTTAAAAATCCACTATCTAATTTTGCAATTCTTCCTGATGGCCGGAAATTGGTCAATACTCATTTTCACAAGGATTTCATGTACAAAATTTATGGTGCTGATAACGAGACGGTCGAGCGTGAATTTATTCCCGATATGAAATACCCGCATGGGCTAGGAATTGGTAGGTCAATTTCGGTAAGTAAGAGGATTTTAACGATTGCCCCATATCTGTATGACATTTTTGAGTTAAAAAGTAATAATCTCGACAGCAGGTACCAAGTCAATTTTGGTAAGTATATGCTGAGTAAAGAAGATGTGGAACAAAATGATTTGTATAAGCCCTATGAATTAACCTCTCAGGGGCAAAGAGTCTCCAGTCTAAAAGATATCTCCGAAGGAGAATCTTTTATGTCGTTTAAAGTCTATTTTAAAAAAGAGACACTGAATTTTGCTTACTCCTTAAAAGATCAGAAACCTTACCTTATCAATGAATATTTTTATCAAAATTTACTTCCGGTCTGCTCTGTTCATGGTTTAACAAAAGATGGCCTGTTTTATGCATTAATCAAACCTGCTGATTTAGATGATTTTCAAAAGGCTAGCGGGAAAATATTGATTGATAAGCCAATTGACGAAGAGAGTAATCCATATCTGATCACTTTTACCCTAGGTGAAGAAGGCCAATAAAAAACAAACCGGCATTTAATTTTACTCTATGCGAAATATCTACTTTCTACTTTGTTTACTTATTTCTCTCACTCTTTCTAGTTGTAATGTGGATATTCAATCTGAGGCAAGGGACGAAATTGTAGAAATAAACTTAGGAACAGCATTAAAAAATATTAGAAAGAGCATTCCCCTGAGCGAGGTGGCTGAGGAGATTAACTATATTAAATTGGAAACCTCGGAAGAATGTATCATTGAAAAAATAGAAAAGTTAGTACGCTTCAAAGACTGGGTATTCATCAGCAATAAAAGTCAATTTTTTCAATTTGATACTTCTGGCCATTTTATCAGAGCCTTTGGATCTATTGGGAAAGGGCCGGGAGAATATATTCGTATTGCCGATTTTGCCATTAACGCCAAAGCCGGTCAATTATCGGTTTATGATAATGAATTATCCAAGATTATTAATTATAGTCTGGAAGGCGATTTTTTAAATGAGTTTCAAATCGAATCTTACCCGAGTTTAATTGCATTTGACAGTCAAGGAAACCTAAATGCTTCCTGGGTGCTCCCTATGTTCTTCTACAATGAAAATTATGCAATTAACTCCTATGATGATAATGGGAAGGTTAGTCAAAAGATGTTGAACCGATCTGATGAAGATATCACAGAAAAAAATGTCGGCTACATACCCTCCACTTCCAGAACCAGGTTTCAGTTTTTTAATGATACCTTATCCTACTGGGAAATTAACTATCCATTTATTTGCCGTATAGCTGAAGGGAGGATTATTCCCCGATATAAGATCACTAATAATTTTGAGCCTGAAATAGGGGATTTAAACAGTTCGCAGATTCAAGAAGATAAATATGTTTTTTCTGATCTTATTGAAAGCAGTCGATTTATTTTCCTTACAAAAGGGCTTTACCAAAAAGATGTGTATCATGTTTTATATGATAAGGTCAACAAAACAGTGAATGCTTTCCAAGTTCAGCATGAAAATCCAGGAACCAGATTAAATGCAGGATTTATCAATGATCTGGATGGCGGCTATCCTTTTCTGCCGTTAGGACTCATTTCAAGAGATCAGGCCTACGGTATATTTTTACCTTTTGAAATGAAAAATTTGCTTTCCGACAAGACTTTTTCAGCAGTGAAAATCAAGGATAAAGATAAAAATGCGGACTTCATTCAACTCATAGAAGCGTCTAATACGGAAGATAACCCGATTGTAATGATTGTAAAACTTAAAAGCATCTAAAGGAGCAAATAGCCTTTTACAAATTTAACAATATTGCTAATGAGATATCCTTTATTTTTTCTAATGTTTTTGACACTCTTGGGCTGCAAAGAAGATGTTATCGACACAGGAGTAGAGATCATCTATATTGACTTGGATAAGTTAGGCGAGGATCCGGATCCACTGCCAAATTTAGAAATAGAATCAATTGTTCACCTAGAAACCAACGAATCCTCTTTGGTTGGAAATGTTGATCGTATTGAGTGGTATGACGGAAATATTTATCTCCTTGATATACATAAAAGTGGAGCTTTATTTGCCTTTTCTGAAATGGGTGAATTTATTGATAGAACAAAATATGGTAGGGGCCCTGGAGAGGTGATAAAACCTTATGCTTTATATTTGGATAAAGATTCTAATCTGATCTATCTATGGGATCAAAGCTTAGAGCTAATAACGAAATATAGTTCAAAATTAGAATACTTAGGCCAAGAAAAATTCAATCACACTTTAACAAATTTTGCTATTCTTGAGGATGGTCGAACCCTCGTCAACTCACATTACTATATGGATTTTATGTATAAAATCTATGGCCCTGATAATGAGACAGTCGAGCAAAAATTTATTCCTGATATTAATTATCCATACAGTTATCGTATTTTTAGGTCAATTTCTAAGAATAACAGGTTGTTGATAATCGCTCCCTTCCAATATGATATCTATGAATTGGAAGATAATACTCTCAGTATCGAATACCAGGTTGATTTTGGCAAGTATATGCTAAGTAAGGATATCATCGAACAAAATGGCCTATCTGAGTTATTTGCCTTGTTTTCCGAAGGAAAAAGGGTGTCCAGTTTAAATGATATTTCAGAAGGTGAGTCCTTTTTGAGCTTTCGAGTATATTTCAAATCTGAAGCTTTAGATTTTGCCTATTCCTTCAAAGACCAAAAGCCTTATTTGATCAATGAATATGTCGGTAAAAATATGCTTCCTGCATGTACGGTAAGAGGGATAACTGAAGATGATCTATTTTATGCAGTAGTTGAGCCAGAAGACTTAGATAATTTTCAAAAGGAAACCGGTAAAATCCTTATTGAAGGAGAGATTGATCCTGAAAGTAACTCTTATATCATTACCTTTAAATTAGGTGAGTTGGTCAAAAATTGATAATATCTTACTATGCCATATTTTGAAAGAATTAAGCAATATTTCTCAGAAGAATATTTATAATAGATCCTACGCAGATTGTTTATAAAATTTTTTCCTCCATCCTTATTCTATGAGATCAATTTTCTGAAACACACAAATGATAATACATGAGATATCTGCTAGTGATTGCTGTCATTTTAACTCATTTTAGTTGTAAGAAAGATATTGTTGACCATACTAATCATATCATTAAAATTGACCTGGATATGCTAGGAGGTGAGCCTCTCCCTGATTTAAAAATAAATTCAACAATCCAACTCGAAATCAATGAATCTTCTTTGGTTGGAAATGTAAATCGTATTGAATGGCATAACGGAAAGGTTTATATTCTTGATGTGGATAAGAGCAAAGCCTTATATGCCTTTTCAGAGGAAGGTGCTTTTATTGGTAAAACAAAATATGGTAGAGGCCCTGGTGAGTTGATAAATCCATTCGATCTTTACCTGGATAAAGGCTCAAATTTGGTTTATGTATGGGACCAAAGCTTAAAATTAATTATGAAATATAGCTCAACCTTAGAATATTTAGGCCAAGAAGTATTTAATCATCCTTTAACAAATTTTGCTATCCTCGATAATAACAAAACCCTGATCCATACGCATTATTCTCAAGATTTCGTTTATAAATTATATGGCCCCGATAATGAAACAGTTGAGAAGGAATTTATTCCTGATATAAAATATCCAGGTGTTATCAGTATTTTTAGATCAATATCCATAAAGGATAGAGTCTTAGTTATAGCTCCTTATCAATATGATATCTACAAATTAAAAGATGGTGACCTTTATAGTGTATTTTATGTTGATTTTGGAAAGTATAACCTCACAAGAGAAGATATAGAGCAAAACGGTATGCATGGAAGTTGGAATTTGACTTCAGAAGGTAAAAGGGTCTCAAGCCTACATGATATTTCAGAAGGTGAGTCTTTTTTAAGCTTTCGAGTATATTTCAAATCTGAAGCTTTAGATTTTGCCTATTCCTTCAAAGACCAAAAGCCCTATCTAATCAATGAATATGTTGGGAAAAATATGCTTCCGCCATGTACGGTAAGAGGGATAGCTGAAGATGATCTATTTTATGCAGTAGTTGAGCCAGAAGACTTAGATAATTTTCAAAAGGAAACCGGTAAAATCCTTATTGAAGGGGAGATTGATCCTGAAAGTAATCCCTATATTATTACCTTCAAATTAGATGAGTTGGTCAAAAATTGATAGTATTTAACTACCTGCTACTTTCTATTTTCTACGTAAGTTGCATTAAAGGCGTGCATTGATTGCTTATAATTAGCTAGATCTTTTTCTGACGCCCTCAGTATGGACTTAAATAGGAAGATCTGTAAAGTTCTTCGGTTTAAAGCTCCGGCGGAGCGTCCTACCTGACTGCCTCGCAGGCAGGCAAGCATTAGACTTCTCCGAAGCTTTTGTTGTCTACGAACTTAACAAGCCTGAGGTGTTGGAGCGTCGGAAAATAATATAACTGATTAATGCACGGGCCTATCGCAACTTAAATTAATTAGAAAATCATACTTAGGAACTCTTTGGGATTAGATTTTTATCCTAATTTAGGAGAATTCTCATTTTCTAATATAACTTTAGAAGTCTACCAAACTAAATCCATATGGCGCGCCTCTTTTACATGCTGGTAATAGTATTAATTTGCTGTCTGGCTTGCCAGAATCCTAATGCGGATGCAGTTGATACGACCAAAGGCGCCATATCGGCAGGTGTCAATGAACCGGACATTACAAAAGTCTCCATTCTACGTTTAGAACCACGCTCCTTCTCCAAAGAAATTATCAGCCAGGGTAAAATAGAAGCCCGTTACCTCTCTGATGTTACCTTCGAAGTTTCCGGACGCATTGAGAAGATAATGGTCGAAACCGGGCAAAGAGTGGCCAAAGGCCAGATGCTGGCCCAATTAAATGATTTTGAACAACAACATGAACTTCAAAAGTTAGCTTATCAGATCGAGCAGGCAAAGATCCAGTTCGAAGCCAAGCTTATTTCATTGGGTTATACCCTCGCAGATAGCATCGACATTCCGCCGGCCATTTGGAAAACAGCCCGCCTGGAGAGTAATCTGGACGGACTCCTATTAGATCACTCCCTTGCAAAGTACCAACTTGAGAACACCAAGGTGAAAGCGCCCATAGCGGGTATTATAGGAGAAGTGGAAGCTCAGGCTGGTAACCTGACTTCTGCCTATCAAAAATTATGTACCATTATTGACGACCAACGACTAGATGCTGTTTTCCCTATTCTGGAGCAGGAACTTCCAATGGTACAAAAGGGCCAAACCGTATCTGTCCGTCCTCTTAATCAGACTGGCAAAAACTATAAGGCCGGCATCAGGGCTATCATGCCGCAAGTCGACCAGCATGGTATGGTTAAGGTGTTCGCCCGTTTGTTAAACCCTGGCGGGAGTCTGCTGGATGGAATGAACATTACTGCTATTATCCGTGATCAGAAAGGGAAACAACTAGTAGTTCCTAAATCCGCAGTGGTGGATCGTCAAGGTCGTTTAGTCGTTTTCGTTCATCGCGACGGCCAGGCTCATTGGAAATATGTGCAGATTGGGCTGGAAAACAGTGAATCTTATACCATCACAGAAGGACTGGAAACAGGAGATGAGGTGATCATCAATAATAACTTTCATTTATCCCATTTAGAAAAAATAGAAGTTGTTAAAGCCCTGGATAAAGATGCGGAGCCCCTTTAGCCGAAATATCGTCCTGGTAGTGGGAGTCCTGATTGGATTGGTCCTTCTTCCCTATGTATCCATTCAATTACATCCCTCCCCCCGAAGTCAGCGGCTGTCCATCAGTTTCAACTATCCGGGAGCAAGTCCGGAGGTAGTGGAACAAGAAGTCGTTTCCCGGATGGAAAGCACCCTGGCAACTCTAAGAGGCCTGCAGTCGATTCGATCAGTATCTGATCTGGGGTATGGTAGTATTGGGCTGGTATTTGACCGCAGTATTGATATGGAAAAAAAGAGGCTGGAAGTTGCCACGATGCTTCGGCAAGTGTACCAGCAGTTAGAAGCCCCCATCAGTTACCCTGAAATTAATTTTGTGAGTGAATTCACGGAGCAGGAACTCCTTTTACTGTATACTTTATCTTCTTCTCAAAACGCCCCCTCACTGAAGGCAACCATTGAAGAAAAAATTATTCCTGAGCTAGCCCTGGAGGAGGGCATAAGCGAAGTTCGCCTGGCCGGGATACCAAATGAAGAATTCAGGATCACCATTCATGAAACGCTAAGAAAGTCATTGGATATAGAGCTTTTTGAAATCCAGAATGCCATCCAAGAACAGTTCACAGCCCGAGAATTAGGATTGACGATCGTCCGGGAACCAACGAAGGCTGCCATCCGGGCAGTTCGATATGGCAATACCTCTAATATTAAACTTCCGAAAAGGCTTTTAGCCAGGATACCTGTCGCAGAACGATCCGGCCGGATCATTTATTTATCTGAATTGGCTGATATAGAAAAAAAAGAAAGTCATCCGGATAGATATTTCCGCGTGAATGGACAAAGATCAGCCACTTTGATGATATATACGACTCCTGGGGTCAACCAAATCCGCCTGGCCCGAGTTATGCGGAAAAAGGTCAGTCAGCTTGAAACCAGCCTGGGCGACCCAATTCAATTTAGATTGGTACTTGATGAATCGCAGTTTCTTAGCGATTCACTAAATAAGATTGCTCGCCGTACCGGAGCTTCCTTAATATTGCTGCTACTATTCCTGATCGCCGTTCGGCCTAAATTCAAATATTTATTGCTCATTGGAGGAAGCTTGCTGGCTACCCTTTTGCTGGCGATCATCGCCTATTACTTTTTGGAACTGGAATTACATTTGTATTCCATAGCAGGTTGGACGCTTTCTATCGGCATTATCCTGGATAATCTGATCGTGATGGCTGATCACATTCGAAATCAGGGGAATCAGCGTATTTTTCCGGCTATTTTGGCGGCTACGCTTACCACCGTAGGGGCTCTGTCCGTTGTATTTTTCATTGAAGCAACTTATCGGGAGAGCCTCGGAGATTTCAGTGGTATTTTTATGGTTAATTTGCTGGTTTCTTTGCTGGTTGCGCTCTTTTTTGTTCCCTCATTGTACCGGGCTTTATATTCAGAAAAACAGCAAGGGCCATATTCCATCCGTAGAAAAAGAATGGCCGTTCATTTCACCAGATACTTTAGAGGATTTATTCTATTGGGGCTGAGGTTTAGGAAAATCATGTTGCTTATACTAATATTAGCCTTTGGCCTTCCCATTTTTTTATTACCCGAAGAATGGGACGCCAATCATTCAGCAGCTAATTGGTACAACCGCACGATTGGATCGGAATATTACCAACGAACATTAAAGTCTCCGCTGGATAATTACCTGGGGGGGAGTTTCCATCTGTTTTATAAGGAGCAGGACCGGTTTTATCTACAAACTGAAAAACCAGAGAAAACACGATTATTCCTAAGGGCAAATATGCCGTATGGTGGTACGATAGAACAACTGAACGAAGTCATCCTTTCCATCGAACAACAATTAGCTTTTTATAAGCAAATTGACCAATATTTATCAAGAGTGAACGGGCCGGATGAGGCATCTATTGAAATTACTTTCAAAGAGGCATTTGAAGAGGGAAGGTTTCCCTTTGAACTGAAAAAACAACTTGAAACCATAGCCGTTGAGACAGGTAGTGCAGAGTTTAGCGTCTATGGGGTCGGGCAAGGCTTTAGCAATGCCTTAAGAGGGAATCCCTTGAATGATCGAATACAACTTCTGGGATACAATTATGCTCAACTCTGGCACCTGGCAGAGCAAGCCAAAGATCTGTTTCTACAGCATCTTCGGATTCAGGAAGCCTATATCAATGCTGAACTGACTTATTATGCACCTAAGGAGACCTATTTTCTGGTGCGCTTGCCTGAGATTTCACAGTTGCAGCAAAATAACCTATCTCCAGCCAATATTGGAGACCTGTTGCAGCAAAACAGGGAAGAAGCTCTTCCGGCAGCATCTCTGCTATCAGAAGGGAACACTTATCCGATTAATTTGCTGACTGACCAACAGGGGCGCAGTCAATTGTGGAATCTTCGTAATGCTCCCTACCTGCTGGATAGCAATCAGGTATACAAACACGGGGCTTATCTTCAATTGGAACAGACCAAAGGACAACAGAAGATCGTTCGGGTTGATCAGCAATATCAATTGGTTTTGGCCTATGATTTTATCGGCAATTACGAACTCGGACGAGAAGTGATGGAACAAAAAATAGATACCTTGAACCAAAACCTGCCACTTGGATATGAGGTCGGGCGATACGGGCGGAATCGCTTCTGGGACTTCCAACGAAATCAATCTAAAATGATCGGTATTTTGGGCATTGCTTTGGTTGTTATCTTCATGATCAATGCGATTCTCTTTAACTCCCTGCGCCAGGCTTTTGTGCCACTTTTGCTGATCATCCCAGGTTTTATCGGGATCTTTCTCACCGTCTATTTTTTTAATTTTCGATTTGATCAGGGGGGCTTTGCAGCTTTTTTATTGGTAGCAGGTCTGTCGGTAAATGCCGGTTTATTGCTCATCAATGACTATAATAATTACCGCTCCAGATACCCAAAGCGAACTGCAATAAAGGTTTTCACCAAAGCCTTTAACAGCAAAATCATCCCAATCGTACTGACCGCTTTGTCTACCATTCTGGGGCTGCTTCCCTTTATCCTGTTTGAGAGCCATGAGGTTTTCTGGTATGCTTTGGCCATGTGTAGCATTGGGGGGATGATTTGTTCAACACTGGCAGTATATCTCTTTTTTCCAATATTGTTTCTCCGAAGAAAAGACCGATTTGCTGATTTGAAATCTGCCCAATTATTAAATTCCCCAAAACTATGATCCGCTTTCTTATATATCGGCCGGTTTCGGTGGTGGTTATCTATCTGGCATGCTGTCTGTTGGCTATCTGGCGACTAGGTGAATTGCCGGTCTCCCTGCTACCTGACATTGACATTCCTGAAATCAGTATTTTGGTAGAACAGGAAGGCTATACTGCTTTAGAGATTGATAATCGTCTGTTGCAACCTCTACGGCAACGCCTTTTGCAGGTAGGTGGAATTAGCCAAATGGAAAGTGCAGCCGGCCATGAGACAGGCGTGATCCGGCTGAGATTTAATTACGGACGGGATATTGATTATGCCTTTTTGGAGGTGAATGAAAAAGTAGATTTAAGTCTGAGCCAAATCCCGGAAGGTGTTTCCCGTCCTCGGGTTGTCCGGGCCAGTGCAGGCGAACTACCTGCTTTTTACCTGAGTCTTTCTTATCGACAATCAGATAGCCTGGGCAGTTCCTCGATGGTTGAATTAAGTGACTTTGCAGATCAGATAGTCCGTCGGCGGCTGGAACAATTAGAAGCTGTGGCTTTGGTAGATATAAATGGTCTCAGGGCGAAGCAAATAGTCATCCGCCCCAGGCGCGACCTATTCGTTAGCCTTGGACTAGATCAGCATGATATTCAGCAGGCCCTGGAAACGGCCAATCTTAGTCTGGGTACCATACGGGTGAAGGAGCGCCAATACGAATACATTATGCGGCTTGGTCAGCCTTTGTCTTCGTTGGAAGATATCCGAAAAAGCGCACTTCGCATCGGTGAACGAGTGTTTACCCTGGAAGAGCTAGCGGAGGTCAGCTTGCTGGAGCAGTCGCCGCGCGGCACCTATCTTTTTAACGGACAGCCGGGTATTAACCTGGCCGTCATTAAAAATAGTGAAGCCCGAACAAAAGACCTGGAAAGGGAGGTGGATGAAGTCATCCATGTCCTGCAAAATGAAAACCCAGATATACGCTTTGAGAAAAACCGAGACCAACTTTTCCTGCTCAATTACTCTATCAGTAATTTGCGACAAAGCCTTTTATTAGGTGGTTTCCTGGCCACGCTGATTATCTTTCTATTTTATCGAAACTGGAGGATACCTGCTGTTATTGCCGTCATCCTTCCTTTGAGTGTATTACTAAGCCTGTTATTTTTTGATCTATTTAGCTTATCAATTGATATTATTTCCTTGTCAGGGATTATTCTTGGTTTGGGATTGATGATCGACAACGGGATCATTGTATTGGATAATATTGGGCAATTTTCTGAAAAGGAGCAGTCGATTGCACAAGCTTGCATTCAGGGGACCAATGAGATGATCCGACCGCTTCTTTCTTCTATGCTCACCACCTGCTCTGTATTTTTACCACTTATCTTGCTAAGCGGCCTGGCGGGCGCTTTATTCTGGTCGCAGGCCATAGCGGTGAGTATAGGCTTAACGATTTCCTACCTGATCTCGATCACCTTGCTTCCGGTCTTGTATTTCGTATTGATAAAAAAACAAGCAGAACCAAACCAGTCCATAGGCCGGACTTCTTTTTGGCAGAAGGTCTATCATTGGGGGTTCCGTTGGTCGTTTCGATATCCGGTTTTAATTGTTTCCTTTGCAGTTTTATTCGTATTTGGAGGTTGGTTTTTCGGCCGAAACCTTGCTTTTCAGCAGTTACCTGAGATCCCGCAAACCGCTTTTGAAATGTACCTGGATTGGAATGAGCCCATCCGGCCGGAGGTAGCCGAGGAGCGTCTTCTGGAGCTGTTTACAAAATTGCCGGACCCCAGGCCTCTTTACTACGCCCACATCGGCCAACAACAGTATTTACTCAATTACGACCCTGAACAGCAGTCAAGTGTGGTTCACATCTATATTGCACATGAAAATGAAGAGGATGGTAAGCGTTTACAGTTTTACTTAGATAGTTTGCTTGAAGTAAATTTCCCAACTAGTTCCCGGCGTTTTTTGGCAGAAAAAACCATCTTTGAGCAATTATTTCCCACTGGCGAAACCAGCCTGAACATAGGCCTTCGGCTACCGGCCGGGAGCTCGGAATCCAGACAACTTGAAGCATATCAAGCCTTTTCCAAGTCCCTTAAAAGCGCCTATCCACAAGTAATTTTAAAACCGCCTGTACTCGAAGAGCAGGTGGTTTTGGTTCCCAATCGGGAGAAGTTACTCCTTTACGATATAAGCAGTGATCAGTTATTCGAAGAACTTCAAAGCGCATTGAACAGCAGGAACCTACTGCGTTTATATCAGGGAAATAATACCCTACCGGTGGTGGTGAGTAACAGTGGCCGAGATTTGGATCAAATGTTGCGGGAATTACAGATCGTTACCTCAGAGGGTCAAAGGATTCCGGTACAATATTTGATCAGGCAGGAAAAACAACAAAGCCTGCGGCGTATTTATGCTTCCCGTAACGGTCAGTACCTTCCCATTCAAATCAGGGGTTTAGGACCGGAGCAGCTAATCGCTTTTTTGGATCAGTATGAAAGACAAAGGCCAGAAATAAATTTTGAACTAAGTGGTCCCTACCTCGACAACCAACGCTTGTTCGATGAGTTACTTAAGGTCCTCTTGGTCTCTTTACTTTTATTGTTTTTTATAATGGCCGCCCAATTTGAATCGCTCCTCCAACCATTGATCATCCTTTTGGAAATTCCGATCAGCCTAAGTGGCTCTCTGATCGCTCTATACCTGGGAGGCTCAAGTCTCAATGCCATGGCCTTTATCGGCATGGTGGTTACGGCTGGCATCATTATTAATGATTCCATCATCAAGATCGATACGATTAATCGCCTTCGGCGTAGTGGGGCATACTCCACTCGGGAGGCCGTTCATGAAGGCGGAAAAAAGCGAGTAAACCCCATTATCATGACATCCTTGACAAGCATCCTTGCGGTGATTCCTTTTTTGTGGGGACAGGATCTCGGGGCTAGTCTGCAAAAACCTTTAGCCCTGGCGCTTATCGGGGGAATGACGGTTGGCACAATAGTTAGTCTGTGGTTGATCCCACTCCTTTATGCACTCATTTATAGAAAATAAACAGTTTGAGAAAAAAATATTAAAGATGAAGCAGCAGCATTCGTTTTTTTTTCTAATGGTTATGATCATCCAAAGTCATTTCATGTGGGGGCAGCAAAAGGAAGGTTTTTTCCATTTAGAGGAGATTTTACAGCTGGCCCTGATCAATGCGCCGGAGTTGAAGATTTCCAATTCCTCATTACAGGAAAGTCAGTTGTCTCTGGAGTTGTTACAGGAACAATTCAAACCTCAGATATTTTTGGATGCTACACTGCCCAATCTTTCTCGTTCTATCCAATCGATTACTTTGCCGGATGGACGGGATGCTTTTGTGAACCGTTCGAGCATGTCCAATAGCATGAGTTTGCGAGTGAACTATCAATTAGAAAGCACGGGTGGAGCAATTTATGCGGAATCATCGCTGAATCGACTGGATATCCTCCAAACGGACCAATTAGACTATTCGCGGAACTATTTTGCTACTCCGATAGCTTTGGGGATTACGCAACCTCTATTTCAATTTAATGAGATAAAATGGCAAAAAGAACAGGGGATCCTCCTCAATCAGGAACTCACCACTCAACAATATGTAATTCGAGAAGAGGTTTTACAAAATGCTATTACCCGCTACACCAAGGTTTTTGAAGCACAACTAGAGCTAGAATTGGCGACCCAGAGACTGGCGGAGACGGATTCCCTCTTTAGCATTAAGCAACGACTGTTTAATATTGGTAAAGCTACCAAGGTGGAAACACTACGCCTGGAGCTGGAGTTGGCTAATAATCGCCAACGCCTCGAACAGGCGGAGGTTGATTGGGAAGGACAACGGACGGAGTTATGTGATTATTTGGGGCTGGATCATAGTGAAATTAAAGGCCTGTACCCACCACCACCGGAGCAGTATGCAACCATCGATCCGGATAAGGCGAGAGCACTAGCCCTGACCAATGCGTATCTGTTGGCTGATATCAATCGCCGTTTGCGAACAGCGGAGATGGAAATCGAAAGGGCAGAGAAAGAACGAGGGATTTTATTCGATATTAGCGCTACGGTCGGTCTCAACAATAGTACAGACCAACTAGAATCGATTTTGCGGAATATGGAAGATCGTCAAACCATCACTTTGGGGCTAAGTGTTCCGATCAATAGTGGAAAAAGTCGGCAACTTAATCAGGAAATTGCTCAGGAGCAACTATTTCGAGAAATGACGAGTATTGAGGTAGAAAAAAAGGATTTAGTTAGAACCGTCACTCAAGATGTGGCTATATATGAACTACTCAATAAGAATATCACTTTGAACCAACAGGCCATGCAAGTGGCACAAGAAGTATTTGAGCTTACCCGACGTCAATACCTCTCTGGCAGTCTTAGCTATACCGAATTGAATGTCGTGACTACCGAACGGGATCAGGCACTTCTGGAGTACTATCGTTCTATCCTTCAGGCCAATCTGAAATATCATGAAATCAGAAGGAATTGCTTGTATGATTTTAAAACCGGAAAAAGTTTGGTGCCGGTTGAGTGATGCTCAAAAATTCCAGGTAAAAACATCATTTTCCCGCATCCAACACCAAAGCCCCGGCCCCCAAAACCGCCACCTCCGGATGGTCAGATACTTCAATTTTCAGATTAGCTAAAACAGATCGGAAGGGGAAGGTTTGGAGTTGCTTCCAAAGCGCTTCTTTGAATAGGGGATAGGCCTGACTGACCGAGCCGCCCATGATGATTACCTCGGGGTCGAGGGCATACAGGATATTGATGATGCCGTTGGCGAGGTGGAAGCCCAGCTCTTCATACATTTTAAGGGCTTTGGAATCTCCTTCCTGTGCTCTTTGATAAGCCTCTAGTCCATCCGTATGATGAACATTTTGGAAAAACTGGCCGGCGGCATAATACTCTATGAACTGGTCGAGGTAGGGGATCATGCCGAATTCGCCGGCTCCGCAGTTGCGGCCGTTGTAGAGCTTGTTGTCGATGATGATGCCGGCAGCCATGCCCGTGCCAACAATCAGGCCGATCATATTGGTATAGGACCGGCCCTTACCAAAGTGCTTTTCTCCCAGCGCAAAGCAGTTCGCATCATTGTTAACAAAAACAGGTAGCCGGAGGCGGTTTTCCAAGATGGTTTTGAGAGGGACTTCTTTCCAGGAAGGAATGTTTTGAACATCATACACGATGCCATTACTGACATCGACCACACTTGGTACACCTATGCCTATTCCAGCTACCTTAGAATCTAATATGCGTGTAATCGTACTTACTATTTCGTCGATCACCTGCTCCTGGCTTCCCTGAGAGCTGATCAACATTTTTTCTTTCTCTTCAATATGCTGGTCGCAGATCCGGGCGGCCAAAACCTTCGTGCCACCCAGGTCTACACCGATAATTTTTTGTTCGCTCATGCCCCGGCTTCATTTTTCTTTTGTCCGATGATCTCGTTATTGATCAGCGGTTTTGACCAAAATCCGATGCTCAATATGTACCCCAGCGAAAGAAACAGGAACAACATGCCCATGCGTAGACCCAGCAAATCACCCAGCCAACCGACTATCAGGGGTAGGATGGCCCCGCCGGCTATGCCCGTAACGAGTATGCCCGAAAAAGACCCGTGATGCGTCGCCACCGAGTTGAGGGCCAGGGAAATTATGATCGACCACATCACCGAGGCAAAAAAGCCGACCAAAGGAAAGGCGATCATGGCAATAGATTTAGAGGAAAATAGCGCAACTCCTAAACAGACCATGGCAGCCAAAGTAAACCCGATGAGGACCTTTCGGCTATCCACAAACTTCAGCAGGATCAGCCCGAGCACGGTCCCGGCAGTCATTAAGCCCCAAAATAGTGAAACGGTACTGGCGCCGTCCGTTTGAGGATTAACGCCGTGATAGGTTTGTAAAAACTCTGAGATCCAGTTGGCCACGCCTTGTTCCGTACCCACGTAGGCAAAAATGCCGAGAAAGTACAGGATCACCATAGGCCGCTTCAGCAGGTCGAGATGCGTCTGCAAGGCGCCGACTTTCTCATCTTCTTTTAATTCCACCTTCGGAAAACGGGTCATGCCTATGATGAACACCATGATCAGCGATACGATGGCAAACACCCAGTAAAGCGAGATCCAGGGCAAATTGGCGGGCACCAGTCCGGAAAGCGTATTCAAAAGAAAGTTGTCTTCTGCGCCTTCCCGGCCAATATTCAACACCAGATAGGAATAAACCAATGGGCTTAAAAAGGAGGCCAGTCCAAAAAACAATTGCCCGATCACGGAATTGAAGGCAAAATGCTCTTCTCCGCCGGCTACCCTTAGCAAGGGATTAATTGCCACCTGTAACATTGCCATCCCGGAACCTATCAAAAACAAGGACACCAGGTACATCTCAAATTTCGGAGACCAGGCAAACAGCAAGGCGCCCAAAAAAGAAACAAAAAAGGCGATGACCATAATGGTTTTTTCTCCAAACCGCTCTACCAGCATACCCGAAGGAATAGACATCACTCCGTAAGCAATGAAAAAAGCAAAAGGCAGCAGGGCTACCACCGTCAAACTCAAATCATAGCTGTCGATGATATCCGGTACCAGCGGCCCGATGATATTGGTCAAAAAGGAGATGACGAAGAAGGTTAGGATGATGAGTCCTATGATGTATACGTTACGTTTCATATAAGAAATTTTTACTTATTGATTGACCGGCCACTGCCGGTCAATCAATAAAAAACTTATTCTATATGTTCTAAGAGCCATGGAATATTATAAATATGCGTCCAGCCAAAAATTCGCAGACCCATGGTCATACCCCAGATCGTGGCATTCCAGCCTGAGCCTTCGGCATAATTTTCGGCTCCCGGCAGGTTACTGGCACCTTCGAGGGCAATGGCGATATCTTTTTGATTGCCGATTTCCTCGAAAGATTTTTCCAGTTGATCCGTCTTAAGTTTTTCAGCTCTTTTGATGGCTTCCTCCAGGAAACTTTTTTCACCCGACATTTCATAGCCCAGCACGAGGCCTGAAATTGAAGCAAAATACGATTCATATTCGTGATTCCATCCGGCATTGTCCCGCAGCGCCTGTGCATGTAGGATGACGGCATGCTTGATCTTCTCATCCTGCGTCAGCTGATAGTATTTTCGAAAGCCCTGAGCAGTATAGCACTGTGAGTAGCCGTAGCGATCGATCACGAGGCTGTTGTATTGATCAGGCCCGGCCTGCAGCTTAAGCATCCGCTGAACTCTGTCATCCAATTCCTGCTTGTATTTGTCATCTTTAGTGGCATCCCAGACTTCTACCAGGTTCCAGACCGAAAGATACAGGCGTCGGCCCGTGAGCCCATGATCCCCCCAGATACGGCGGGTATAGGCGTCGGCGCTTAGCTTGGCGATGTCCAGCCCGCGGTGATAGCCCGACAGATAGTAAGAGGCCACCCAGCCGGTTACCCATACATGCGCGCTGAGCAAGGCGGAATAATGCTGGTTGGCATGGCGCTTGCCCACACCCAGATAGGGAGTGGCTTCCTGGCCCTTATCGTGTATCCAGAAGTCGCTGGCTTCATTCGTGTCTCCTATGAAAGGTGTTTTGGCCGGCCAGTGGATATTATCAACATCCATAGAATGGCGACTGGCGGCTTCTGCGGCCAGGTAATATTTCCGATTACCGGTTCGCATATATTGCAACCAATACATGTAATCGACGGCCGGTTCGTTGCAGGTCCAGCTACGCCAGTCGTCGTTAAAGAAAAAGCGCATATGGTCTCCATGGTCGAGCAGGCCGTACCAGGGTTCCCATTTGGTGTTGTAGCCGATCCAGTCAAATTTGTATTCGAGGCTGCGCTCGAATTCTTCATGATCCGCTCGATAAGGGGCAAACTGGCCGTAGACCTGGCTGTTGGCATACACTTCCGGCGCAGCATGGGCGGTTGGAGGGTCGAGCACATAGTTCATGACCTGTGCGATCTCTTCATCTGCTACTCCCGCATCGTGGAAGTGGTACATCATTTCGGTGGTTTTGGTGATCCCGGTAGCATAGTTATCGAGCAGGCCGGCATCGGACCGCAGATTGGCCCGCTCAAAGCTCATTGGGCCGGCCTTGGAAGACCAGGCGTTGGCCGTGAAGTTATTAGTTCCTGGATCAAAGCTCAGATCTTTCGGGTATTCTTCGAAGAAGTACCGCATCCCGATGGCCACGCCCCACTTATCGTCTGACACGTCCATCCAGCCGGCTGCTCTTTCAAAGGATTGGACGGCTTCATTCCCGGCCAATATTTTCCCCTCAAAACCATCGATCCTTTTTTCTCCATCCGAATTCGGAAAAGGAGGCACCCGGCTAGGCTTGGGGCCGGTTTGGAAAACACTGAGGGTGCTCTGTTCCGGAACCGAACCACTGGTAACGGTCTGTTCCCCCGGATCGTACCATTTGCCTTGATGATAGGCGGCCCGATAGGTGGGCGTACCTTCAAAGCGGTAATGCATAGATAGGCCGGTCCCTTCTATTCGGTCATTGGGTTCCAGCCATCCTTCATCCGTCGAGACGTTTTCGGTAATCCAGACATCGCTGTCGGCGGTGGCGATGGCCGGATGCATACCTGAGCGTTCTTTATGCTTATCGGGTTTACCCGTGTACGTCATGGTATGGAAAACCCGCACATAAGACTTTCCGGCATAAGCATGAATGCGAATGATAAAGGGAGAAGCCGGGTTGTCGGCCCGCTGGTATTCATAATGCCCTTCTATCCTTAAAATGGCATGTAGGGGCCCGGAGCCTTTTTCTCTGACGGTGCGGGTAATGACGGCCTTGGAGGGGTCAATACCTGCATCGTCGAGCATGTCCAGGAAGGAGCCGCGCCCTGCCGGGCTGGTTGCGATGGTATCCTTTTGCTGGACTTCATCGCCGGCTACATCCAGGTGAACGGACTCCATGAAACCGCTGACTCCCTTAGATACCTTGAAGGACAAGGGCCCGGTATCGATTTCCGCAAAGCCGCGCAGGCCCGAACGCTGGGAGTTTTTAAACTTGATGGTGGGGCCGGTCAGCGGGGCTCTGCTGACGCCCTCGCCATATTCCAGTTCGTATTTTTCGTCTTCGGTAGCGAAGAAGAATACCCACAGCCATTTGACGCTGAAATCGACCGGCTCCCAACTGGTCACCTCGGTGATCTGGCAGGGAATTTCTTTCCCTTTACTGTCTAGCAATCGCACCCGATCAGTAGAGGATAAGGCCCCTTGCGGAAACGGAATACCCATAGTGATGGGCGCACCCGGAGCGGCCTCTTCTATCTGTATGGGAACCCGGTTTTGTTCAATATTGACCGGTACATCACAAGACCAAAGGCCTAGTAGGAGCAAACAGTAGTAGGGGGCAAACTTGATGATCGTTCTTGCCGTTTTCTTCATGATTAGTATTGTTCAAAGTTGGTGATGATGAAAAATTTACTCAAAAATTCCCCATTCGGATCGTTGTTGGTTGTTGTTGGTTTTTATGTTGTTTTAGAAAATTTTATTGAATCAACGATCCTTTACATTTCATCAGGGCTTTATTTTGAGCATTGGAAACATTTTTCGAATATCCTCCTCTGTAGGTTGGTACCCGTATTCGGCAATCTCAAAGGATTCCACATATTTGGCATCCCTGGCTGCTTTTTCTCCGTACCATTTTTTCAGCGATTCCATTACGGCCTCTGATTTATTCGTTCTGCCTTTGATGCGTTTGGATAACCATTCGCGGCGTTCGGCTTTCCCTTTTGGTACCTTATCCTGGCTGCGCCCGTTGGTCCAGGGGCCCCATTCGTACATTTGTGATTCGTGTGCGTCTAGTGCGTCAATCTTTTTTTCGATCACATCATCAATGATCACGCTGATCTCGGGGATGTGAGGGTAGGGGCGCTGAAAGTGGTCTTGCATGTAAAGAAAAACCGGATTTTTTTCCAATGGCGGCGTATCGGGGCACACATTGGGCACGATAACCATGTAGGAGGCGTCAATGACGACCTTACCAGCGTTGCGGTGATCCGGATGGTAATCGTTAGGGCGTAACCCCAGAACGATATCGGCATTCCATTTCCGGATGGCGCGTATGACCTGATGACGTACCTGTAGTGTCGGCATTAGTTCGGCATCGTGATTGTCGAGGGTTTCATACTCCGCAATGCCCAGCCTTTTCCCTGCTTCTTTGGCTTCGGCCCGCCTGCGGTTGCCCAGGGCTCCACCTCCCTGACTTTGATGACCGGCATCACCGCTGGTGAGCGCCAGGAACTTAACCTGATGGCCCATTTTGGCCAGCATGGCAGCGGTACCCCCGAATTTGGAGTCGCAGTCATCCGGATGGGCCCCGATGGCAATGATGCGCAAAGGCTCCTGGGCAAAGCTCCAGACACTTAGAGCGGCAATAAAGAAAATTAGTGAAATGATATTTTTCATAAAAAATTTGATTTGAGAGTAAAAGTAAAAGGTACATGAGCCATCTTTCAATTCGTTGTTCGTTGTTGGTTGTTCGTTATTGGTTGTTCGTTGCTCGCAATTAAACGAACAACGAGCAACGAACAACGAACAACGAGCAACGAAGATGACTCATGTTTATATAATTAATAGCCGGAATTTTGAACAAAATTAGCGTTCAGGTCCATTTCACGCTGCGGGATAGCAAACAAAAGCTTGCCGTTCACGGGCTTGCCATGTGCAGCCATGACGGACTCGGCCATACCGAAGCGCAGCAGATCCGCCCAGCGATGATTTTCAAATGCTAATTCTACTCGTCTTTCCTGAAGCAGTTTTTCTGCAAAAGTTCCGGGGGTATTCGCATCGATCGGATCGAGTCCGGCCCTGGCCCTTACCTGATTGATGAATCCATAGGCTTCTGTCCCTTCTCCGAGGGCTTCAGCCAGCATCAGAAGAACGTCAGCGTAGCGGAAAACCACCCAGTTATTAGGAGCATCATCGTCATTAAAAGGATTTTCGGTGCCGTACTTGATGGTCCAGCCGGGGGCAGTTTCCGTTGTGCCGTCAATGGAAGCTGCTAATCTTGCATCTCCGTCTTCATAAGCATTGACCAGATCCCATTCCGGGATATTCCGTAGTCCGGAGGTAACCGTTGACGACAGGTCGCCGTTGAATTGGCTGGTAAAATTATTGCCTTGATCGGCAAAACCGCCTTCAAATTCTACCTCAAAAATGGATTCCGAATTGTGCTCGTTGGCCACGCCCCAGAGGTCGGCATAATTGTCAACCAGGCTGTAACCGTAACCCATCACCCTTCTAAGGGCATCCTCGGCGCTGGAGTTATTACCGGTGGCCAGGTAAACTTTTCCCAGTAAGGTTGCTGCAGCCCCTTTAGTAGCTCTGCCAATATCGCCCCCTGAATAGCTTTGCGGCAGCTTTGACTCTGCCTCCGTCAGATCAGAGATGATCTGGGCAAAAATCTCTGAAGCAGATGCCTGAGTGTGTTCCTGGCCTTCTCCAACAGATTGTGTTTCTGTAAGAACAAGTGGGACATTGCCAAAGGCAACTGCCATGTGATAGTAAAATAAAGACCTCAGAAACAAAGCTTCTCCTCTTAGTTGTTCTCTGGTGCTTCCGTCCATGTCAATATCGTCTAAGCGAGAAAGGACAATATTAGCTCGGGCAATGCCCAGGTAGGAGTCATTCCAGGCCGCTTCTGAAATATCGCTGGTTGGAATGTCAGTGAATTTATCAAAAACAGTGATCTCTTCGGCCAGGCCTGTTCCATCCCAGAACGTATTGTCCGAACGGAGTTCAAAAAGCACCCAGTAACTCTGGTTGTACGTGCCGTCCGCCTTCAATACATTATAAATTGAGTTGGTGGCCACTTGCATGTCATTGGCCGTTTTGTAAAAGATCCCCACGTTCCGCTGTGATATCGGGGAAAGATCCGTGAAATCCTCTGAGCAGGACATCATCCCGAATATTAAAAGGATGGAAAAAATATATTTGAACTTCATTTTTTATCTTTTTTTATTTGAATAAAAACTATGCCTTTCCAAGAGTTTTAAAAGGATGCATTTACACCGAGGGTAAATACTCTTGAAAGTGGGTAAGCTCCGTAATCTTCACCTTGGACATTCACATTGTCCTCAATATTGTTTACCTCAGGATTAAAGCCCAGATAATCGGTGATGGTAATCAGGTTGGTACCTGATATATAAAGTCGAAGCCCGGAGAAAGTTCCTCCAAATGCAGTGGTCGGGAAGGTGTACCCTAAGGTTACATTCCGCAGACGAATGTAGGAGGCATCCTCTACCTGGTAATTAGAAGGCCGGTTGTTGCTGTTGCCCGTCTGGCGGTTGGCCCTTGGGATTTCTCCATTTCCGGGGTCCTGAGGAGACTTCCAGCGATTCACCCAATCTCTGTAACTATTGTAGTTGGCCTCTCCGTTACCCATATGTCGCCTTGTGAGGTTCAATACATCTGATCCTTCCACCCCTTGTATGAGGAAATTCAAGGTGAAGTTCTGATACTCAAAGGTATTTCTGATACCCCAGGTGAAATCTGGCAAATAATTACCAGTTACGGTCCGGTCGCTGGCATTGATGACGCCGTCATTGTTAATGTCCATCCAGCGAAAATCGCCAGGGCGTGGGGTAGCGATCTGATCCACCGGCCCGGCATCGATCTCTGCCTGTGTCTGATAAATACCATCAGTTACATATCCGAAATAACTACCGATCGACTCTCCGATCATGGTGATGTGGCGGTTGCCTGCTCCACCGGCACTCAGGATAGGTGCTCCGTCCGGCCCTAATTTGGTTACTTCGTTGTTTAGCGTGGAGAAGTTGATATCCGTTGTCCATTTGAATTTGCCGACCGTATTGCGGCTGGTCAAAGAAAACTCAATCCCTTTATTCACCACCTCGCCTATGTTGGTCAAAGCATTGGTGAAACCAAGTGCGGCAGGAACCTGGACTTCCAGCAGGAGATCAGAGGTAGTAGCATTATAATACTCTACAGAACCGTAAACTCTGTCATCCCAGAAACCAAAATCAATTCCAATGTCGTACGAACTGGTCTTTTCCCAACTCAGATCCTGGTTGCTGATCGTGGATGGTGCAATTCCATTGTTAAGAGTGCCTCCATAGGTATAATTATAAGTACCTAACAAACCGATAGAAGCATAATTCGGGATCAGGAAGTTCCCTGTTTTTCCCCAACTGGCTCTTAATTTCAAATCGCTTAACCAAGTGGCGCCAATGTCCTCAGATATTCGATAACCCAGGGAGAAAGACGGGAATATCCCCGTTTTATTACCCGCTCCGAAACGGGAAGAACGATCAGAACGGAAAGAGGCAGTCACCAAGAGGCGGTCATTATAATCGTAATTGATACGAGCGAGTAGGGATACCAGTGACCATTCTTCCTGGTCAGCCGAACCATTTACTACCTGGCCTCCACTGACAGTCGGTACGAGGTCATCCGGATAGTTATCTGCAATCACATTATTAATGTCGATCTTTTCTTTTTGAGCGGTATAGCCAGCCAAAGCGGTGATATTGTGACCGTCTCCTAAAGTGGTGCTGTAGGTCAGAGTTTGCTCCGCCAGCCAGTTGACACTTTCTGAAGAACTGGATTGGCCATAGGGCTCTCCGGTGGCCGCCTCTCTATACAACAGGCTGTTCTTGCGGAAGAAGTTACGCTTGTAGTTATTTATATCGATGCCAAGGAAAGTTTTAAAGGTCAAGCCTTCTGCCAGATCATATTCAAGTGAAAGATTACCTAAGGTCCTAAATTGGTTCAACTGGTCATCAATAGCTTCCATAATAGCCAGAGGATTACTGGCCGAGGTGAAAGAAGAAGCTTCTCCTTCGGGTGTCAGCAAGTAACTCTGATTATCCAACTGGTTAGGAGTCCCATCTGGGTTGCGGGGCTTTACGGTTGGTGAATGCACGATACCGGAATAAACGATTCCCGGAGGACGGGCAAAGTAGGGCGATCCGGCAGGTAGTTTATCTGAAGTAGTGAAAGAAGGATTCAGATTAACACCCAATCTCATTTTTTGTGAAAGATCCGCCTCCAGGTTCAGACGAAAACTGTATCGGTCAAAGCCGGAACCTTTAATAATGCCGTCCTGATTGTAAAAGTTGCCGGACACGTAGTAGCTCATATTGTCTGAACCACCGGCTACGGAAAGATTGTGGCTTTGAAGTAAGGCAGTACTGAACATTTCATCCTGCCAGTCGGTATCCGTCCCATCCGGGTTCAGTACATCATCGGACAGTCGCCAGGCGGCATTAGACCTCATTGAATTCGGATCACTGGGGCTGGCTCCGGGATTATTATCGAGGTAGGCGTTGTTAGTCGCGTCTCGGTTATAATCGATCAGTTCTTCTGCATTCATTAAATCCAGGCGGTTCGCTACCGACTGACTTCCTACGAAGGCATCGTAGGAAACACGCGGTTTTCCTTTGCGTTTTCCTCTTTTGGTGGTAATTAAGATAACCCCATTGGACCCTCTGGAGCCATAAATAGAGGCAGCGGAGGCATCTTTGAGTACCTGGATAGATTCGATATCATTGGGACTGAGGGTGGCCAGTGGGTTTTGAGAAGGAGGACGGAAACGCCCGGTTCCGCGGCGGAAGTTATCTCCCTGCACCCCAAGATCTACATTTTTTGAAATAGGAAAGCCGTCAATAACATACAAGGGTTCATTTCCTGCGGAGATGGAACCCACTCCTCTTACCCGAATGGTAGGTCCTGCACCGGGCTCTCCACTGGTTTCACTCACCTGCACGCCGGCTAATTGCCCCTGGATAGCATTTTCAAAATTGGACAGCGGAAGGTCTGCAATTTGCTGAGCGGATAGAGTGGCTACCGAGCCTGTAATATCTCTTTTTTGCTGGCGGCCATATCCAACTACTACAACCTCATCAAGCGCAGAAACGTTTTCGGTCATCGTGATGTCGATAACGGTGGTCCCAGCCGTTACCCGTACCTGTTGTGGATTGTATCCCACATAGGAAAAAACGAGGGTAGCTCCGTCCGCTACATCAATAGAATAATCGCCATCGGCATTGGTCAGTGTTCCATTAGTGGTGCCAATTTCCTGAACGGTGGCTCCGATCAGAGGAACGCCTTCTTCATCCGTAACAGTACCGGTAATGGTCACGTCCGAGGTAAGCTCCTTTAAGCTTGTTTGAAGGCTCGTCAGCTGGTTGACCGGATCATTTGGGCTGGTCCTTTGAAGGCGCAGATTGCCGGAATCCTCCAGTTTTTTGATCTGCTTCATTTTTTTGCGGATCTTTTTGACGCTGCCCTTTCCCTTCTTTGTGTCTTTATAAATTACATAATACCGGGTATCGAGCAGTTCGTATTTTAAGCCGGTATCTGCTAATAGGTCATCAATTATAAACTTGAGGTTAGCCTGCTCCAGGGGCTTGTCTGCTACCTCAATATTTTTGACCAAGGAAACATCATAGGTGAAAAATACCTGGAATTTTTCACTTAATTCTTTTAAAGCTTCGATAAGGGGCTTGGTGCCCTCTTCGGGAACTTCATGGTTATGGGCCGGTAGCTGCAGTGGCAGCTGCGCCAGTAAAAAGATAAGCAAAATGCTTAAGTAGCACGGTTTAAAAGTTTTCATACACAAAGATTTTAGATTTTAAGTACTATCCCTTCTTTACGGTAAAAACAGTGTTTTATCCTTACAGGGGTAAAGCTTATTGGGGACCCTCATCCTGTGTGATCAGGTAATAGGAGCCCTTTTGGTCAATTTGTATACTGAAGGTTATTTCTAACATCTGAAGACTTACACCAAGGTTGTCCATAGGCACCCCTCCGTTCATCACCTTTTCTTTGAGGCTGTTCGTGCCGAATTTGAAGGCTACTCCGTAATGATCCGCCACTTTTTGTGTAGCCTCATCTAATGTAGTCAGATCTAAGAGAATGGTGCCGTTTTTCCAGGAGCTGTGCACTTCAGTTGATACGGCTGTATCCCTTTCCAATATCCTGGCCTCTTTACCGGAATACGCAATCAGATCACCGGGCTCCATCATCTCCTCTTTTCCATCTTCAAGGTTGAGTTTAATACTACCTTCTTCCAGTACGACCTCGGTTTTTTCATGTCGACTATTGACATTGAAGGCCGTTCCTAATACTTCGATGACGAGATCTTGAGTATGAACCAAAAAAACGGCTTTTGTCCTTGGTTTTTTCCTTACCTCAAAAAAGCCTTCCCCTTCCAGCCAGACTTCCCGCGGATTGTTGCCAGCATAACGAAGACTGGAGTTGGCATTCAAGTTGACGATGGTGCCGTCGGGTAATTGTAGCTGTTTGGTTTCTCCAAATGCTGTTTGGTGAATGAGCATTTCCTGAGCACTCCACCGCTGGACACCCCAAAGGACTGAAACGATCAAAGCGATACTTGCGGCAACCTTCGTAGCGGTAATAAGTCTTCTTCTTAATGCTTGAGAGCCTTTGTTTCGTGTTTTTGAAGCCTCCATCTGGCTTTGAATGTTTTGATACATCCGTTTTTTTATCTGATGTTTCTGATCATGGGAGAGGGATGCGTTTTGATTGTCGAATGAGTCATACCACTGATCGAACAATTTTCGGCCTTGTGGGCTGTTATGGCCACTTAAAAACTTTCTAATCCTGGACTCCAATTCTTTTAATGACATGAAGAACTTTGTTTGTATGGTTTATTAAATAGTCGGCTAAATAGGGGCGTACCCCTATGCAGAAGTAAAAAAAAATGAAAAAATGTGTTTTTGTCTTTCTAGAACCAGTGCATTCCTATTAAAGAGAATAGGGTAGACACCTTTGTCAGATGGGTGCGCAGCATCCGCAAAGCTTTGGTGATCTGGTTTTCGACGGTCTTAGTGGAAATCTCCAGATGCTCCGCAATTTCTCTATTGCTGAAGTGATGCTTTCTGCTTAATTGATAAATGGTATAGCAGCGTGGAGGAAGCTGATTTTCGGCAAGTTGCAGTTGTTCTTGCAAATCTTGTGAATAGATATTTTCCAGTACCTCATTTTTTTCAGTAATGTAATACTGAGTAAGGTGGCGGATGTATTTTTCCCTTACAAGCTGGTGCCTCATATGGTCTAGTATTCGATATTTTAGGGCACCGGCGAGATAGGCACCAAGCGAGCTTCTTATATTGACAGAAGCTCTTTTGGTCCAAAGGTCCATAAAAAGATCCTGGACCAATTCCTCGGCAATTGTTGAGGAGTCTAGTCTTTTGTAGGCAGCCAGATATAATTGCTCCCAATGCTTTTCATATATCTTTTGAAAAGCCCGTTCATCTCCTTTGGCCAGCTTTTTAATCCATTTTTTCTCTTTTTTATCGGTTTTACTTTTCATAAATCAATGGGAGATAAGGTAATGAATATGGATTGTATTAAGTTCTGTCTCTTGCCTGGGGTACCTTTCTTTAATCTGTAGTGGATGTGTTTTTTGCGAGGCTCCTGTTGATTTACCTATTGCATTTTTTTATGAAAATAATATTTCACAATAACCATGTTTTTGGGGAATAAAAAATAGTGTTATCCTAATATACCTAATTTAATTTTATTTTTTTTAAAATCGACTGAATTATAGAAAACCAGATGCCTTATTTAGGCTGTTTAGGCCAGTGCCGGTGCCTTACGCCTTCCAAAAACAAACATGATCAGGCCCCCCGATAAAAACATAAACACGGAATAAATAGCAGCCGGAATAGCCATCTCGGGCTGTAGCAATATAGAACTGGCCACCACAATCGCCAGGGTGCCGTTTTGTATGCCACTTTCTATTATTACGGACAAAGCTTGTTTTAACTCAAAGTTAAATAACCTGGCGGCCAGATAACCGGTGAGCATAGTAGCCGCATTCAAGACAAAACAAACCAGGCCTATTTGCTGGATGGTAGTAATCAGCATAGTCCAATTGCTCACAACGATGAGCATGAGAATCGTTACAAAAATAATGGTGGAAGCAATGCGGGCGGGCCTCTCCATCCGGTCGGCAAAATTTTTGTTGCGTTTCCTGATGATCATGCCGATAGATACAGGCAATACGGTGATACCAACTATCTGAGCAATAGTCTTTAAAAATGGCAGACTGATCCTGGACGATTCTTCTAAAAAGAAATTCAGACCAAAGTTCGTGATCAAGGGTATCGTGAAAACCGTAATAAAACTGGCAATGGCGGTCAGACTAATAGACAGGGCGGTATCTCCTTTGGCGACGTGCGTGATCAAGTTACTGGTTGTTCCTCCCGGGCAGGCCGACAGGATCATCAATCCAACTGCCATAGTAGGAGAGAGCTTAAATGTAATGGCTAGTAACAGCCCAATGATGGGGAGCAGGATCATTTGATTGAATAAACCTACCATGACTCCTTTGGGATATTGAACCACTCTTTTGAAGTCATCAATACTCAAAGACAAACCCATTCCGAGCATGATAATAAATAGAGAACCAGGCAGTAATACAGTCGTCAAAAAATTTGCTTCCATGAGTTTTGTAGTATGTGTTCGGCCTTTTTAGCTCCGATATTAAAAAGTAATAGAAAATCATCCCATCTTCGGCGGGTGGATTTTAATATTTTTTAATGCTTAGGTCTGATAAGGCTAATATAATTCGTAATTAGATGTCAAAAACGAAAAAAAATTCCAGATTTTTGTAATTATGTATAAAAAAAATGAATCGAATTAAACCAATAAGTTTTCTGATAGTCTAAAATGAAAAAAAATCAAACATGAAAACTTTGCATCTTTTTTCCTTCACCCTTATTTTTTTCCTAAGCTCTTTTGCCCTTGCTTTCGGTCAATCTCAACAAGAAGCCACAGGCTTACCGGGCGATGGTTTTAGCCTGGAAGGAGCACTGGAATTGTTTAAGAAATCTGGGTCACTCGAAGATTTTGAAAAATCACTGAATACCGAAGATAAGATCGTCAACAACCTGGACTTGAATGAAGATGGAGATATCGATTATATCCGTGTCATCGATAATGCGGATGGGGATGCTCATGCCCTTGTACTGCAAGCCGTCATTTCTGAAAAAGAATCCCAGGATATCGCAGTGATCGAAATCGAGAAAAACGGCGCCGAATCAGCCATTCTCCAAATCCTTGGAGATGAAGATATTTTTGGAGAATCCAAGATTGTCGAACCTTTTGAAGAAGAAGGAAATGGGGGCGGCCACGGTGGTGCGCAAATGGATGATTATGTCCGCGTAGTGGTCAATGTATACTTTTGGCCGAGCGTCCGTTACCTATACAGGCCTGGCTATGTGGTGTATAGGTCTCCTTACTATTGGGGCTATTATCCCAGATGGTGGCGTCCCTGGAAGCCTCGTCCGTTTGGTTGGTTCTCTGTTAAACGAGTATGGTACCCTCGTAACTACCATGTGGTGACAACCCACAGAGTGGTAAGAGCTCATCGTGTTTATACGCCTCGTCGCACGCATTCCGTGACGGTCAAAACCCGTCATTCCGCTTCCATTACCAAATACCGGGCAGATAAGAAGGTTAATGTGACTCGCAATACCAAAACTGCTACTGTCACTAAGGGCAATAAGTCCGCTACCGTTCGTAAATCAACTACTACCGTTC
Source organism: Bacteroidia bacterium (assembly GCA_030430845.1). Classification (GTDB taxonomy): domain Bacteria; phylum Bacteroidota; class Bacteroidia; order Chitinophagales; family Saprospiraceae; genus JANQPA01. The sequence continues at coordinate 18,358 of JAUIKE010000001.1, read as the reverse complement.
AGGGTAAAAATGGTAACAAGAAAATCCAGGGTACACGAACGACGAAGAGTGCTAAAGCCAGTGGAAAGAAAGGAACTGCTAAGGCAAAAACTTCCACTACCAAGGTGAGAGGAAAAAGTGGGAATAAAAGGGCAGCAGGAGCCAAAAAGAAAACAACGGTAAAGCGAAGAAAAAATTAAAATAAAGAAGGCGACCACTCGGTCGCCTTCTTTATTTTTAATCGTCATCCTGAACCCTAAAGGAAACATTGCAGATGACTCCATAAGTACTGATCTTCCCATCCTTCACATGGGCTTTGATGTCTTTGACATACACCGAATCAATATTACGGACGGTTTTGCTGACTTCTTTGACCGCTTTTTCAACGGCGTCTTCAATGCCTTTTTCTGAGGAAGCAATGACTTCAATTACTTTTACAATAGCCATGTAATCTGGTTTTTGAGATTAGAAAATTGATGAATAGCATAATTTATAAAAATTAACTGACATCCTGAAATTTTGACTTCCCTTTCCCCCTCAACCCCCTAGTGTTCTCAGCGTTCCCAGTGTCCAAAAAAAACAGCGCCCCTAGTGGTCCCAGTGTTCCCAGTGTCCAAAAAAAGAAACAGTGCCCCCAGTGGTCCCAGTGTCCCCAGTGTCCAAAAAAAACAGCGCCCCTAGTGGTCCCAGTGTCCCCAGTGTCCAAAAAAAACAGTGCCCCCAGTGTCAACTTCTCCACTTACCCGCTAATCCTCCCCACCTACCACCCAATCTTTACCACTTACCACAACCACGCCTTTTCTTTAAAATATATGTAATACATTTAAGTATGTTTTTAAACGAAAGATTAGAAAAAATTAGATGAATTACTATTTTTAAGAAAATCGCCACCCATGCCCAAGGAAGCACCTACGCAAGTATATGATCACACCACCGCAATTACTCCAGTGAACGATTGCTACAAGCGTATCGGGCTTTTGTTGAAACTGCTTTACCTTCTTTTATTCATCTTGCTCTGCTCCTGCCAGCCACAACCCAGGATAGACGACGAGCTCTTCCGACAAGTGGACTACGCTACCGAAGATCTGGAAGACCTAGTGGATACCGTCTCGGTAATGGAGGCAGTTCTCAAGCTGCCCAAGAAAGCCAGGCAAGTAGACAGCCTCCTGGTAATGACCGACCGCTTAAAAGGCTTTGACCCGGGTGTGGCCCTGTTCTATGCCGAACAGGCCTATGACCTGGCCACTGATCAAAACTGGGACCTGCAACGGGCGATTAGCCTGTATTACATCGCCCTAATGAAGCGGCGATTACAAATTTGGGGCGGAGGAATCGAGGATGCTCTGGTAGATGCGGAGATGAGTCGCTTATTGTTTGATCGATTAGGTGAGAAGAAGTGGTTGGTGAGGGTATATGATTTGATTGGGATTATTCACTATAGACAGTATGAGGAAGATAGGCCTTTGAAGCTGGATACAGCTAGGGGATATTTCCAAAAAGCATTGGAAACATTAAAAACTTCTGGATTAGAGGAAATAGATTCGTTGTATCTAGTGGCAGAAATCCAACATGATATAGGTGTTTCCTTTGAAAATGAGGACGTTGAGATTGCAAGAAAGTATTATGGGGAAAGTAGAAAAAATTACATACGATGCAAAAATGAAATAGGCTTAGCAAGGCTAAATGCACATGAAGCCATGCTTTGGGTAAATGAAGAGAAGTATAATAAGGCTGATTCATTGCTAGATTTAAGCTTCTCAACGGCTAGTCTTAAAAGAAAGAATGACTTGTTGAATGAGGTTTACAGAATCCAAAGCAAATCCTTAATTGGGCAATATCTTCTAATTGGAGATAATGACCTGTTTTCAAAGGCTGTAAAAGTGCTTCATGACCGAATAGCCATCCAAAATGAAGATTTATATCATAGTTATGGCCGGCTAGGGATTACCTATTCGGAACGTGCGTATGTCGAATATCTTAAGTCCATTAAGTTCGAGAACTCAGACTCAGCGAGTTTCTATTATGATCAGGCTTACGTTTATATAGATAGTGCTCTGGTTTTTTATAAGAAGGCGCTCCAGGATGCAAAGGAGAAAGGTGTGCTTTCAATGATGGATTATCTCTCATATAATATTTTGGCAAATTGCATCGACAAACAATTGGAGGGGCAAGGCAATTGTGATGAAATTTTTGGGGGAGATGTTATAGAGTATGTTGCAAAAAGCTACAAAAAAGTTGCTGACTTAATGACACGTAATCTTACCGAGGCAAATTACCGGGTACGGGAAATGGAAAGATTGGAAAATGACCGGACCAGTGCCCGGAAGAGAAGGGAGTTATTATTGATTAGCCTGGGTGTATTGTCTGTAGCCGGTCTAATTTTCCTTCTTTTCCTACAAAGAGCCGAGCAGAAAAGATTAAAATCTCAAATGGAAGCCCTAAGAGCCCAAATCAACCCCCATTTTATTTCCAACAGTCTCAATGCTATCGAAAGCCTGATCAATCGAGGGAATAAGGAAGCGGCTTCCAAATACCTGATCAAATTCTCGAGATTAAACCGACAAATCCTTAACAGCTCCCGAGCGCCAAATATCAGTTTGACAGATGAACTGAAAACCATTAAAAACTTTCTGGACCTTGAGCAACTACGGTTTCAGGATAAGCTGCACTACGATATCGCCGTTTCGGAAGGCTTACAAACCGACCGGATCGAAGTACCCGCCATGATCCTACAGCCCTATGTAGAAAATGCCATCTGGCACGGGATTAAACCCAAAGAGGGCAAAGGACAAGTATCCATCAAAATTGAAAGGAACGATAAAAAACTGGTCTGCATCATCGAAGATGACGGGATCGGACGGGAAAGGTCGAGAGAAATGAAAGCTAATTCCGTTTTCAAACACCAGTCCCACGGAATGAAGATCACAGAGGAACGTCTGAAGGCATCAGGTAACATTAAAGGATCCCGAATCGAAATTATTGATCTAAAAGATACCAATGGAGAAGGTATGGGAACCAGGGTAATCATCCGTTTGCCTTTCAAACTCCGGGACGAAAAATCTAAACTATTTTCATAACACTTATAAACCTCCAAATTCAAAAGAAATGAGCAATACATTTGAAAAAGGATATGCTTTGCTGATCGGCGTCAGCGATCAGGAAAATACGGCCGACGCGCCAGCCTTGCCAGAGACAGCCACAGATGTTATTCGGCTTAAAGAAGTCTTGATTGATCCTGCAAAATGTGGATATCAATCAGAGAATGTGGTTGTGCTGACAGGAACGGAAGCAACTTTAAAGAATATCCTTCGTGAACTGAAACTGTTAAGTGAAAAAACTAAGAACCAGACTGATTCTACAGTTTTAGTTTATTTTTCAGGACATGGCTATTTAAACTCAGAAACCGAAAAATATTATCTAGTACCCTATGACTTTGACTTGCTAATTCCAGAAGATACTGCTTTGGAAGACAGCGAATTCGCTAAAAAAATTGATCAGATTAAGGCTCAACGGCTATTGTTGATAATGGATAGCTGCTATGCAGGAGGCACTACCGCCGGCGGAGGTCAATCGGATGGACCGGAAGGCTTCACTGTCCATGCAGCCAATCTGGAAGCATTTGGTGTAAGCGGAGCAAAAATAGTAAAAAACAAGGAAGATGGTAGTAGCTCTTCAGGCTCTAAACCCGGCGGTGGCAACGGCGAAGAAGAGCCCGATCCCAAAAAGCCCTCCCGCGCCGTCCTGACCTCCTCGCAAGGGCATCAGCTCTCTTACCTGCATGAAAGACTGGGCATGAGCGTCTTTACCTACCACCTCATCGAAGCCCTGAACGGACACGGCAAGCGCGCCGAAGCCGGCGAACCGACCATGGTGAATGTGTTTGATGTGATGAGCTATGTAGGCTCCAAAGTTCCCGGAACCACTATGGAACTCCACAATGCCAATCAGGAGCCCGACTTTGGCTTCGACGGCAAGCTATTCGATATCTCCATGCTGATGGGCGGAGAAGGTATCCCGGAAGGAGAGGAGCCGCCTTCTGTAGAGCAGATCCTGAACATTAATGTCGCAGGAGATCATAATAAAGTGGCCGGCGGAGATCTGACCGATAATTCTACAACAGATAATAGCAAAACCTCTGGAGGCCACATGATAGAAGGAGTGAATACGGGCGGTGGAGACTTTACTATAGGAGATCATGTCGGAGGAGATAAGTTTGAAACCGGAGATATCAGCGGCCACAATGTGCAGTTGGGCGGTCAGGGCAACACCATCACCGAGGGCGTTTCGGGAGATGTGCTGGCGCAGATCTTCCAGCAAGCCTATGCCAAGGTCGAGCAGTGGCCCGAAGATCATGAAGACATCGACCGGGAAGAATTAAAGGAAACCGTCGAAAAAATCGAACAAGAGATCCAAAAGCCCGAGCCTAAGGAAAGCAAGCTCAAAAGATGGATCGGAACCCTAAAAGAGAATGCCCCTGATATCCTGGAAACCATCTCTGCCACGATCATCAACCCGCCTGCAGGTGCCGCCGTGGCTTTGAAGAAGATCGCTGGAAAAGTCGGGGAATGGTTTAAGTAATTTATAGAAATCGTAAGCGCCACCAGCGCTTACGATTTTACAAGTCTAATACCTTATGTTAAAACAAGACCAATCCGTAAACCAAAATGTAACAGGCGATCATAATAAGGTCGCCGGCAGAGATTTTCACGACCATTCCCAAACCATCATCAAGAAGGAATCGAAAGGGCATTTTTTTGAGAATATCAGCACCGGAGGCGGTAATTTATCAGTCGGTGATATTGTAGGCGGTAATAAGATCACCCAGATCTTTCAGGGGCAGCAAGGACTGAAGGTAGAGGAGATCGCTAAGTTATTGAATAAAGGTTCTTATTTCTTCTATGAAGGAATTACAGGCCCTGATGGTCGTTTCGAACATTTGGAGTATAGCGAGCATCTGCTGGCCAATGTTACCGTAGGAGAAGAGACAGAAGCCGTCGTTTCTTTGATGGACCACCTTCAGGAAACCGAGCGTAATACCTTCCTAACCGGAGAGGGGGGAATGGGTAAAACGGTATCCCTGTTGTGGGCCTGGAAGCAATTGATAGGACATGGTAAAGAAAAAGAGGACTCAAGCGGTAAGAAGAAAGGGAAAAATCGAGCCGGGAAAAATATCATCCCTATTTACATTGCCTTAAATCAATACAACAGGGTTTCTCCATTGATTCGCGAAAACTTCATTACACAATATATTGCGGAATACTACCTGGGACGCCCTCGCCTGGATAGTGAGTCGGAACAAAATTTACGGAAATGGCTGAGCGGTGAAAACAACGGTTCAATAAAAGGAAAGGAAGCCGGTCTGGAAGATGTGCTTTTGATCTTAGATGGATTGGACGAGATCACTACGGATATTACCCCATTACTGATCGATCTGAATGAAAAATGGGCCCCTTTGGCCAATAAAGGCCACCTTAGGATGATCGTTAGTTCTCGTTTTGAATCGAACCACCCATTTACCGAAAGTTTTGAAAAACTGGAGGTCATACCTTTATCAGAAGAGCAGGTCAAAGCTTACTTATTCCTCGAAGATGACAAAAAGGAGGAGAAATTTAATGCGATCAATGAGGATCTCAAAGATCTGCTGACCATTCCGATGATGCTGCGATTATACGCCGGCCTGCAAAATGAGCAATTGGCAGATATGCCTAATACCCTTCGGCCGATCAACAGTACGGCTGAGCTCATTTGGGATTACCTGGAGATCCAGTTGCATAAATTTGAAAAAGAATCTCAAGGAGAGGAACTGGCTGAATTGCGCACTCGATGCCATTTTACCATTCATTACGTGCTGCCCTTCATTGCTTACCATATGGAAAAAGCACAAGTCCAGGAGATTACGGAAAAAGAACTGGAACAAATCGTCAGAGTAGCTTTTAATCGATTCAGCGAACCGGATTTTTTCAAAGAATTTAGTTTCCGGAGTCATATCAAAAGATATCGGATGGGTATCCAGTATTTACAGATCGGAGAATTGTCTTTGGTCAAAGAAATTGGTCGCTTTGAACGCCTGGCCCAGGACCTGGCCAAAGCGCTGTTTCCGGTTGCCAAGGAAGGTTGGGTCCTGAGGTTTACCCACCAGTCTTTTCAGGAATACTTCGCAGCCCGGCATGTATTGAATGAGATAAATGCTTCTTTGGAAAAAGGAGAGATCCCTTCTGTTTTAAGGGATCAGGTCCTTCCTGAGAACCTTCAAAAAACTTTGGGGGAGTTGGCCGGCGAGCATTACAACAAGCCTGAATTTGCAAACCCTAAATTGAAATGGGAGGATTACAGACAAAAAACCAGCCTGGGCCATGTGGTTGATCTTTGCCGGGGTATATTTGAAAAAGAAAAAATAGGCCATTGTGTGTGGAACATCCTGCATATCTGGAAAAAATTGAGGGGGAGCTTTGCAGGAGTCGATCTGTCTGACCTACACCTGAGCGGCTTTAATTTTAATGGGATCGATTGTCGCCGGGTAGTGGTGCCTGGGGATAAGGGCTATGCCATCGACAGTAAATGGGACGAAAGCTACCTGGCCCCCAAGCAATTATTCTCAGAAGGCCATGAAAGTGAAGTGAACGTAGTAAGGCTAAGCCCTGACGGTCAGATTTTAGCTTCGGCATCCCGATCAGGGCATGTGAAATTGTGGAAATTGAGTACCCTGGAACATTTCCATGACCTAGGAGGCATTCACCGCCATAACGACGAAGTGGGGACGGTCGCCTTCAGCCCCGATGGTCAAAAAATCGCTTCCGGAGGCCTGGATAATAAAATCATCGAGTGGTCGGTAGAAACCGGCCAGGCATTGAAAGTTCTGCGAGGCCATAAAACCGGTATCCTCCAAATAGAATATCATCCGGATGGAGCAACCATCATGGCTCTGTATGATGATGGAAAAATGGGGGAATGGTCAACTCGTGACGGGCAGTGCCGCTCATGGTTCTATCCGGATGGAAAGCAAGCCCAGTGTTTTCGGTATATCAAGGGAGGAAATGCCATTTTGGTAGGCGGGAAGAACCAAGCTTTAATCGAAATATCTACCCTTACCAAAATAAAAACCAGGGTGTATCCTCACAAAAATGTGGTCGCACTGGCTTTGAGCCCGGATAGCAGGTTCTTCGTCGCCGTGTCTTTGGAAGGAACTTTGGGCAGTATGGAGTGGATCATTAAAGAATGGAAAATAGATTTTGACAAGGAACAAAAAGTGTTTCATTTTGTCAATCCACCTAAGAACAATCCTCAGTTTTACAGCGCTGATGTGGCTTACAGCCCGTCCGGAGAATATTTATTGGTCGCAGGACTGGATGATTACATCTATGAATGGGCCTTAAAAGACCCCCAGGGGGCTCGACAGCATTCTGTCACACAGGTGTTTAAAGGGCACGTCCGGCGAGCTTCCAGTATCGTGTACCTGAAAGATGAAAATTATTTCTTTTCCGGCTCCTTTGACGGCTCGATCAAAAAATGGTCGACCGCTACTGGGCAGGTCGAGCATGCTTTTTCTCCTCATCTGATCCCTTACAATGCCATCTGCAAAATGCCTGGTTCTCCATTCGTGCTGGCATGTTCGGAAAATGGTGACATTCAGGGATTAGATAGTGATACCCTGGCATTTAAATACAAGCTTCAGGCTTCTTCCCCGCCTTATGCCATTGGATATTACGAAACTGACAGAGGAGAAACCGACCGCATCGTCACAGCTGGGGAGGACGGTCTCATTCAAATATGGGATTTGAGGGGAAAGTTGAAGTGGGCATTTGAAGAGCATCAAGCCACGGTAACCTCTCTTGCTATCAATAATAAAGCGGGGATCGTCGCTTCCGGAGATATGAATGGGCGACTCAATCTATGGTCCTTGAAAGAAAGAAAACAAATAAGATCTTATCGTACCAGGACTGTAAGGAAATCTATTACCCAGGTAGCGATCATGGTCGACGAAAACCGATTTTTTGTTATCGTCAGTGAGGTGAATGGCCGCTTATTTGTTTGGGATGCAGATTTGGAAGAAGATAAACCTGTTGCAGAATTTGACCATGGTGACGGTGTTTTTACTATGGATGTCTTAGCAAATTATCTACTCTCGGGAGGTATGGATGGGAAGTTGAAAGAGTGGAATATAGATACTCGCGAAGAACGGCTGATCATAGATGTTTCTGATACTGAGGAGTATTTTACCTATGCAGCCTATCATAAGGATTTGAATAAAATCATGGCCGGCACCAATAAAAGCCTGATTGAAATTACTTTGAATCGAGATACTAATGAAATCAACATCAGGAAGTTTATTGGCCATACTGACTATATCATTGATTTGAGCTTTGACGATGAAGGAAAATACCTGTATTCGACCTCGCAGGACCTGACCCTCAAAAAATGGAACATGGAAAATACGAAACTTGAAAAAAGCATCATGAATTATACAGGGCTGAAGGTGGAAGGACTGGATCTGACAAAAGTACAGTGGATCGAACCGCTTACCGATAATGAATTTGAGATGCTGCTACATTACGGAGCTGTCTTGTATACAAAGGAACAGGAAGAGATATATGAAGATAGGTAAGTCAATTTTTTACTTAAAACCCAAATTATGAGCCAAGTATATGATAAAATTTATGTTCTGATAATCAATGCAAATGAGCATCCGGAGCTGGGTAATTTGCCCGATTTTAGCGAATATATCAACAAGGTGGAAGACTGGATGAATCGCCTTGAGATGGGATCTTCTGATATGCAAATCCTGCAAGGCAAAAAGGCCACGCGCAATAATGTAATGGAAGCTATAAAAGATTTGGCCGATAAACTAAAAAACGACCGCCAGGCAAAAGGCCAGTTGATCATATCCGGAGGGCTCAGATACGATGGCAATAAAATTTACCTGATCACTTATGACCTGATCCTGGACGAGCTTGAGGACACCTCGGTTGAAGGGGCTGAAATAGCTAAGCTCTTAGCCGCAATTGAACCAGATCAATTAAAAAGAGATCTCCCGCCAGAGTTGGAAGATCGGGTGGATGGGATCGATCCCAGCACCATTTCCGGTGCTTTCAAAGACCATATAAAGAAAAAAAGAAAACCTAAAAAATAACCTAAAACACTATGCTATGATTGAAATTTTTTTCAATTGTGAGCCAAATCCCAACTTGAATTAAATAGCTTTTTTGTTTCTTTGGGTAATAAGGATTAAACAAAAAAGTAAACATGAAAAAGCATTTCACCCTTCCATTACTATTATCATTGGCTTCCTTGTTATTTGCTCTTCCATTAACTTCCCAAACGCCTGGTTTTTCCCGACAGGATACCCTGCGTGGCTCGATCACCAAAGAACGAGCCTGGTGGGATCTTAACTATTACCACCTGGAAGTGAGCGTAGACCCAGATAATCAATCCATCGAAGGCAAAAACACCATCCAATATACAGTTCTCGATAATGGAGGGGTCATGCAAATTGACCTGCAGTCGCCCATGGCTATTGAAAAAGTAGTGCAGGACGGACAATCCTTAAAAGTGGAAAAGGACGGCAATGCCTGGTTTGTTTGGTTAAATAAAAAACAGTCAAAAGGCTCTATAAACGAGGTAGAAGTTCATTTTTCGGGCAAGCCTAAAGTGGCCGTTCGTCCTCCATGGGATGGCGGAATTACATGGGTGAAGGACAGCCAGGGCAAGCCGTTCATCGCGAATGCTAATCAGGGCATCGGAGCCAGTATCTGGTGGCCCTGCAAGGATCATCCGGCCGACGAGCCCGACAGCATGCTGATCAGTGTGACGGTACCGGAGGGCCTGATGGATGTCTCGAACGGACAATTAAGATCAGTGGATCAAAACAAGGATAAAACAACAACCTACCACTGGTTTGTGACCAACCCGATCAATAACTACGGCGTCAACCTGAGTGTGGCGGATTATGCTCATTTTTCTGAAACTTACGAGGGAGAGAAAGGTGCTTTGGAGTGTAATTATTATGTGCTGAAGGAAAATCTGGATAAGGCTAAAGAGCAATTTAAGCAAAGTACTATGATGCTGGAAGCCTTTGAACACTGGTTCGGTCCTTACCCTTTTTACGAAGACGGCTTCAAATTAGTGGAAGTTCCTTACCTTGGTATGGAGCACCAAAGCGCCGTCACCTACGGCAATGGCTATGCCAACGGCTACCGCGGCAGTGATCTGAGTGATTCGGGCTGGGGTTTAAAATTCGATTTCATCATTATCCATGAGGCAGGGCATGAGTGGTTTGCCAATAATATTACCTACAAGGACAAAGCGGATATGTGGATACATGAAAGCTTTACGAATTACTCCGAATGCCTGTATGTCGAATATTATTTTGGTAAAGAGGCCGGGGCAGCTTACGTGCGCGGTACGCGTAGCAGGATCAATAACGATCGCCCAATTATCGGCACCTATGGTGTTAACCGCAGCGGCTCAGGAGATATGTACTACAAAGGCGGGAATCTGCTGCATACCCTTCGCCAAATCATCAATGATGACGAAAAATGGCGCCACATCCTCAGAGGGCTCAATGAAACCTTCTACCACCAAACCGTGACTACCAAGCAGGTTGAAGATTATATCGCTGAGCAGGCGGGAATAGAACTGGACTATTTCTTTGATCAGTACCTGAGAGACATCCGAATTCCCATCGTGGAATATTATTTCAAAGATGATCAGCTTTTCTATCGCTGGGCCAACTGCGTCCGAGGCTTCCGTATGCCGGTAAAAGCCTGGATCGGCGGAAAAGAACATTGGCTGAAGCCCTCCGCACGCTGGTCGGAAGGTATGAAGGTAGAAAAAGATGCTTCTTTCGAGCTGGATGTCAATTTTTACGCCGGGGCCTTAAAAATTACGGAGTGATAAAAACGACTCAGTCGTTTTTATCACTCGATCTTAACTTTATCTCCTTGCTTTAAAATATAATATCGTTCCTGCAAAGGCTTCGACAATCGAATCTTTACTTCGTCCTGGTATCCTTTGGCCCAGAAACGGGTCGATTCATTGACCACCACGGTGCTGTGGTGTTGTGGGAAAATGTAGTCAGGGTTGAGCGTGTTGATCAGGATGACCGAGCGGTCGATGTACATATTGTGTTCGGTGGGGGAGAAAAAGAGAACGTCCACATGTTTGAGAAAAAGGTGATCTTCGAGCAGGTAGGTATCGCCGGGTTGTAAAAAGGTGGTGCCGTTGATGTTGAGATGGTAGCCTACGTCCTGTAGATTTGCCTGACTGTAGATAGCAAAATTAGCATTGCCGTGCAAGGCCCGCAGCGGCTCGACTTGAATGCCCATGATCTCAAAAGGCTCTCCTGGCTTGGCCACCTTTATCCTTTCCATTGGAATACCCAGCTCTTTTGCGACGTCCAGACAACTTTCCGGCATGACGAAGATACAATCTGATTTTTTCAGTAAAATTTTAGAAGTTGGCCTGTTAAAATGGTCTTTATGGTAGTGGGTGATAAAGGAAATATCCAGTTCCTGGGCCAGTTCCTCTGCGCTGATGGAAGGAGGCAGCGCTCTTTTGTCATAGTCCAGCAGCAGGTCGGTAGAGACCAGCAAATCACCGGATTTGATGAGCCAGCCGTTGTGGCCGGACCACCAGAGGGCCGTACCTTCCTGATGCGCTTTGATTTCCTGGAATAAAGCACTTTCCTGAGAGAACAAGGAGTATGGGAGCAGTAGGAGAAAAAAGAGCATTTTTTTAAGCATATAGGTGAATTTTAGTTCAGAGTTCAGAGTACGGGATAGTGGGCGGCCAGACCCAATCAACTGAAGGCTTAGACTTCTTTACCGTTCCGCAGAGTTATTTTCCCTCCTTTCCACTTATCCGGCCATCTTGTGCACTTACCGCCCCCTTTGGGCCACTTACCGGGAGGCTGTTCTATCCCTGCATTGATCTAAAGATATTGCATCATATCCACTTACAAAACCTAAAATAAAAAAATCATGAATCGGAATGATGCCAATGACCTGGAATTTAGTGTTGACCCACAATCCTTAAAGCCTCTTTTTCAGACCCATGCAGTTCGGCACGCGATGGCGATGGCGATGGATTGGGCATTTATTTTTTCAACCATTATCCTGTGCAATCAGTATTTCAACCCTTTTACCTATGTTTTGGCAGTAATCATTATTGGAGCCCGTATGCATGCCCTGGCCATTTTGATGCACGATGCTTCTCACTTTCGCTTTATGAAGAACCGGAAGATGAACGACCTGATTACCAACATTTTTACGATGTATCCACTTTTTACCTCTATTGAGAAATACCGGGACAACCACCTTCGGCATCATCGGCATTTAAATACCGAAGAGGACCCAGACTGGGTCGCCAAACTGACGAAACGGGAATTTCGTTTTCCCAAAACCAAGCAGGAGTTTATCCTCACCGTATTTTCTTATTTGGTTTTTTATCAGGGCGTATTAGATGCCATTTGGTTTTTGAAAAGGTTTCAATCCGCTAAAGGGAGAGCTTCAACCAATACTTCTCATAAACGGAACCGCTTGATTTTCACCCTCTTGCTGTTTACACTTCTTACGGTGGGCGGCCTTTGGAAGTATTACCTGCTTTACTGGTTTGTACCTTATTTGACGACCTTTTTTATGTTCCAGTATATCCGCTCGGTAGCGGAGCATTTCGGAGAGCTAGCCTATGATCATTTGCTGACTTCTACCCGGACGGTTAAGCCGAATTTGATGGAACGCTTTTTTATTTCACCGCATCATGTCGGGTATCATCTGGAACATCATTTATATCCAGGGGTTCCTTTTTATCATCTGCCGGAACTGCACCAACTGCTTATGTCCCACGAGGAATATGAAGGCAAAGCCCATATTACCCAAGGCTATTTAAGCGGTTTGTTAAATGAATTGAGTAAAGCAAGATAAGGATTGGCCGAACGGCCAATCCTTATCCTAAAGAAAAGCGTGTATAGGGAATCTTCTCTTCTAACGCATCCACTAAAAAGTTAGTTCTTCCTCCATTGACGATAAATACATCGATGTTTTTTTCAAAACATATACGAGCCGCCTGGATTTTGGAAGTCATACCGCCCGTACCCAGGCCGTTAGGTTTTTCTTCGATGTATTGAGAGACTTGCTCCAAGTCACTGATGCTCGGGATCAGCCTGGCGTCCTTGTGCTTATGAGGGTTTTTGTCAAATACTCCGTCGATGTCGGAAGCCAGGAACAATGCTTTGGCATCCACCAGGCTAGCTACGAGGGCCGACAGTTTGTCATTATCCCCCAGGATAATCTCTTCAACGGCTACTGTATCATTTTCGTTGATAATCGGCAGGTAATCGTGTTTGAGTAATTCCTGAATGGTGTTCATGGTATTCCGGCGGCTGTTAGGGTTTTCAAAATCCCGGTAAGTCATCAGGCACTGGGCGGTTTTGATATTAAAATCGCGAAACACCTCGTTATAAATTTGCATCAGGATGGGCTGGCCGATGGCCGACATGGCCTGCTTGGAGGGTACTAGCTTGTTCCATCCGCTGATGGAGATGAACTGACGGGCGGTGGCAATGGCACCTGAAGAAACAAGGATAATATGGTATTGCTTTTTTAATACCTCAATTTGTCGGGCGAGGTCTTCTATTTTTCCTCTCGAAATCCGGTCAGTTCCGGCCGTAAGGGTAGAGGTCCCGATTTTGAGTACGATGATCTTTTTCATTTTCTGATTTGTCCGTTTCCGAAGCCGAACCATTTGTTTGTAACTAATTGTTCCATACCGATCGGGCCTCTGAAATGTAGTTTTTGCGTACTGATTGCAATTTCAGCACCCAGTCCGAACTGGCCTCCGTCGGTAAAGCGGGTGGAGGCGTTGTGGTAGACAGCAGCACAATCTACATCCTGCATGAATTGCCGAGCCCTGGCGGTATTGTTGGTTACAATAACCGCAGAATGGCCACCTGAATAGGCGTTTATGGTTCGTATGGCTTGCTCTATTCCCTCCGTTTGGCACAGCAATATCTTCGCCGATAAGAATTCTTCGGACATCATATTTTGACCGGGCATTTTTATAAGCTGCTCATTGAGTGCACACAATTTGCTGTCTCCGTAAACTTCCAGTTCCATAGACTGTAACTTACGTATCAGGTGGTTCAATTTTTCCTTTAAGTCCGGAATTTCTTTATGCAACAAAACTTTATCTAAGGCATTACATACACTCAAACGCTGTTTCCCATTGAGAATAATGTTAGTGGCCATTTCAAAATCACAATCCCGATCGACCAACAAAAAATTATTTCCCCTACCGCTGACGACAACCGGCACATTAGAGTGTTCCATCACAAACTGTATGAGGCTATCACCTCCTCTGGGAATGATCAAGTCTACTTTTTCGGTATTATTTTTGATCAGCTGTTGTGTAGCAGTCCGGTTCATGTCGAGGTACCGTATCTTATCATCGCCAAGGCCATGCTGAGCGAGTGCTTTATGCCAGAGTTCGACCAGGCACAGGTTAGAATGCCGGGCTTCTTTTCCTCCTTTCAACAGAATTGTATTGCCTGCCTTAAAAGCCGTCACGGCTGCCTCGATGGTAACATCCGGGCGAGATTCGTAGATGATCAGAATTTTTCCGAAGGGGACGACTTGATTTTCGATGGTCAGGCCGTCAGGCCGAGTATGCGTATACAGGATTTTACCCACCGGATCTTTAAGGGATTGAACGTGCTGAATGGCAGCTACCATGCCGGCAACTTTCTTTTCATCTACTTTTAAACGATCAAACATAGCCGGGTCTTCCCCCGTATATAGATCCAGGTCTTTTTTGTTTTGGGCTATGATATCTTGTTGGTGGTTATTAATCAGTTCAGCCAGTGTGCCCAACACGGCGTTTTTTTGCTCGGTTGTCATGTTTGAATCGCCAATATTTAGTTTGTAATTTCGCTGCGAAGTTATTCAAAAAATAAGAGGGATGCCCGATTATTTTTATATTTGGAAGAATGAGTACTTCCCTCTTTCATTATACCCAACAAAAGGCTAAACACATTTTTATCATAATACCTAATAATCACAAGCGTGGCCTATGGCTTCAAAAATACTGGTTGTAGACGACGAACCTCAGGTAGAAAGGCTGATCCTCCAACTTTTTCGTCGGCAGGTGAGAAAAAAAGAATATGAATTTGCTTTTGCCCGTAACGGCAAAGAGGCCCTTGATATGCTTGAGCAGGACGATGATATTGAGATGGTTTTGAGCGACTTGAATATGCCCGAAATGGACGGCCTGACATTTTTGGCCCGATTGAAAGAGGCCAAACCCGATATGAAAGCCGTCATCGTTTCGGCTTATGGGGATATGAAAAATATCCGGGAGGCCATGAACTTAGGAGCCTTTGACTTTGTGACGAAGCCCATTGAGTTTGAGGACCTGACCACGACCATTCAAAAAACCTTGAAAGAAGCGGAAATGGTCCGCCAGGCTAATTTTGCGAAGGAGTTGGAGGTGATGAATGAAAAACTGAAGGAACTGGATCGGATGAAATCCCGCTTTTTTACAAACATATCACACGAGTTGCGCACTCCATTGACCGTCATTAGTGGGATGGTCGATCAGTTGAAAAAAGATCCCGAAGCCTGGTTAGATAAGAGCGTGAGCATGATCAAACGCAATAGCGAGAACCTCCTGAACCTGGTTAACCAGATACTGGACCTTCGCAAACTGGAAACCGGCCAGTTGGAACTTCATTTTATTCAGGATAACATCATCTTGTACTTAAGCTATATTCTGGAATCCTTTCATTCTCTGGCTGATCAAAAGAACATTAAGCTTCTTTTTGAAAGCGAACAATCCGAATTGGTGATGGATTACGACCCGGCTAAGATCCTTCGGATTGTGACCAACCTATTGTCGAATGCCATTAAATTCACGCCTCGGGGCGGAACCATCTGGCTAAAGGCAGGCCGGAGGTCCAATGACCTGTTGATACAGGTAAAGGATACGGGTATCGGCATTCCTGAAGATCAGCTGTCAAGTATTTTTGATCGTTTCTACCAGGTGGATACGGCACATAGCCGAAAGGGAGAAGGCACCGGAATTGGGTTGGCTATTGTCAAAGAATTTGTGCAATTGATGGAGGGAGAGATCTGGGTGGAAAGTGAATTGAACAAGGGAACTACTTTTAACTTCGCTTTGCCCATACGTCAAACCTCCGAATTGAAAGCAACAGAAGATAAGGAGGCGGTGGCTCAAAAGGTAAAGGGAATGATCACCAAATCAGCCGATGTGGAAGAAAACCATGGCCCGGAAAACCTAAAAGAGGAATTGCCAACTTTGCTGATCATTGAAGACAATCCGGATGTGCGACAGTATCTAATGGCTTGTTTGAAGGGCAAATATCATTTGAAAGTGGCGGAGGATGGACTACAGGGAGAAAAAATAGCGATATCAGACATCCCTGACCTCATTATCAGCGATGTAATGATGCCGGGAAAGGATGGTTTTGAGTTGTGTGAAAGTCTGAAAACCGACCAAAGGACGAGTCATATACCTTTTATTCTCCTGACTGCAAAAGCGGATGACGAATCGAGACTCAGTGGTCTTAAAAGAGGAGCGGATGCCTATTTGTCCAAGCCTTTTAATGAAGAAGAACTCGAGATCCGGATTGAAAAGCTACTGGATAACCGTCGGATGCTCCAGCAGCGATATGGTTCGCTGGAAAACCTGAGTCCGACTAACGATATTGCCGTCCAACAGGAGGATGAGTTCATCGTTTCTCTTCGGCAGGCCGTTCTGGATAATATTGACGATGAAAACTACGGCATCCCCGAGATCTGTCGGGATATGGCTTTGAGTCGCTCTCAGTTGCACCGCAAATTAAAGGCCCTTACCGACAAGTCCACCTCTCATTTTATTCGTTCCATTCGCCTTCAGAAAGCCAAGGAACTTCTACAGACCACAGATCTGAACGTATCAGAAGTCGCCTATGAAGTCGGCTTTCGCAATCCGAGGTATTTTTCTACTACATTTTCGGAAGAGTTTGGCGTGAGTCCAAATGAAATAAAGAAATAAAGAGAAATGGCTGCCGGACGGCAGCCATTTCTCTTTTAGACCTCAACTGCAACAATAACAAACACATTCGAAACAATATCGGATGCGGGCCCTCTGTATTTTCTCCACCTTTGTAGTGTATGAAATCAAATAGTTATAATCCAAAGTAACCAAAATGATAGCAACAGCCACCATGAACGAATCTACCCTTGCTGCTGGGGCCTTCAAAAAAGCGAGTTTGGATTTTAGAACGATTTATGATCAATACGGAGGCAAGATTTATGGAAAGTGTTTGAAAATGCTGAAAGATGAATCGGCAGCAGAGGATGTAAGCCAGGATATTTTTATGAAAATCTATCTAAACTTGCCGAAGTTTGAGAAAAAATCCAAGTTTTCTACCTGGGTGTACGCCATTACGCATAACAGTTGTATTGACTACCTCAGAAGGAAAAAACGCAATAAAAAGCAGGAAGAACAACGCAAGGTCTATATCAGCCGTCAAGGCAGGCCCGAACAAGGGCTGGTAGAGATAAACGAAAAAAAATCAGCTGAACTCAAGCAGGTAATGGATCAGATCTCCTTTAGCGAAGAAGAGATTTTGAGGATGAAGTACGAGTTAGGCATGTCGATCCGCGATATTGCTAATGAGTTGGACAAAACTGAGAGTGCAGTGAAGATGAAGATCTTAAGAGCCAAAAACAAGGCCCGCAAAGTAAAAATCGAGTTATTCAGCAATAATTAAGCTTTGAAGTGAAATTGGATGGATGTCCTCTCTGTGAAGCAGGGAGGCATCAGTCCGATTACTTCAGACTATTTTTTAAGAATTAATCGCTTCTAATCCCATGTCAGCGTCCCATGTATAACCTCAAAACCAAAGACCATCTTACACCATAAGAACAACTGTTCCATGGTGATTACAATTTACCTTATTTGAGAAAAATTTTTAGTCGATCCCGAACTTCTGAAGTGGAGTTCGGGATTTTTTTATGAGCTATATGTCACATGCATTTTCTATATCTGGTTATGAATTTCCTGAATAATTGATCTTGTCCTGTTTGATGTCTTTTGCTCATAATTGTCAGAACCGCGAATTTCCGCAAATTTGACTGAAAGCACCGATAAAATTTTTGCCTACAGGGCAAAAATTTCTCTGTGTAATCTTCAAAACCAGAGAAAATCCGTGGTTCTGATAATAAGTAACTGACCTTACGCACCTTGACCAAAGTGTCGCTGCGCCCAGACGGGCCGTATGGCTGCAGCTTTCAGGAAGCTGCGTTTTTAATGCTCGGGTTGACACCCGAGCTTTGTGAGCTTTCGCCGCCCTGCGGCTTTCCGATGCTATCCTATTAGCCGCAGG
>JAUIKE010000157.1 GCA_030430845.1 Bacteroidia bacterium | reverse complement strand
CGTAAAATGAGACTTGCTGCCATGCAAGATAAATACCGACAGAAAATTTTACGCATTTAGATGCGTTTGCCCTGGAACCACGGAACCTCTCTCCCCAACAATTCCCAAAAAATATTAAATTTACCCCAAACAAAACCAAATAAACCATGCTTAACAAAACGCCCGTCTCTACCATCATGACTAAAGACCTCTTCATCCTGGAAGCCAATGATACGCTGCGGGATGCCGAAAATACCTTTCGTAATTATCGTTTGCGCCATGCGCCGGTCTGCTCCGGGGGTGAGCTGGTCGGGATGCTGAGTATGATCGACTTGAAGAATAAGGACGATGAGGATGTAAGCGGCGCCTTCGGGATGGATTCCAAATTTATGCCGATGCTGGTGCATCAGTTGATGACGCCGGATCCGGTGAGTGTGCAAGTGAGTGCTAATATTATTGAGGTGGCCCAAATCTTTACCGAAAATGATTTTCATGCCATTCCGGTGCTGGATGGGGAGAAGATCGTGGGGATTGTGTCGACGACGGATATTATTCGGTGCTTTTTAGATAATTTAGATTAAAAAAGGAGGCATCCCTTAAATATGGGATTCCTCTTTATAAATATTATACCTTTTCTTTTTCCTTGATGAAAAAGAAACAAAAAATCAAGACTGTATTCAAATTTTAACGCTATTTCGATCCCTGAAAAGCTAAAATGAATAAACTCGCTACGCTCAAACAATATTCATTTTTTGACGCTTTTCAGAAACCGAAATAGCTAATTTGAATAAGGTCGCGGTATCAGTAAACTAGTATTTTTGGCCTTATGCAAATTTGGGTAACAGTTCTTACCGAAGGTTTTCGTCCAGGTGGATGGCTTAGTTTTGCTTTCAAAGTCCTGCTTTTTTCGCACGAGCTAGCCTGAAAATAAAGCAATCCAAAAGTGAGCCCAAGAGCACTGCTCATATAATTAAGCTTTAAGAAAAAGCTGAGAGTAGACTCCCAAAAGTTCCATCTTCGTGCGAACGACTAGGATTGCGAATCAAAACCAAGGTTTAGAACTGTCCAAATTGGCATACAGCCTTGATTTTTTGTTCCTTTTGTATCAAGACAAAAGGAAAAGGTGAATAAAAAACATGAGTTATTCCAAAATTTGGAACAATTCATGTCTAATATTTATTCGCAAGCAACTCCTTCCTTTCATTAAAGACCTTAATCATCATTTCTCCAAACAAGGTATTGGCCCAGGCAAACCAGGAACGGGAATAGTTTTTCGGATCGTCCTTGTGGAAAGCCTCGTGCATGAAGCCGGTTTCGGCATGCGTGGTCTTGAGCATTTTCAGGCAATTCGTGATCTCCTCTGGGTCGATTGAGGTGATGGCCCGCAGGATGATGCCCATGGGCCAAATGTGCTCTTTACCAGTGTGTGGACTGCCCTGCCCTTCAGCTGCTTTCCCCTTGAGAAAATACGGATTGGACTCGCTGAGTAAAAACCGGCGGGTACTTTGGTAAAGCGGGTCATTCGGCTGATGGGCGCCAAGGTATGCCAGTGACATAAGAGAAGGTACGTTCGCATCATCCATGAATAATTGGTTGCCGAAACCATCCACCTCATAGGCGTAGATCTTTCCGAAGCCTTGATGCTCCGAAACTCCATATTGCCAAATGGCAGATTCCAACTCTTCGGCAAATGCGGCGCATTCTTCAGCGAATGTTTCTTCCTTTAAGGCATTTCGGTATATATCGGATAATTGTCGAAGGGAAAGCATCGCAAAAACGTTCGAAGGGATCAGGAAAGGCAAAACCGTTGCATCATCCGAAGGACGAAACATAGAAGCAATCAATCCAACCGGCTTGAGGGGCCGTCCAGTGCCATTGAACACCGGGGCGTCGGTCATTCGGCTGGTCGTTCTGGCAAAACGGTAGGGACTGCGGCCGTCTTTCCGCTGCTCTGTCCGGAAAGTCTGTACGATCCGTCTCATGGCTTTGTCCCAATCTTTGTCAAATGGCGTGGTATCTCCGCTGAGTTGGTAGTATTCATTGGCTAAACGAACCACATAACAAAGTGAATCAATCTCCCACTTACGCTCGTGTACACCGGGTATGGGCGTCGGCTCATCGCTTTCCCATTCTGACTTTTTGCTTAAATCTTTATAAAAGGCATTGGCATAAGGGTCCTTTAGAACACATTTCACCTGGCGATTGATCAATCCCTGGATAAGCCTCTTTATTTTTTCATCCTCCTTTATCAATGGCATATAGGGCCACACCTGGGCGGTAGAATCTCTCAGCCACATGGCGTCAATATCGCCGGTAATGATGAAGGTGTCGGGCTTGCCGTCGATGATTTCAAAGTCCACCGTCGTATCCAGGGTATTGGGATAGCAGTTCTCGAACATCCAGGCCAACTCCTCGTCTTTGATGGCAGCCTTCACCTTCTGGATTAAAGCTTCCACGGCTTCGCTGGTGTAGGTACGTTTTTCAAGAGGCGGTCGTTGGGAGGGAAATTGAAGCTTGTTAAATATATCCAGGGAAAATGGTGCAACGGTTAGGAATGGGAGGCTTCCCAGAGCGATGCTGTTTTTTAGGAGAAAATTTCTGCGATCCATAGTTCGTTGTTCGTTGTTCGTTGTTCGTTGTTCGTTAAGATCGGAAATTTTAATGAAACAAGAGTGGATTTGGCCAATGGCCGAATCCACTCTTGTTTCATTATTCCAATGGAATAGCGATAGGCCGCATGGGCGAACCACTCGCCCCCTTTAACTTCAAAGACGCTGCAATAAAAGCAAACTCATACACTTTTTCCCTCGATAATTCTTCCAGAAACATTTGCTCCAGGAACATCACTCCTTTTTCCGCCAATAAATAGGTGTGCACCGGCACCCAGTTATCTTCCCGCTCGGGTGGGAAGGCCTCGAAACTGAGGTTGTCTGCTCCCAGCAGCAGCACCTCCTGCTCTTCTACCAGCCACTTGACCGCTTCCAGATTGATGCCGGGATAGTTGTGCAGGTATGTCCCCGCATCGGCATAATGGCGGGCCTGGCCTGTACGGATGAGGACTACATCTCCTCTTTGTAGGGATACGCCCTGTTTTTTTAGCGCTTGCTTCAGGTCATTGGCATTGATGCGGTAATTGTCGGCCATGACCTCCTCCCCTTTCAGTGCGGCTACGTCGATCATCACTCCTCTGGCGATGATCGGGGGGATGGTTTCGGCGCCGGTTTTTTTCCAGCCTTTGTCGCCCAGATGTTCTTCCGGGCTAAAACCATTCCAGATTTTTCCATTCAGTCCAAAGTGATTCAAGGCGTCGATGTGCGTGCCCATATGCGTATACATGGAGATCGCGTCGCCGGTATAGCTGACTTTCTCATTCATGGCCCGGCCCAGTCCATTGGGGTTATCGACCACGGTTCCGTGTGGGGTGTGGGTCAGCCAGTACTGGTAGCCGGGATCGCCCAGACTGTGAAAACTGGGCATGCCGACGAAGTAGTCGACGCTGAGGTCAAACACTTTTCCCGATCCGATCCGGGAGAGGATGCTTAGCCGACTCTGCTCGCTCATCATGTTGAGGGTGCCGATCTCGTCCTCCGGGCCCCAGGGGCTGATGCCGACTTGTTCGGTCGATTGGGCTGTTATGCTTATGGTAAAAAATAGAAATACTCTGATGAATGCAATTGGCTTTTTCATGATCTTTTTTTTGGTTACACTACAAAAGTGCAGAGGTGGGCGGAGAAAAAAATTAAGGTATCTTAAGAAAGGGGACAACTACTTCTTCCGAATAGCGCTCAAATGCTCGGGGGTAATGCCCAGGAAGGAAGCGATCATGTATTGCGGGACGCGCTGTTCGATGGAGCGGTAGTGTTCGCGAAAGTGAAAGTAGCGTTCTTCGGCAGTTTGGTAAAGGGCCTGCATGTTCCGCTCCTGACTGGCCACATAGGCCCGCTGGATTTTGAGGCGGTAAAAACGCTCCATGGCCGGCACCTGAATGAACAGTTCTTCTAATCGCTCTCGATGAACTTGCCAAACGATAGAGGGCTCCAGGGCCTGGATGTAGAGCCGGGCCGGCGATTGGGTCAGGTAGGCATACAGATCATTGATCCACCAATCTTCAATACCGAATTGCTGGATGTGTTCTTTGCCGTCTTCATCAAGGAAAAAACTGCGCAGACAACCTTTTTCGATAAAACGCATGTGATTGGAAGGCTCCCCTTCCTGAAGCAGAAATTCCTTTTTCCTAAGCTCCTTTTTGCGGTATGCCTCCAGCACAGTTTTCCCCTCCTCCTCAGAGAGGTCTACGACCGACTGGATATGCGCAATTAAGGGATGCAAGAAAGCCAAAACGATTTAGTTTTGATAGAGCTCTTTTTTCCCGATCATTTTCCCACTCTCAGGGTCCCAGGCTTTTAGGCGGAAACAATCAACAATTCCCTTCGGTGTAAGGGAAGTGATACCCGGGTTTTGGAAAATTTCCATTTCCTCAAAAGTTTTGGGGAGGTTATAAAAAGGAATTCTAGGGTTGACATGGTGAATGTGGTGATAGCCGATGTTGCCGGTAAACCAGTGCATGAGCGGGCTCATCTTCATAAAACTGGAAGAATGTAGGGCCGCATACACATAATCCCATTCTTCTTTTGATTTAAAAGTAGCAGAAGGAAAATTGTGTTGGGCATAAAACAAATAGGCTCCCATTGCATGGGCAATCATCAAGGGTACGATAAGTCCTAAAATCAATGCCTGCCAGCCTAAGAAGATAAAGATAGCCGTCCCGAGCAACACATGAAAGGCCAGGGCCAAAACGGAATCCCAGTGCTTTTTAGGGTTGTTGATCAAAGAACGCAGGGCCATTCCCCAGATAAATACGAATACATAACCAAAGGCAATGGTGAAGGGGTGGCGGGCAAATAAATAAAGTCTTTGCTCCAGCTTATTAGCAGCCTGAAACTCTTTTTTCGTCACCAAAGGATAAGAACCGATGGACGAAGTATACAATTTTGAATTATGCGCGTGGTGGTAGTTATGCGACCTCCTCCAAATGCTCACCGGTGCCAGTACAAACCAGCCGTAAATGGTGAAGATAACCTCCGCCACCATAGAGTTTTGTAAAATACTCTTGTGCAGGTAATCGTGGTAAATGATGAACACCCGAACCGTCAGCAGACCGGCCAGTATGGAACAGATGATCTGCGGTACAATGTGAACATTTACCATAGCTCCTGCATAAGCCAGCAGGAAAAGGATCAATGTACTGATCGTGAGGCGCCAGCTTTTCGAGCGGTCCTCCTTAGCATAATCGGCCGTTGCGAGTATTAAATCTTTATCTTTTATCATTCAAAAAAGGTCTTTTTTATTTTAGTCGTCAAAGGTACGCTATTTATTTGTTTTTTTATGCTTCCATCGTCTATGTGTCCAAAGCCAAAATTCCGGTTGTTTTATGATGTCCTGTTCCAGCCGACGGGTATGCATTTCGGACAATTCATCTTCGGCAAAATCCGCCGGTTGGTCTGCCAGTATCTCCGTTTTAATATGATAATAGCCCCTTCTGGGACGTTCAATACCCACATAAACAATCGGGTAATTCAGTTTTTTGGCAATCTTAGCCGTTCCGGTGAATACAGGCGTTTCCTGGTTCAGGAAATTCGTCCAGTATGCTCCTTTCGGTGGTGGGGTTTGATCGGCGATGAAGGCAGTAGCCGTCACCTCCTGCCGGTCGCGAACCATTCCGCGGAAAGCTTCTTTCATAGGATACAGCTTATTGCCCAGGCGGGTTCGCATATGATAAACGAGTCGATCAAAATGCTTATTGGCCAGGGGGTGATAAATGACAAAAAGCTGATGAAAGGGCTCCAGACTAAATCGTGCTCCGGCCAGTTCCCAGTTGCCCCAGTGCCCCATCACGACGATGAGACTGCGTCCTTGCTGGTAATAATTTTTAAAAATAGCGGTATCCTCAAAAGTTAATCTCTTTTTTAGGGTAGTTTCTTTGATCGTTAATGTTTTCAGGGTTTCCAGCACGAGGTCACAAAAGTAGCGGTAGAAGCGACCTTGTATCTGCTTGATTTCCTTTTCGCTTTTTTCGGGAAAAGCATTGCGGAGGTTCCTCCCGACGACTTTTTTACGATACCCAATTAACTTATAAAGAAGGAGATACATGAAATCAGAAAACAGGTACAAGAGCGGGAACGGCAATAGGGATATTCCGTAGAGGATGGGTAAGGATATATAGTAGGCGATTGCTGGCATTGAAATTTTTGCGAAAATTAAAAAAAGTGAACAATAGGAACAAGAGGGTTGGGTAAAACTTGAGGCTGTCGAAAAAGACCTATGGCCTTTTTCGACAGCCAATAATATTCTTTTAGGAGGTGCTTTTTAGAGAAAAACTATGTTTTTCTCTAAAAAGCACCTCCTAAAAAAAACTTTATGGGGCGTCGAATAACGACGAAGGAGTTATGAGACGCCCCCAAGTTTTACCCAACCCTTTAAAGACTTCTTACCGTCTATCTAAAAAATATTACTCACTCCTCAACTGGTTTATTATGAAAAAGATCCTTCATTACACAGCTTACCTATTCATAGGCCTATTTATGCTCAGCTCCTGCAATAATGAACGCTGCGACAATGTTTACATTCGCTTTGACCCGGTATATGTATCTCTGGAAACCGTGCGTCAGGACATCCGCATGAGCGCTCCGCAGGAAATGGAAACGACCGGCAAGATTTACATTTACCAGCAATATTTATTCATCAATGAACCCGAAAAGGGGGTTCACATTTTTGACAATACTTCCCCCAGCAATCCTGTCGGGCTTGGCTTTTTGGACATCCCAGGTAATGTTGACATAGCCGTCCGGGGCAATTATCTGTACGCCGACAGCTACATCGACCTCGTCGTTTTTGACCTATCAGATCCGGAAAACCCCAACTTTGTGCAGCGCCTTGAAAACGTTTTTCCCAACATTTACCCCATAGATGCCGGCCGGGGCTTGTTGGTCAAATATGAAGAAACAGAAGTCCGGGAACCCATTGATTGTAAAGATTTGATCGACCAGATGAGGTGGCAGGAAGATGTGTTATTTGCTCGTCCACTGGCGGCAGATGCGGCACGGGCGCAGGTGAATTCAGGTACGGGCGGGTCTTTGGCGCGCTTCACCATCCTCGATAAGTTTATGTATGCCGTGGACGATTATAGTTTGAAAGTATTTGACTTATCCATCCCAGAGCGGCCTGACCTGGCGAATGACATCCATCTGGGCTGGGGCATCGAAACTATTTTCCCATATGGCGACAAGTTGTTTATCGGCAGCAACAATGCTATGTTCATCTACGATGCCAGTACGCCGGCGAACCCACAGATGTTGTCCACTTTCTGGCATGCCAATTCCTGCGACCCGATTTACGTCAGTGAAGATGTAGCTTTTGTGACGCTCCGGGACGGAACACCTTGTCGGAACGGCGTCAATCAACTGGAAGTGCTGGATGTATCCGACCTGGAGAATCCGCGGCTATTGAAGACCTACCCAATGCATCATCCAATCGGTTTGTCGGTGAATAAAAAGAGTTTGTTCCTGTGCGAGGATGACATGGGCCTGAAAGTCTTCGACATCAGCGACCTGATGAACATCGACCAGAACCTGCTGAGTCACGAAACCGGCTTCACCACCTATGACATCATTACATTTGATGACCTAGGCATTGTGATCGGCAAGGACGGCCTGGTTCAGTACGACATTAGTGACCCAACGGATTTAAAAGTATTGAGTACGATTTCGGTGAAAAGATAGTATCTTGATGATATATGGTCATCAAAGAAATTAGTTCGTTCCTGGATTATTACGGGAAAATCAGGAAGCGGACCCAAAAAGTAATAGCCTGCATTCCGGAGGATCGTCTGGAATGGCGGTATAGAGACGGGCAATTTTCATTTGGAGATTTGATCCGGCATATTGCTGCCATTGAGCGATATGTGTATGCCGAGGTAGTGGCCGGCCGACCGGCCTCTTATCAAGGTTGCGGCACAGAATTAGCCTCCGGAATGCACCATGTATTAAAGTACCTGGACCGGCTCCATGAGGAATCGATCGATATATTCAAGCAACTGAGTCCGGAGGCCCTGCAATCAAAGCTGCTTAGTCCGAGCGCTTATCCTATCAGTTGCTGGAAATGGCTGCGGGCCCTGGTGGAGCATGAGATCCATCATCGGGGGCAGATTTATCTATATCTCGGCATGCTGGACATCGATACGCCTCCGATATTTGGAATGACTTCTGAGGAACTCCAGGAGTTCGGTGGTTAGGCTGCAATAAAACTGGGTTTTGGTTCTTCTTTTTTTCACAAGTAATTTTTTCTTCACTACGAAAATCTTCCATTTTGCCGGAAAAAGGCGATTTTTTGGTTTGGGGATTTTAGGGCAAAAATCGCTCCTGCACGAATTTATTTAGTTGGTTTTCAGGGTGTTGGCAGACTCCAATGGAGCTTGGTGGTTGCCGCCTTAGACCTCAAAGGTCTCGAGACCTTTGAGGTCTAAGGCGGCAACCACCCCTTTTTTTTCACAATCCACTCCCTCCCAAGGCTCCTTTTCACTATATTATAAGCTGCAAATAAAGCCAGTAAAAACAGCAAACATGGACAATTCAAGAACCCTCACCATCCTGCTCCCCGAAGGCGATCTGGTCTCCTGCTCGGTAGTAGATGCCTTTCAACTACTCAACTTTGCGATCCAGTGCAGTGGTAGTGAGGACCAACTCCTTTTTGCATCCAACAAAGATTTTTTCCCACTAAATAACCGCCTTGGAATTCAGACCGATGTACATTGGAAAGAACTCGGACAAATTGACCTCTTGATCGTACCCGCCTTTTCGGGGGATTACGCTGTTATTTTGCAACAAAACAAGGAACTCATTTCCTGGCTAAAAGCCCATCGAAAAAATATCAGACGGATCGCCAGTCTTTGTTTTGGGGCCGGGCTGCTGGCAGCAGCCGGTATTTTAGATAAGCATCCCGTAACCACCCATTGGATGTTTGCAGACCAGTTGAAGGAAATGTATCCGGATATTCAGCTAAAGAAAAACAGTATTATCACCGAAAAGAATGGGGTGTTTACAAGTGGAGGAGCCTACACCTCACTCAACCTTCTTATCTATCTCATTGAAAAATTGTATGGAAAAAAAACAGCTATAGAAACGGCCAAAATGTTCGCGGTTGATTTGAGTAGGTCTTCCCAATCCGAATATTTTGTATTCAACGGACAAAAAAGGCACAAAAATGAATTAGCCCTGCAAACCCAAGCTTACATTGAAGAAAACTATCATCGCCCAATCAATCTAAAAGCCTTGGCCGAAATGGCCAACACCAGCGAACGGACGCTGGTGCGGCATTTCAAGGCCTCTACAGGAAATACTCCTAATGAATACCTGCAAAGGGTACGTATGGAAAGGACCAAGCTGAAGCTGGAAAATACCAAAGAGTCAATTAAAGAGATCTGCTATTCTGTCGGCTACAATGAGCTGTCTACTTTCAGAAGGACGTTTAAAAAGTACACAGGTCTGAACCCACTTGAATACCGGAAAAATTATGCGGTCCTTTCTTGATCTCTATTTCCTAATATTTTTATTTTTTGTCCTGTACTAAATTTACTCAACGATTTCCTGTTTTATTACTCTAAAAATCTGCCCTCCGGGAGCGTGGAAATAAAAATTCTTTTGTACATCTACTGGGTAAGAAGGTTGATACATTTTAACTCCATAGGCATTCATTCTGTATCTAATACTTTCATACTGTTCAGCAGGAATCAGCAGGCCGACCTGCATGGCGTTTGCATAGTGTTTTTCCGGCAGCAACATGTTTTCGTCAGTTTGATAGACCATGGCTACAAATCCGCCTCCATCAAATAACATTCGATCATAGCGCTCACCCTCCTCGATGTTTATCCGAAGTACCTCCTTAAAAAAGGAACGAATATTTTCTCTTTGATCTTCCGGTACATTCACCTTCACCCTTCCTCCAAAAGAAACGGTGGTGGTTTTTAATCCAAGTACTGCTTTTATTTCTTCAATCTGCAAGGTATGTCGAGCTCCATGACCGGCCGCAATCATAACATACTGCAAAAGATTAACGGTACCTACAGGTGATTGAGTAAAATATTGATCCAAAGTTTTATCAGTAGTAGCTAAAAAGTCAATAAGCTTATGTCGATGGTCCTGGAAAGCTTTAATAAATTCCTCTTTGGAGATCCACTTACCTACCGGTTCCAGATCCGGAATTGTTTTTACTTTGTAGGTATAGCGATTGTGCAATTGAGTCAGTAGGGCCTCAAAACTCGGTATATCCGATTTTTTACCAGCATCGGTTTTTTGCTCGGCCAGGGTCTTTTTTATTTGGCCAAGTAATCGTTTCTCCGCTGCTAAAATATGCTCCGCGGTTTCGCCAATGGTCCATTTACCTTCAGAAGGCCGATAATTCCAGGATACCTGGTCCACATCCCTTATCATGGAGATCAAATAAAGTTCTGTTTCGGCAAGATAACTCAAGGCATATCCTTTGTCGTCCGTTCCCCCTATAGGGTGCGAATATCCTGTTGAAAGAACTCCCAGGAAAATAATTAAAAACAGTGTCGGTGATTTCATAATAACTTTTTTTTCAAAGTTAGATTTCCCGAGAGTAGAAAAAGACGCGTTCAATGACAAATAAAAGGCAAATCATGCCAAATGAAAGGTAGAGGATAATCATTCAACAGAAACACAAAAAAACTGGGGATAAAGGCAGTAGGCCTCTATCCCCAGTCACGAAAGACATTTAATTGTAATCTGATTATGCTGTAGCGAGTTGGATGCTGATATCAAGTTTCACCTCTTCGCCAACCAATACACCTCCGGCCTCCGTTACGGTATTCCAAGTCAGGCCAAAATCTTTGCGATTGAGTTTGCCAGACAGTTCAAAGCCGGCTTTGGTATTCCCCCAAGGATCTTTGACCGTTCCATTGTATTCCACGTCCAGAGAAACCTTCTTGGTTGTCTCACGGATGGTCAGGTCTCCTGTTAATTCGTAATCGCCATTACCTTTTTTGGAGAGAATACCGTTTTCAAAGGTCATCTCAGGGTGCTTTTCGGCAGCGAAGAAATCATCTGATTTCAGGTGATTATCTCGGTCAGGACTATTAGTATCGATACTACTCACATCAATTGTAAAGCTGATTTGAGCGCCATCGAAATCTTCCTTTTCGGAGACTACTTGTCCGTCGAATTTCTTGAATTTCCCGGTTACTGTAGAGATGACCAGGTGTTTTACTTTGAATTGTACTTCACTATGGGCTGGATCGATGGCCCACTTAGTTGCAATGCTTGCTGTATTTTCCATAATTGTTAGATTAAAAGGGTAAATTAAGTTTGAATTCAGTGTTTAAACACCGAAGTTTGAACATTGTTCTAACTAGGGTCATTTTTTTTGTTTTTTTTCACAATCGGTAAAAATTGGAGTTTTTTTACTCGAATCTTATTGGAAAAACCAGGAAAAAGAGGGAAAACCGGTAATAGTCAAACGGGGTAAAAAGAAGGGTTCCAGATACATAAAACTCTATTATACAGAAAATTACGCTACTACAATGGAGCTGAATTCTGCTTATTTAGACCTCAAAGGTCTCGAGACCTTTGAGGTCTAAATAATTTTTTTTCACAATCCCCCTCTCCCA
Organism: Bacteroidia bacterium; assembly: GCA_030430845.1. Lineage (GTDB taxonomy): Bacteria > Bacteroidota > Bacteroidia > Chitinophagales > Saprospiraceae > JANQPA01. Next base: position 10,188 of record JAUIKE010000157.1, on the reverse strand, counting down.
AACTCCGCCAAATTCCGGATCATCCCATTGAACACAAAAAAATGAAAGGGCAATACCCCGTACCAATACAGCCTGCCAAACAAACCATGCGGCCTAAAAGTAGCCGTCTGATACAAAACCTCCCGCTCCCCTTCCTTCCTGATATCGAATTCCAGCCAGGCCTCACCCGGCAACTTCATCTCCGCAAACAGTAACAAACGCTGTCCGCTGTGATCAATACTCAACACGCGCCAGAAATCAAGCGCATCCCCGGCGTGGATGTCCGTCGGATGAGTGCGGCCGCGCCTCAGGCCAATTCCTCCTACCAGTTTGTCCAGATAGCCCCGGAGCTTCCATAACCAACTTCCGTAATACCAGCCCCGCTGCCCTCCAATCGCCCGGATGTTGTCCCAAACCTCCGAAGAAGGACGGTCCAGTACCCACTTTTTTTTATCCGTAAAACAACCGTATTCCGGCACCTGAACATGCTCCGTCAACGAACCCGAGCTGGAGGTAGTGACCAGCGCGTCCTTCCAACTGGAGATCACCAGGTTTTGTCTGATCTTTGAAAAAGCCCTTTCCACCGCCTCTTTGTAAGACATCGGGGCCACCCCTAACTTACTTCCCAAATCATTCTCCCTCACCAAAACATCCACTTTCATGCTACTAACTAAATTTACCGCCAGTGGGTAAGTTACAGAAGTAACAAAGTATAACCAGTAAGAAGACAACCTGGGCGTCATAACCGGCACAGTGAAGATCCAGCGTTTCAATTGACGCACCTCCGCATACTGAAGCATCATGTCCCGGTAACTGAGGACCTCTCTGCCTCCTATATCAAAATTCTTGTTGAAGGTCTCCTCTCTTAAGAGTACGCCGGTCAAAAATAAGATCACGTCCCGGATAGCAATGGGCTGACATTTCGTTTTGATCCACTTCGGGGCGATCATAATGGGAAGCTTTTCTACCAAATCGCGGATGATCTCGAAAGAAGCACTACCAGAACCGATGATGATCCCGGCACGAAGAGCAGTTAAGTGGACCTTGCTTTCTTCCAAAATCCGTTCTACCCTCAATCTGGATTTCAGATGCAAAGACAATCTTTCTTCATTCACGATGCCTGTTAAATATATAATCTGCTTGGCTGTTGTCTGATCCAGGTATTCCACAAAATTGCGAGCCGTCTGAGCTTCCATTTCCTGAAAGTCGCTGATAGAACTCGACATCGAATGAATCAGATAATAGGCCACATCAATGTCAGCTGGTGCTCGCTGAATATTTACCTTCTCCAGAAAGTCAACTTCAAAAACCTCTACTTGCTTTTTGCGGTCCCTTCTAATATTATCCAGATCCAAGCTACTCTGGTCCCTTACACAGGCAATCACCTGATGCCCCTCCTCCAGTAATACCGGCAACAGGCGTTTTCCGATATAACCGGTCGCACCAGTCAGTAAAATCTTCATACTCAAGTTTATTTTCTGTACAACTTATAAAACGAGGAGAATGTTTAAGGTGAGGTCGGGCCAAGCCAGTATTTTTCGAGTTCAGGCTACTCCAGTAAAAATGGAGGCTACTCCAGCATTATGGCAGGCGGGGCCGGGGGCTAGTGACCTGGTGACTTGGAGTCACCAGGTCACTAGCCAAATTTCGACAAAAAAATCGAAAATCCCTCCACCCTGTCCGCTTTTGTCCGCTTTTGTCCGCTTTTCCCAAGTTTTAATCCCATCATTTTTTTTGTACCTCCGATCCCTATTGTAAAAATAGATTCTCTTACCTTATGCGGAGAAGGTGGAACTGCCTCCCCCGAACGGGTTTCACTGGCCTCCTCCTTTCTTTCTCTTTTATCCGGTAAAGAACCGTGAATCGAAACATTAAGTGTATTTTCTACAAATAAAACTGCTTTTTACTAAAAAATATCTGCTAAAAAGAATATTATTGGGTTATCAAAACCATGACACAACTTAAGGTTCAAATTACGGCCCTAACACCAGATTAAATCGACCGTTGCTTCCGTTGACCACCACGGGTAAGCAGAGACTTTAACAAACGTAAACAGACAAAACAAAAAAACATGAGTAGTAGCTTGGTTACACTGGATTGGATTGTAATTGCCGCTTACTTTTTAGTACTGCTGGGAGTTGCAGCCTGGGTTATTTTACAAAAAAACAAAAACACGGAAGATTACTTCCTGGCCGGTCGCAATGTCGGGTGGTTTGTGGTGGGGGCTTCCATTTTCGCCTCGAACATTGGCTCCGAACATGTTGTGGGACTGGCCGGAACCGGGGCCTCCGACAAAATGCCCCTGCTGATTTATGAGCTTCATGCATGGGTCGTACTGATGTTGGGCTGGTTATTCCTACCTTTTTATCAACGAGCAGGCGTGTTCACCATGCCGGAATTTCTGGAAAAGCGATTCAGCCCCTCTGCCAGATGGTTTTTATCCATCTTTTCCCTTTTGGCCTATGTGATGACCAAAGTATCCGTCACCATCTATGCAGGAGGTATTGTTATTTCTACCCTGCTAGGCATTGAATTTTGGACCGGTGCATTGGCCACCGTAATCCTGACAGGAGTCTATACCGTTCTGGGAGGTATGAGAGCTGTAGTGTATACCGAAACGCTTCAGACCGTTGTGCTTCTTTTGGGAGCCGGTACCCTTACTTTTATGGGATTAAATGCCGTTGGTGGCTGGGGAGAGTTGAAAACGACCGTTTCGCCGGAATATTTTGATATGTGGCGCCCACTGAGTGATCCTGATTTTCCCTGGTTCCCATTAGTGGTTACGAGTACCATTGTAGGTATATGGTATTGGTGTACGGATCAATATATTGTGCAGCGTACTTTGACAGCCAAAAACCTAAAGGAAGGCCGAAGAGGTACCATTTGGGGTGGATTTCTGAAGTTAACGCCTGTATTCCTCTTTTTGATTCCTGGGGTAATTTCACTGGCCCTGAAAATGAAAGGAGAACTGGATTGGGATACGCCTGATCAGGCTTTCCCAGCTTTAATGTCAAAGGTGCTCCCTGCTGGAGTTAGAGGTTTGGTCGCTGCCGGATTAATGGCAGCCCTTATGAGCTCACTCGCATCGGTATTTAACTCTTGTTCTACCCTATTCACCGTAGATATTTACAAGAAATTACGTCCGGATACGCCTGAAAAGCGCTTGGTAAATATCGGGCAAATTGCTACCGGCTTTGTAGTGATCCTTGGAATTCTTTGGATTCCTGTGATGCAAAATATTTCTGGTGTTTTGTACGAATACCTACAATCGGTTCAGTCTTATATTGCACCTCCGATCACCTCTGTCTTTCTGTTAGGTATCTTCTGGAAGCGAATTAATGCAAGAGGAGCTATTACGACTTTGATCGTCGGGCTGATCATCGCTGCTGTGCGATTGATCCTGGAACTGAATAAAGACTCCTTAACGCCTGGAACCTTCCTGCATACCATAGGAGATACCAACTTCCTTATTTTTGCAGCCTGGATGTTCCTTATTTCAGTACTGGTAACCGTTGGTGTTAGTTTGGCTACACCACCACCATCTGAAAAGCAGATACAGGGCTTAGCTTTTGGTACCTTAACACCAGAACAAAAAGCAGAAAACAAAGAAAGTTACAATGTATGGGATATAGTGGCCTCTTTGGCCGTTGTGGCGATTGTAGCCTACATTATGATTTCCTTCAATGGATAATAAATAATACAGCCCGCCGGTAACTGCGAACAGTGAATTTAAAAATATTTTCACCCCCACCCGGGGGTGAAAATATTAATTACTTATGTTCAGTTCTACCGGCGGGCTGTTGTTTATTAATTCTCCCCTTCCCATTCCCTATAAAACTCCTCCAAATATTGCTCCATAAACCGGTGCCGTCGCTCTGCCATTTTACGACCGGTGTCCGTATTCATTCTATCCTTTAACAAAAGTAATTTTTCGTAAAAATGATTGATGGTGGGAGCTGCATTTTTTTTGTATTCCTCTTTGGTCATGTTTAATTTGGGTGGAATATTTGGATCATAAAGAGCTCTGTTACGGAAGCCTCCATAATTAAAAGTACGCGCAATTCCGATGGCCCCCAAGGCATCCAGACGGTCTGCGTCCTGCACCACAGCCAGTTCTTTTGAGTGAAACGCAGCCGAATGGTTGCCGCCTTTGAAGGATATATATTTTATGATATTTTCAACATGGCCGGTGATCTCTTCTTCTACTCCTTGTGTTTCTAAAAAAGCCCGGGCTACTTTCGGACCGACGCTTTCGTCCCCATCGTGAAATTTAGCATCTGCAATATCATGCAGAAGGGCGCCTAATTCTACGACAAAGGGATCAACCTCTTCTCGTTCGGCAATGTGCCGGGCAACTTTCCAGACCCTCCGAATGTGCCACCAATCGTGGCCACCCTCGGCATCAGCCAGTGTTTCTTTTACAAAATCAATAGTGTTTCGGATGATTGCTTGTTGTTCTGCTTTCATGTTCCAAATATAAAAAACTAATGGAGGCTCAATTTTATTCCTAATAACATTTGATTTTATCCCGAATCCCATAAGTATCCCTTTCAATGTTATAACTGGTACCTTTCCCGTCTAATTTCAATAAGAGTTTATCCTTTTCTTCTATGGCTAATGTTCTACAAGTCCATACATCATTATAATAGATGTAGACCCTTGTTGATTCCTCATAAATCTTACATGTAAAACTTCCGTCAGGCCAGGGAATTACGGTTTGCTTAGTTCCCAAAAAAAGCAGGGATACATTCGAAGGAGCCTTACCGTTCAGATCAATCACTTTTCCAGTAACCCGAATTTGCGGTTTTGGCTTTTCATCGCGATTATAGCGATACGGTTCGAGAGGAATGATCCCTAGATGAACTTGTCCATTATTGGATGGAGGGATTATCAAATCAATAGTAGTCCAACCATCGTAAAGAAAATTCAGCGTCTCGACTGAATCGGGGACTTTTATAGAAAAACTTCCATTAATATCTGAATAGGCTCCGTAAACATAAGACTTTTTATAATCGCTGTAATATACGCCTTCCTCAATCGAATCAATGGAGTTTGCAGTAATGACTACTCCGATTAATTCTGTAAAATCATCCAAATCAACTACTTTTCCTGTAATAGTTTTTTGCCCTGAAACCGTTAAACCATAAAGGGTGAATAAAAAAAATATTACCTGTTTCATATTTATACTTGAATTGATTTAATATAAAATTGAGAATTTATTTTTATTCTTATCCAACTTGAAAAGAATTATCCTATCATGAAGCATTGTAACTTACTTTTATTCAGCTTAATGCTCTTCACTTTTGCATGCCAACAATCTTCTTTTGATGATGGAACTTCCCAATACTGGAAAGAGTCCCAGGCCCCATTTTACCATGGTGTAGCCTCCGGCGATCCACAGGCCGATGCCGTCATCATCTGGACGAGGGTCACTCCCGAGTCCGAACAGGAAATAACGGGAAGCTGGGTAATGGCTTTAGATGAAAATATGAAAAGAGTCTTTAAAAGAGGAACATTTTCTACGAATGCTGATCGGGATTATACCGTAAAAATAGATGTTACCGATCTGCCCCCAGATAGATATATTTATTATCAATTTGAAGCACTGGGTAATAAGTCACCGGTGGGCCGCACCAAAACCGCCGTCAACGACTATATAGAATTCCTTCAATTTGCCGTAGTAAGCTGTTCCAACTTTGAGGCCGGATATTTTAATGCTTTAAGTAGAATTGCCGAACTCAACAAGCTGGATGCTGTATTGCATCTTGGGGATTACATTTATGAATATGAAGTAGGGGGATATGGGGATACGACGCTGGGACGACACCATTTACCCAACAATGAAATTGTAAGCCTGCAGGACTATCGAACCCGCTATTCACAATACAGGCTGGATGAAGATTTCCAGCGAGTCCATCAGATGCATCCTTTTATTACGATCTGGGATGACCATGAGATATCCAACAATGCCTACGAAACAGGGGCCCAAAACCATCAGTCCGATAAAGAAGGAGATTATGACACCAGAAAATCAGCGGCCCGCCAGGCCTATTACGAATGGCTTCCGGTAAGAGAAGGCAATCAACTGTATCGCAGTTTTAACTATGGAAGTCTGGTGGATCTGATCATGCTGGATGAACGCCTGGCAGGAAGAACTCCGCAAGTGGATAATGCCGCCCAGGAAGACCTTCGAAACCCCGAAAGATCCATGCTTGGTAAGGAGCAATTGGCCTGGTTTAAGGAACGACTAAAAAATTCAAGGGCCCAGTGGAAGATCATAGGCAATCAGGTTATCTTTTCAAAAATGGACGTTTCTGCCCTCGGCTGGGGAGGAGAAATTAATACAGATGCCTGGGATGGATATCCTGCTGAGCAGGAGGATATCATTCAATTCCTCAAAACGAATGCTATTCCGAACGTTATTTTCGTATCGGGAGACACCCACGCATCATGGGCAATTGAGGTACCGGAATCTATAGAGGCCTACAATGCAGACTCAACTGCAACGGTGGCTGTAGAATTCGGAGCAACCAGTATCACTTCGGCCAATACAGATGAGCTGGTTTCAGTAGATTCTACCATCAGAATTGAAAAAAGCTTGATGGACCCAGCCTATAATCCGCATTTGAAATACAATAATCAGCGCGATCATGGTTACCTCCTGTTGTCCATTTTCCCGGATGGGGTCACCGCCCAGTTCAGAATGGTTGAATCCGTAAGTAGAAGAGCAACAGGAGAAAAAACAGATCGGATTGCGAAGGTGAGAAGTGGTAGTCATAGTTTGTTAGTACAGTAAAAATTGTAATATGCGAATCATCGGCTGCCGGGACAGGCTCACATCCATTTCTTCGGAGCCGATGCCTTTAGTTTTGGGGAAAATATTGCTTTGGAAGAAGGCGATGTGATGCAAGTGAGCTGGCAAGGAATGGGGCAAGCCTTGAGAAACCCACTCAAGATTGTCAGGGAGGAAGAAGTCTTATATAAAATTAACCAACTGAAGTAATCCATAGCTTAGGAGGCTTTTTTCTTGTTATCAAGCATAACGACTTCTGCGATGGAATCCTCTAATTGCAGAAAGAAATACCCATTGTAGATATGGTTGAAGTTCAGCTGTTCGCGTAATACTTCAAATTGACCCTCGTCTTCTACATAATTGGCGATCCATTCGATCGCTTCCAGGCGGCTTGCAAATTTGACTTTCATGGCTGGATGATTTTAGTTTAAACATTTCCCCGCGCTGCGGAGAAATATTCAACTGATTATTAATGTCTCTACTTATTAGTGTATTTAAATTGAAAAAAGTCAACAGAAAATGTCGTTTTTTTTCTACAAAATCTTTGTGGGAGTCGATTGGAGAGGATTACTTATCACTACCGAAAATCTTATTTTTTAATTTATCAGCGCGTTGTTTAAAAACGCTTTGTATTTTTACTACCTGATCATTATTTATCACTAAAATCCTTTTATCCGCCAACTTAAGCTGGCCTTGCTTGAATATCTTCTCTTTAATAAACACAAGATCCCCTTTACTTATTTGATTTCTTTGAGAGGATAAAATGGATAATTGTGTTCCGTCATCCGTGTATTTTATATTTAAAAAGTCTAGGCGAACGATCTTGCCTTCTTTCACTTCATATCTTACGTCCTTCCTAACATGCCACAAGTGCTGATCTTTAATTGGAATGGCGTTCACAAATATATTTTTCCCTACCAGCTCTTTAGCATCGTATTTTATTCCGATTGCATCATAAACTTCCATTCCGACTTCTTGCTCATTCATACTGACAGGTATTACCTGAACCTTTTTATCCTGATACCTCAACTTATTCAGATACGCTAATCCTTGAGATGGGTGATACCTGTATTCATTCACAAAAACCATGTATTTGAGTTTTTCCACTGGCACTTTAAAAATAAGGACTGCCTCATTAAAAAACACTAGCTGTAATAACCTGCCGTTCGGTTGCCCGCCTATAAAAAACTCATTGGTACTTCCCAGACGGCGCCACTCTCCAGGACTAGCTTGATTATTAATCGAAACAACGATTTCATTCTTATTAACAAATATCCACTTTTCAAATGCATCTTCAGGTCCTCGATTGGCTAAAACCCAGGACTTCTGAATGATGGTTTGCAGCTTATCCGAACCAAAGGAATGCTTATGGATATGCTGAATGGTGTTTCTTAAACTTAAACTCATCTTTAGAACTCTTTTTTTACGAAGAACTCGATTTCAAAGTCTATTTTATTAAGCGAACTGCTTTTGACTTTTCTTAGGTTAAGATAACATTTTTTCCACCGCCCCACTCACCTTATGAAAACTCTTCGGTACCATCTTGCTGATCACACTTTCCATAGCCCGGGTAACGGGTCCGTCCATGATGCCTACCAGCGCAGGTAAGCCGCCTTCCCAGTGTATGTTTCCCTGGAAGGTGAGCCGACAGCCGCGGCCTCCCATAGCGGAGCTGAAAGTGGTACTTCCGATACACTGCATTTTGTCTTTAAAATAATGCGATTCTATTTCCCAATAGCAAACCTTGTTGTCCGCATCCCAGGTGGCGGTGTCCGTCCAGGTGAGCATGCTGGGCTGGATGTAAGATTTAAGCAGTGCGGGTAGACTTGGATCAGCCTTCCATTCGTAAACACTCACTAATTGGCCGGCCTCGTTCTCGGCTTTATCCTTCAAAGCAATATATTCCAGGTCGTCGACCTCTTGGCCAATTTCCTCAAAGCGGTCCCGGAAGGTTTCCCAAACGACCTCTACGGGCTGCTTGATCATGCTGATAGTTTTGAATTTCATGCTTATTACCTTAGTTTAATAATATTGCCCCCCTATAGAGCCGTATATCAATCGATTATTTTATTTTTTGACACGGATCTGCACGGATAGGTACGGACGGATTCGTATTATCCGTGTGAATCCGTGTCAAAAAAAACCTAGCCAATTTTATACAAGCAGTCCATAACTTCTCCCTCAAGAATCATTTTTTTAAAATTTTATCGTCTTAATGCATAAACCTCATTAGACAAATGAATCGTCGATCGTACGGCTGCCGGGACATGTTCACTGCCCACCAGCCAGCTGATGGCACGAGCCAGAGCCTGTCTGGTAGGCATGGGATCATACCCAAGCTTTTTTAACCGAGAAGAATCATACCAGTAATATTGCCCTACCATTTTGGCCTGTTCGCGAGTGGACAAGGGGGCATCTCCACTGAGGCTGCTCCACAACTCCTGCGTCCAGGCCGCCAGATAGGCGCTGGTGTGATAAGCTTTCAGATAAGGGCCGGGCGTACCACATAATTCGGAGATCGTTTTGTGTACTTGCTCCCACTCCAGGTTCTCAGAGCCGGCCAGGTAAAATGCTCCGGGCTTACCTTTTTCGGCGACGAGGAGATGAGCCTGAGCAACGTCCTCCACCGAAACGATGTTACAGCCTCCGATCCAGGAGGATTTTAAAGGGTCTTTGAGGTAGTTAACGATCATACGATTACTTTCGGTTAACTTGTAATCGTGTGGGCCGACGGTCAGGGTGGGGCCGACCGCTCTTAAATCCAGATCTTTTTCGGCAGCCAGGCGAAAGGCCAGTTGCAATTGTTGTCGTTTGGATTCGGCATACGGCAAAAAGTGGCTGTTTACCTCCGTGGTGGTTTCATTCAGGGACCTCTTTTTTCTAGTGCCTCCCAGGGTCACGGAAGAGGAGGTTAAAATGATTCGTTCGAGCTGATTAGCTGCGGCGGCTTCCATGACGTTGGTCATACCCAGAGTGGCTTTCTCTACCAAACCTTTGCTTTTTGCCCCCCAATAGCTGAAGATGCCGGCGACGTGAAAGCACCATTGGCAGCTGGAGAAGGCTGCCTGTAGGCTGGCGAGGTCGAGGATATCACCATAGGCCAGTTCGATATCCAAACCTTCCAGGCTCCTCAGATCGCTGGATGGGCGGACCAGGGCTCGGACTTCGTATCCGGCCTGGAGGAGCTGTTTGACCACGTGGCTCCCAATGAATCCGTTGGCTCCGGTGATGATGACTTTCATGTTTTTTGTTTTTTTCCTTGGGCTGACGCCCAAGGTTAGGAACTATCGCCGCTTTGCGCATAGGCATCAAGATAATTTTTTATCATATAAATTTTCAAAGAAATTCAAACGATCCTTTCGCCTGTCATAGCAATAATGATAAGCTAAGAGTTTAATTAAAGCCTTTTGATCCCT
>JAUIKE010000367.1 GCA_030430845.1 Bacteroidia bacterium | reverse complement strand
TGAGGCTTCTTTAATGTACCAATCAATATGTTTTTCCAAAATATTTAAGGGCATGGCACCCTGGCCTACTGTCTGAGCGTGGAATTCTTTGAGGTCAAACTTCGTGCCTAAAGCATTTTCTGCCTTGTCTCTCAAATCCCGTATTTTAAGATATCCCATCATGTAATTCAGGGCCTGGGCCGGCAGGTCCGTCGAATACCGCAAGGTTTCTGTGCTGACTTGTTCAGGTGATTCAAAAGTATTTTGGAGCATTTCCTCCCTCCCTTTTTCCAGCGACCAGCCGTAATAGTTCATCCCTGTATCGATGTAGAGCCGGTTGGCGAAAAAAGAGTACATAAACAGGTGCCCGTATTCGTCGTACGGGTCGGAATACAATCCCATTTCTTCTGCTAGACCGGCGGCATACTCTGCCCATCCTTCAGTGAAGGCACCGTACAACATGAATTGCCGGATGGGGTGGCGGGAGGTATTCTCCTGTTGAGTCGCTAAATGAAAGTGATGGCCGGGCACCAACTCATGGTAGATTAAATGCTGTGCCCATAGCAGGTTCCTTTGGTCCAGTTTAGAACCATTATAATTGTAATACCCTTTGTTATCATTCGGTGTAGGCGGATTGTAGTAGCCGTAGGTCATGCCTGGTTCTTCCTGTGGTTTGAGGCGGCGTACGCCATAAGGGGCTTCCGGAAGCACACTGAAATAATCCTTCAAAAGCGGTTCAATTCTTTCGATGTAAGCCATGTACCTTTCCTCAACTTCTTGGGGTGTTTGAGCATAAAAATCAGGATTTGCTCGCAGAACTGACTTAAATTCTTCAGCGGCACCTTCAAAGTTCAACTGGTCGCGCAAGGCTTTTTGTTTTTCGGCGGCTTCTATTAAGCCTTGTTTGCCTCTTTGGTGTATTTCCTCCGGAGAAAGATCGAGGCCGGTATACATTTTGATGAGGTAAGCGTAATATTCTTTTCCTCCGGGATATTGAGCCAGCCCGACGCTATTTGGTGCCTTTTCAAGATAATCAGTGCCTAATATTTGTATGATAGCTTGGAAGTTGTTGACCAACTCTTCTGTTTTATTGGCAAGTTCTTGCTTGAAGGTTTCTTTCTCCTGGCTGGAAATATCGATGAGCCGCTCATCCACCTCCTTGATCAGGCCAGGCAAGTTACTTTTATTGCCTTCGAGCATCGCCACCGCTCCCGGGACGGCATCTTTGGGGAGTAAAATGCCTTTTTCTTCCTGTATACTGGTTTTTTCATACACATCCTTCATACGATCTGAAAAAGCGCCGATCAGTTGGAGGTAGTTTTTTCGGTTTTCCGGAGTGTTGAGTGGCAGGTTGGGAATAATATTAGCTACCTGACCGATGATTTGCCAGCCTCCGGCATAGGGGGTTACGGAAAAACCGAGCCAGTAGTGTTTGGGGGCCTCGATGCGTGTCCAAAGCTCATGCTCCAGCAAAGATTTCATGATGACATCCTCATGGGATAATGAGTTCTCATCGATTAAGCTCAGTTCCTGCATCAATTCTTCAGCGAACTTTGCCTCTTCTTCCACTGCTTCGTAAGTGATCTTTTGGAGCCGGTCAGCCGGCAGGCCTAATTGCTGTCTTACAGTTTCATTGGTTTCTTTCCAATGCTCAAATAAGCGATCCGCCACTTCCTGAATGTCAGCAGAAGAAGTAAGATCAGATTGTTGACTTTCAGAAGAGGACTGTTTTTCTGAACAGGCTGTCAGGAGAAAGCATATCATCAGTAGGCAAATGGGGAAAGTAGTTGATAATTTCATTGATGAAAAACGTTTGTATTTGTTTTTACTATCCAATCAAAGAGTTAATTAAAATGATCAGCATAGATATCGGCACCACTATTTTTACAAGAACGCCCCAATATTTCCAGTATCGGAAGTTTTCGGCTCCCTGAGAAATATGCTCCTTCAATCGATCGGCTCCTACTACATAACCACCAAAAAGGATGATCAGCAGCCCGCTTAAGGGAAGCATGACAATGCTCGTAAGAAAGTCGATAAAACCGTAAAAGGTTTGGCCAAAAATCAGCCAGGGTTTTTCGACATAGGAAAAAGTAGAGGGAATGGCAATAAAAGAAATGATCCCCACCACCAGCCATAAAGCACCGGAAAAAGAGAGGTCGTATTTTTCCTCAAAGCTATCCTTCAGCCCCTGGATGGACCCAATGAGAGAGGTAAAACCTCCGAGGAATAAGAGCAGAAAAAATACAGCTCCGATCAGGCTGCCTTGCGAGAGTTCTGAAAATACGGAGGCCATGGTCAGAAAAACGAGATTGGGCCCCGAATCAGGGGCTAAGCCCAGGGTGAAAAGGGCGGGGAAGATCATAAAACCAGCCAACACGGCAAAAAGAGTGTCCAGGAAAACGATCCAAATCGTACTAGTGATCAGGTTTTCTTTGCGGTCGGTATAGCTACCAAAAGCAATAGCAATGGCCATACCGACGCCCACTGAAAAAAAGAGCTGCCCCAATGCGGTTAAAACTACCTTCAGATTGATTTTAGAGAAGTCAGGCTTCAGGTACCAGGCATAACCGGCAGCCGCACCTTCCAGTGTGGAAGCCCAGATCGCCAGGCTGAAGAGGATGCCCATGAAGGCAATCATCATCCACTTAGAGTATTTTTCGAGGCCGTTTTGCAATCCTCGGCTTACGATAAAAGCAGCCAATAGCATGATGCCTGCTACCACGATCAGGACGAGAGAGTGATTTGTGACGATGGAGTCAAAATGGCCGGCAAATCCGCCGGGGGCTATTTCTTTGAGGTTCCCAAACAAGCTTTCGGCCCCATAAATTAGAATCCAGGCCAGGATCATGACATAATACCCCATAATGAGCAGGTTCGTCAATACGCCTAGCCAGCCGATGCTGTTCCAGCCCTTACGTCCGCCTAGCTTTTGAAAGCTGGTAAGTGGGCGCGCATCGGACATTCGGCCCAAGGACATTTCGGTTAATAGAATCGGTATACCTACCAGAAACACCAGCCCGATGTACACAAGGAGGAAAGCGCCTCCTCCTCCTTCTCCTGTGATATAGGGGAACCGCCATATATTGCCAATACCTACAGCAAAAGCAGCTGCTGTAATAATAAAAGAAAAGCGATTAGACCAATGAGGTGTTTTCATACTATTCCATGCTGGTTGCCGGCTTCACTTGTCCGCGGTGGCAGGTGGTACAATTGACCACAGGCTGATAGCTTTGTAAGCTTTCCATTTTGGCCAGGAGGTCTTTGTTAATCTGTTGGGTCATTTTCCACATGTCTCTGGCTACTTCTTTGGCCGGTTTCAGGTCCGCTGCCATATTATCCATCTGATGGCAGTGGCCGCACCTTACACCCAGGGATTTTGAGAAGCCCATTTGCATGATGGGCAGTATCCTGCCGGCGGGTATTCCTTTTAATACGTCTATGTTGTCAAAAACTTCTTCTGCGAGAAGGTTCTCTTTACCTTTTACTTTCTCCTGGATAGCAGCGATGAATGGAGGGGTGGAGCGTTGTTCGGGGGCCTGAGTTTGCTCATTGGAGGCGGCTTGCTGAGAGGAATCCTGAGTTGCTTTCTTAGCGGAGCATCCTGTCCAGTTAAAGGTGCCTAATATCAAAAGGGCGCCGAGTATACTCGTTACGAGTAGTTTGTTTTTCATGGTTTTGGATTTATCAGGTGAGTGAAAGGGTTAATAATAAACTCAAGTTGGGATATAGCTCACAATTGAATAAACTTTTCTATTACAGCTGATAGATTAGGTTGTGGTGGACGCCGCAACCTAATCTATCAGCTGTATAGAAATTTATCTCGTGTACATCACGACTTGAATTTATTAGTCGTACTAAACTAATGAAAAAAAACTACTTGAGGAATCGTGGGGTGGAGTCCGGGATTGTAGGAGTGTGGGAAATCTTGCGTTAGTCACCTGGTGACTATACTTCCCCCCAAATTTAGGACCA
>JAUIKE010000366.1 GCA_030430845.1 Bacteroidia bacterium | reverse complement strand
GAATAAAAAGGAGTACAGCTTTTTCATTTAAGGTAGTTTTGATTGACAATTGCAACACTTCCGTAGATGAAAAAAATATATAAAATGGTGCTTTTGGGCATTAAAGCCCTTGAATTCACAGATGCGAGCCTGTGAGAAATAAAAAATTAACTACATTTAAAAAAAGATAAGTAAAAGAACAAATTCAGCTGTAAAATATACCCCGGCGGTGCCGGGGTATATTTTACAGCTGAATTTGCTTACTTAAACATTTTCAAAACAAATAAAGTCAACTATGCCTTTAACAAACTATGTGAAACAAATCATAAGTATATGGGTAATGGTTCATCTGTTTTTTGTTCCATTCACTCAGGCACAACAATTTGAAGCGGGCCTGTTCGATAACTTACAATATCGATTCATAGGTCCTGATGGAAACAGAGCCATCTCCATTGCCGGTGTCCCAGGAGATCCAAACATCAACTATATTGGGGCTGCCTCAGGAGGGCTCTGGAAAACGACCAATGCAGGCTTGAGCTGGGCCCCCATATTCGACGAACAATCAGCTTCCTCAGTCAGTGCCCTGGCCCTTGCTCCTTCTGACCCCGACCAGGTCTGGGCAGGAACCGGTGAGACCTTCATCATTCGCCCGGCTCACGCCATGGGCGACGGGATCTACAAATCCACCGATGCGGGTAAGACCTGGACCAAAATGGGCCTCGAAACCACCGGGCGGATCGGGCGGATCGTCATACATCCCACAAACCCTAACATCGTATATGCTGCTGCCCTCGGACATACCTACGGCCCTCAGCAGGATCGAGGGGTTTATCGTACCAAAGACGGCGGAAAAAACTGGGAAAAGGTCCTTTTTGTAGATGAAGGTACCGGAGCAGCCGATATCGCCATTAATCCTAAAAACCCGGATATCCTCTACGCCGGCATGTGGTCCATTCACATCAACACCTGGGGCTTGACATCAGGCGGCCCCGGAGGTGGAATCTATCGTTCCATGGATGGTGGAGATACCTGGGAACCTATGACCAAAAATGGGCTGCCCGGTGGCGAAGCACGACCGGTCGGTAAAAATGCGGTGGCCCTGTGTTACGAACAACCTAATGTCGTTTATGCCTTATTCGAAATAGAAAGCCCGGCCTTGTATCGCTCAGACGATAATGGGGACAACTGGACCCTCGTATCCAGAAACCATACCATGGCCGAACGAGCACCATACTATACCCGCATTGCCGTATCACCGGATACGCCGGATGAACTGTACTTCCTGGGCGTGCGCTTTTCCAAGTCAGTTGACGGCGGAAAAACCCTGGTAAGAAGACCACCTCGCATGGGTGGTGACACGCATGATATGTGGATCGACCCAACTAATGCGGATCGGATGATGGTCGCCCATGACGGTTGTGCCCATATCACCTTAGACCGTGGAAAATCGACGGAGAATGTCAAGCTCCCCATTGCTCAGATGTACCATGTCGCAGTGGATGACCAGATCCCCTATAATGTTTATGGCAATCGCCAGGATGGATATTCTTATCGCGGACCGAGTAACAGCCGTTCGAGGGGCATCCCGCTCGAAATGTGGCGCGCGGTGGGTGGCTGCGAAAGTGGTTTTGCCCAGCCGGATCCTTTTGACAACAACATTGTTTGGTCGGGTTGTTATGACGGCGGTCTGGAACGTTTTGACCTTCGCACGGGCTATGCCCGTGACGTACGCGTATGGCCGGAAGCCGGCTACGGATGGGCACCGGCCGATATGAAGTATCGCTGGCACTGGAACTTCCCGCTGAGTTTTTCTCCGCATGTACCTCACCGGGTGTATGTAGGCAGCCAGTACGTCCACAAATCGGATGACGGAGGGCAGAGCTGGCAAGTCATCAGCCCGGATCTGACGCTGAACCTGAAGTCTCACCAGCAAAGCTCGGGAGGTGTTGCCATTGATAACTTGATGACTTACGACGGCTCTTTGCTATTTGCTATTGAAGAATCTCCGACCGAACCTGGTCTGATCTGGGTAGGTAGTAATGACGGCCAGGTTTCGATCACGATGGACTATGGGAAAAACTGGGAAAACCTCACCAAAAACATTCCTGATCTGCCCGAGTGGGGAACGATTGCCTGTATTGATCCTTCTCCGCATAAAAAGGGAGCAGCCTACATCGCCGTTGATATGCACCAAATGGGCGATTTTGATCCCTACATTTATTATACCGAGGATTACGGAAAAACATGGAAAAAGATAAGCGATGGGATTCCCAAAAGTGTACACAGTTTTGTGCACGTGATCAAGGAAGACCCCAAAATGCCGGGCTTGTTATTTGCCGGTACGGATAACAGCGTATATGTTTCTCCGGATTACGGAAAAACCTGGGTACCGCTTAAAAACAATATGCCACCTGCACCGGTCTACTGGCTGGAAATCCAGGAGCATTTTGACGACTTGGTAGTTGCCACTTACGGTCGCGGTTTTTATATCCTGGACAACATCAGCCCAATCAGGGAAGCCGCCCAGATGAAAGCCGAGAAAGAAGCACACCTATTCGGATTACATTCTACTTATCGTTTTAACACCAAAGAAAGCATCCACACCGCAGGTCAGGATCTGGCCTTTGGCCGCAACCCTGCTTATGGTGCAAATATCGACTACTATTTGGCTGATAGCAGTGAAGCAGCCGTAGAGTTTACGGTCCTGGATATGGACGGCAATGTAGTACGAAAGTTAAAAGGCAAGACCCAAGCCGGCCTGCACCGGATGAACTGGGACCTTCGGTATGACCGCCCCTTACAGCCGCGTTTAAGAACGACTCCGGAAGGTAAGCCTTGGGTAGCCGACGAGTTCAATGATGACGGCTGGCGAATTCTTTACACCTGGGACCTGGATCTAAATGCAGGAAATAAAGCGGGGCCAAGGGTCACGCCCGGTCTTTACAAAGTGAGCATGAAGGTAGGTAATAAGGAGCAAAGCCAATTCGTAGAAGTCCTTAAAGATCCGGATACCGAAGGTACCATCGAGGACATTCGCAAACAGACAGATTTTGCCCTACAACTTTATAATGCCATCAATCTAACCGTCACCATGATCAATGAATCAGAATCGGTGCGCAATCAGCTACAGGATCAAATGGAGGGACTAAAGCCCAAGGCAAAGGAAGAAGCCAAAGCTTTATTGGCGGAGTTAGACGATCTGGCCGGTCGCCTTTACGACACCCAATTAACCGGTGCACGGGAAGATGCTTTCCGTAATCCTATGAAGCTTTACGGTCGCTTAAGTGCCGTAGCAAGCGATGTAAACGGCAGCGGAATTGACTATCCTCCAACTAACCAGCAAGTAGCCGTTTATGAGGTGTTAAAAGAAAGACTGGATAAGGCTAAAGAGGATTATGATCGCGGAATGGCGCAATTAGAAGACTTGAATAAAAAGTATAAACTGGAGATCGGAAGAAAAAGTGTGAAGCCATAAAAAAATACCAGGACGTCTTCGCTCAAATACTGAAGGCGTCCTGGTAACTTCAATGGTTCCTAGAATGGGAAAACGTGCACGGGTATACGGGAAAAAGGGCGGAACTGCATGACTGAATCCGACTGCTTTTCCAAAGTGTTCCGCCCCATACTATTTGAATTAGTATACTTCTTTAGTCGGAACTGCCTTCATCTGCTTGGCAGGTAAGGGTTCCAAATTCGGCACTAATGGTTCTACCGTTCCGAATTCGATTCGATTTTCTTTAAGCAGGGTCCCTTCTTCATTCAATAATTTTACGACAACGGCCGTTGGGAACTCTGATTCTACTCTGTACAAAACGCCGTCCCTCCTGATCACTTTTCCTGCAAAGGTTATTTCTGCTGCATTATAATGCTGGTCAACGAAATTTCTCACATGTTTCGGTAAGCTGCTTAATGACATTCTGATACGTGTTTCAAGCCAATCGCCGTTGGAATGGAAAAAAACCTTAGTCAGGCCTTCCTTAGCCTGAAAATT
>JAUIKE010000365.1 GCA_030430845.1 Bacteroidia bacterium | reverse complement strand
ATGAGGTTCGAGTCAAATATCTACCTATGATGCGACAAGCCGTAAAGGATCAGAAGCTTGCCCCCTGGCTATTGGCCAGAACCGAAGATCGAGTCGCCACCGAGCGGGGCGAGCTGCAAATCTATGGCGGCCAGATCAAATTCTATCCCGAAACCCAATCCTTCAATGTTTGGCCTATCTTAGACCCCGCCAATGTCGACAAAAGGCGAGCTGAAATCGGACTCGAACCGATGGCTGATTTTTTAAAGCGCAGAAGATTCCAGGTCGAATGGAATGTGGAAGAGCAGATAAAGAGGACCGCAGAATTTCTAAAAAATAAAGAGAACGAAAAAAAATAGTATGTTTGAGTTTTCGGAGTCCAGGTAACCGCAAAATTCAAACCAAATGAGACTATTTTCCCTGCTAATAGGTCTATTGTCGATTATCCATTCCTACGGACAAACGGAATCCGCTGATCCTCTGCGCCCTCCTCTGGCCGACCTGCCGGTGGCCAATCTGGAAGATGCCGGCTTCAATCAGGATTCTATAGCGCACCTTTTTAGACTCATTCGCAATACTCCGCCAAATGACTTTCAAGGCTTGGTTGTGATCAAAAACAATCAATTGGTTATCGAAGAGTACTTTCGAACCTACTGGAGAAACTCCATCCACGATATCAGGTCAGCAGGCAAAAGTGTTACAGCGATGCTCTTAGGCATTGCCTTAAAAGAAGGTTTGGTGCAAGATCTCGAACAAAGCGTTTATTCTTTTTTCCCGAAAAAAAAGTATCCCTACATCAATGAGGGATTAAAACGCGTACGACTCAAAGACCTCCTCGATATGTCCTCAGGTCTGGATGCCGATACCGATGACGCTGCGACCTACGGGCATGTCGTAAAATGGATCGCCAAAGATGATTGGAAGGAGTATATTCTTCAGGTTCCCGTCACTTCCAAACAAGGAGAGCGATGGGTGTATGCCGATATCAATGCCGTGCTGATTGGCTTAGTGATCGAAGAGGTATCTGGAATGAGCCTAAGAGATTATGCCCATAAAAAACTGTTTGCCCCTCTGGGAATCGAACAGGTCTATTGGTATACCAACGCTGCAAAGCAGACCGGAGCCGCAGGTAATTTATATCTATCAACATTAGACTTTGCTAAATTGGGCTTGGTAGTTTTGAATGAGGGAAGTTGGAAAGGCACGCAATTCATAGACCCCCATTATATTAAAGAGCTGGTAGCACATAAAAAATTCGACCTCTCCCCTTTCGCTGATTCCTACGGAATGTTGTGGTATAAATCCTCCAATAAAATTAGAGGAAAAAACACGGACTATTTATTCGCATCCGGGAGCGGCGGCAACCACCTGGTTGTGATCCCAGACGAAGAAATGGTAATAGCCCTTACCTCCAGTGCCTATGGCCGGGGACCTGGACAGAGAAGGTCATTGAATATTTTGAGTAGGCTACTTTCTTATCTTGAGTAAGTATTTCAAAAATAAAATCACTTTTTTTGCCCAACATTCCTTTTCAATAAACAGCCAAATGACCAACAAAACCAATCTTCACCTTGTATTTTTAGCCTTGTCTTTTGTATTCTTTTCCTGTCAGGGAGATCATAAAGAACAAGCCGGAGACACTGATCTTTCGCAGGAATTACTCCCTCATGAAAGCTATACCTTTTCTACTCTGATCTCCCAAAACGGGAAGCTCGTTTTGGAAGAATACTATAATGGAAAAACGAAAGACAGCCTTTGCGATGTCCAGTCTTTAACCAAAGGACTCATGAGCATTTTGGTCGGCATTGCTATCGACATGGAGTATATAAAAAATGTGGATGAACCTATAAAACAATATTTTCCGGAGGAATATGGTCACCTAAATGATGAGCAAAAAAGTGCCATCACCATTCGACATATCCTGAATCAAACTTCCGGGCTGAGCTGGAAAGGCTACCTCGAGCACGGTCCATGGTTGAGTAGTGAAGATCCCATTGCCTTCGTTTTGGAAAAAGACTTGGAACAGGAGCCGGGCGTACAGTACAACTACAATTCCGGAGCGACTCATCTGCTTTCCGTCATTCTAAGCAAAGCCACTGGAAAAACAACTTTGGATTTTGCTAATGAAGTTCTTTTCCGACCTTTGGGCATACAGAAAGTAGATTGGAAAAAAAGAAACAAAGGCTACTATGACGGCAGCGGTCTTGGTTTGAGTATGCGCCCCTTAGACTTAATGAAAATTGGGCAGCTTTTGGAAAACCGTGGTAATTGGAATGGAAAAAGCCTGGTATCTGAAAAATGGGTAGATCAATTATTCGAAGAAGCGCAAAAATCCGAAACAGCATGGGGACTGAGGGGTTCAACGCATGGGATGTGCTGGTATAAAGCTCAATTAAACGGCGATGAAATTGATTACGGCATGGGCTATGGCGGTCAGTTTATTCTGATGATCCCCAACAAAAAGCTCATCATCGTTTGCACGCACCATCACGATACGCCTGATGGGATTGAACAGCAGGTGAAATTTTTAAATAGATACTTACCTGAATTAATTAAAAAATACAGTTAATGAAAAAAACAATCTACATACTGTTCCTGTCAGCTTTGGCATTAAGCTGTACTAAAAAAGGCCCCTACAACGACCCCATCCCCAAGCACGATAACTTCACGATCCAATCCCAACAGGTGGATGAAGAAAGAGTGATCAACGTATGGACCCCACCGGAATTCCGAAATGGTGATACTCCTCTGCCCGTTCTGTACATGCCGGACGGCGGAATAAACGAAGACTTCCCGCATATTGCCAATACCCTGGCTAAGCTGGTGGACAATAACAGTATTCCTCCGCTCATGCTGGTGGGCATCGAAAATACAGAAAGAGGTAGAGACCTCACCGGCTTTTCCGAAGTGGAGGAGCACGCAAAATACAATCCACTGACCGACGGGGCCAAGAACTTCCGAGCCTTCATAACCGATGAATTGATGCCTGAAATCAATAGAAAATACAAGACTACTGCAAAGAAAGGTCTGTTAGGAGAATCCCTGGCCGGCCTTTTTGTCATGGAAACCTTTTTCCTAAAGCCCGAAGCCTTTGACTTCTACATCGCTATGGATCCTTCTCTTTGGTGGAATGACAACTACCTGGTAGAAAACGCAGATACACTGCTTCAGAACTTACCGGAAAGAAAGACCAGGCTTTGGTTCGCGGGCTCCAGCGCAACGGATATCTCAAAGTATACCCGGCAATTTGCCGAAAGACTGAAAAACGATACGCCCCCTTCATTGACCTGGACCTATTCCGATGAACCCGAAGAAGAGCATCACACTATTTTCAGGGCCACTAAGGAAAAAGCCTTTATTTGGGCGTTGAACGATCAGTGAATGAAAAAAGTGGGCTGGCGAATAAGGCTTAGCCTTATTTGCCAGCCTTCCTTTTTTTTTATTCAATAATCAAATTAATATCCGTAAAACCCTGTCCTCCCAAATCATTGGAAGACCACCAGGTCAGGTTGATGTGATCGCCCGGTAAAAAAGGGTCTCCATCATCGTCAACGGTCGGTACAGTGTAGGAAAAATCAAACGGAACCATGCCATCGCTGATTGTCATCACTCTGTCCGAATTGGGCTCTACCGCCTTAGCATCATCCGGATCGTAAGAGGTATGATGGTAAGATCTGGAAAAATCAAAATCCGCAAAATTAGCTCCTACCCCGGCATGATATTCCCCGGTAATCCGGATCGTTTGGCCTGGACTGACCGGGAAATCGATCCAGTGTGATTGCTGATCCCGCGAAGGAGCCACTCCATCTACGGTCAGCTCTTCTACCCTGGGCGTTTTGGCATATTGTTCTTCTAGTTCGTTCAGAACCGCATTGTCGTCATTGCCAGTCACGCAGGCCGTCAGGCCGAAGACCGTCAGACAAGCGAAGCTTACATATTTTATATACTTAATCATGGTTAATAGTTTTTTATTTTGTTTTAGTAGTGGCGAGTGGCCGCTTAGCTGTCAAAACCGAGAACTGATTATATC
>JAUIKE010000156.1 GCA_030430845.1 Bacteroidia bacterium | reverse complement strand
ACCCGGCCACCCCAGTCCTCGCTCCCCTGAAAGGGGACTACACGCCCAACTTGAGGTGCTACCTCAAGACCAGGGGTACCACCCTCGCCCCAGCAATATAATGTGAATCGCCCTAACCCGGCCACCCCAGTCCTCGCTCCCCTGAAAGGGGACTACACGCCCAACTTGAGGTGTTACCTCAAGCTAAAGGGTGCTACCTCAAGACCAGGGGTACCACCCCCAAGAAGCCATATCCCAAGATTCAATCCCAAAGATACCGCTCATCATACTCCACCTCATACTTCTCCAAATGATCCAGCAACTCTTCCTTGAAAGATCGGCTGCGGTGATGCTCCTCCTGTCGTTCAATGTAACGAGCCACATTCTCATACCCCTTATAGCCTACAGAAAAAACACCATAGCCAGTCTGCCAGGAAAAATGATGGAACTGCGGTCCCCTCGTTTTTATCCATTTACTACTCTTGCGCTTAATCTCCTTTACAAGATCCGCAATGGTGATGGTCCGTGGAAAAGATACCAGGAGATGAACATGATCCTCTACACCATTAATAATAACTGCATACGCCCCTTGCTGCCTGATCACGCCCGCCATGCAAGCAAATAATGCCGGCCTAACGGCTTTCTCCAATACCCGTGCCCTTCTTTTAGTGCTGAATACTATATGTAAATATACCTTGGATAATGACGATGCCATACCACTAAATATTAAAATAAATGCCTTGAAAAATAGGTGACTCAGGTAAGATAGACCCTTTAAAAATCAATTGCCGGATTCTATAATCATCTTGGAGGGAAGGGGCATTTTTTTTCAAAAAACAAAAAAGCCCGGACCAAAGGCCCAGGCTTTTTCGATTTAACTCTTTGTTTGCTTTAGCTTAACACCCATCAAATTCTTCTTCTGTATCAACATGTTAAAGGTCTCGACATTGCGCTTCAGCGACTCTTCGACCTTCTCCTTGATCTCTACCCATTCTCCCTCCAGGTCATTCCAGCGATCGTAAGCGGCCTTGGGTGGACGGCCCTCACGGCCTCCAGATATGTAACCATCCTGGCCGGTCACATAGTTGTAGTTCTCAACCATCTGGTTGTCCAACCTTGGAGCAAATCGGATCGGGTCCTGGTTGCTCTCATTCTTGGTCTGCATGAGCTGCTCTTCGTAGCCGGTCAGCTCTTTAAGGATCTGTTGAGCGGTTTCCTGAACTTCCTCATCGTCAGACTGTTCGGTCAGCCACTTTACCTGTTTCTTGACGCTCTGAATTTCAGCGATCGATTCATGTACTTCTGTGATGGCATCTCGCAGTTGGAGGCCGAGCTCTAGCTGAGCCTGGTAGTCTTCATCCGAGATTTGGTCTGCTATACGAGGATCTTCTTTGACCTCAATAGTTTGTGTTACAGATCCATCTCCATATACCAGACGTGCCTCATAAGTGCCGGGAGGTGCCTTCACACCACCAGTATATCCCCAAATGATGGTGCCATCAACAAAAGTTGGACCTTCATAAGTCAGATCCCAGGTGATTCGGTGAGTACCGTCGGCTACTTTCAGAATAGGCGTTTTGTGCTTTTTGGCAGTAGCCGTATCACTGGAAAAAATTTGAACGACTCGGGCTTGCTCGTCAATGATCTCCAATTTCACCTCACTTTGAGCGGAGTCCTTCAGGTAGTAATACATCGTAGCACCGCTTGGTTTTACCTCGGGAGCCAACTCACTTAAACCACCTGAACCTTTATCATTTACCTTGTAGGCTCCCTTTGTCTCAAACAAATGAGCTTCTTTAGCAGCCAACTCTTTACTAAATTCATGTAAGGGCGAAATGTCATCCAGAATCCAGAAGGATCGACCTTGCGTAGACATGACGAGGTCTTTCTGATGCACCCGAAGATCCGTAATGGGCGTGATGGGCATATTCCGTTGCATACTCTGCCAGTTTTTCCCTTCATCAAAAGACACGAAAATGCCAAACTCTGTACCGGCATACAATAATCCTTTTCTGTCAGGGTCCTCTCTGACTACCCGAACCGGATAATCTTCAGGGATGCCGTTCTTCCCATCCGTCAGTAAGGTCCAGCTTTTCCCATAATTATTGGTCATGAAGATGTACGGCTTGAAGTCATCAAAACGGTATTTCTGTACGGCCATGAAAGCTCTGCCTGCCTGATGTATTGATAAGTCAATCTTGTTCACAGTTCCATACTTAGGCATGCCTTTAGGAGTGATCTCCTGCCAGGACTGGCCGTCATTGCGCGTAATATGCACTCGCCCGTCGTCCGTACCGGCCCAGATCGTTCCTTTATTATTTGGATCGGGTACAATTTCAAATACGACATTATAGATTTCTACGCCGGTGATGTCATGATTGATGGGACCACCTGAATAATCCAGGTGCTCCGGCGTATTTGTACTAAGGTCCGGGCTAATTACCTCAAAAGTTTTTCCTCCATCTTTTGAACGATGCACATACTGCGAGCCGTGGTAGATTTCATTGCGGTCATGAGGTGACACGGCCATGGGCGACACCCACTGAAAACGGTACTTCAGGTTTTTGGCTGCTTCTCCTAATTGTAATTGAGGGTAGGACATGACGTTCTGAACCTGATCAGTTGCTTTATCCAGTTTATCCATTACTCCACCATAACAACCGGCGTAAATAATGTCCGGATAGTCTGGATGCAGAGCCACCGGACCGGTTTCGCAACCCCCCACAGAATACCAATGCTGTTTAGGATGAAGCGTATTGCTAGAGGTCCAGCTGGGAATACTAATGGTTGTATTGTCTTGTTGAGCGCCGTAAAGGCGATAAGGAAAACCATTGTCTACCACCACTCCATATAGCTCTGCAGTTGGTTGGTTGAGATAACTCGACCAGCTTTTACCGCCGTTTAGGGTAACCTGTGCGCCTCCGTCATCCGCCACGATCATAATATCGGGATTATTCGGATTGATCCACAGATCGTGTACATCACCGTGAGGAACTGAAATGCCTTCGTAGGTTTTTCCACCGTCTATGGAGCGGTATAGGCCGGTATTAAGTGCATAGACGGTGTTTGGATCTTTAGGGTCAGCTACCATGTGCGTATAATACCAGGCTCTTTGGCGCAGTTTGTTTTCTTTGTTGATCCGTTTCCATGTTTTACCGGCATCATCAGAGCGATAAACTCCGCCGGCCGGCTCCGCTTCAATGAGGGCCCAGACTCTATCAGGATTAGCTGGAGAAACAGTGATGCCGACTTTCCCAACCATTCCGGTAGGCAGACCACCTCCCAGTTTAGTCCAGGTATCTCCTCCATCTTTAGTTTTATAGACGCCTCCGTCCATTCCGCCGCTGATCATACTCCAGGGCTTGCGCTCAGCCCGCCACATGCCGGCATAGATCTCTTTAGGGTTTTGAGGGTTCATGGCCAGGGTGACAGCACCGGTAGTATCGGAAAGTTGCAGGACGGGCTCCCAGTTTTTGCCTCCGTCTTTTGAGCGATAAACGCCTCTTTCCTTGTTAGGCCCGAAAATATGCCCGAGGGCGGCCACATATACCAGATTGGGGTCCTTGGGGTGTACCCGAATCTTGCCGATCTGGCCGGCTTCCGGTAGCCCGACAAATGACCAGGTTTTTCCTTTGTCTTCGGATTTGTACACTCCCCGCCCGGCTGAGGTATTACCCCTAGGGTCGGCCGAGCCGGTACCTACATAAATGATATTAGGATCGGCTTCTGCAATAGCAACTGCTCCGATGGAGCCCCCGAAAAAACCGTCGGAAATATTGTGCCAGCTCGTTCCGGCATCTGTCGTTCTCCAAATACCACCTCCGGTAGTGCCTTGTAAAAAGGTGTAAGGCTCATCGATGAAACCCGCTGTTGCTGTGGAACGCCCGCCTCGATACGGCCCAACCATGCGGTATTTCAGACCACTGAACATACTGCTGTCAAAAGCCATATGGCCGTCTCCTTGTGCAAAGGATGCTGGATGGTCTAATAATAAAATAGAGAAAAAGGCCATCGCAATGACCCAAAAATTGGTGATCGTTTTTTTCATACTAATCGAAAGTTTAATAATGGTGTATCAGTATAAGAGTTTATCAGTGGAACCGTGTAACTGCGGAACCCTGGAACCCTCCTGTTAAAATAAGAAAAGCCCCGGAAAAGTATAGGAATTACCCAATCGAATAGACTAGTCTAAAAAAATCATCCTTTAGTCAGAAGATCTTATCGATAATACACTGTTCAGGAAGAATTGCCTATTTTAAAGAATGATCATCAATTCAATAGTTATTATGAAAAAATACACCTTACTTTTCTGTATGGCTTTCCTGGCCCAAGTTAGTTTTGGTCAGATCAACGCCAAACTGATGCGTTTTATGGACGTATCGGACACTCAAATTACCTTCGTTTATGGAGGAGATATATGGATTATGCCCATTACAGGTGGTACGGCCGTTCAGGTGACGCATTCTCCGGGAGAAGAATCCTGGCCTCGTTTTTCTCCGGATGGAAAACACATTGCCTATACTGCCAGCTATAACGGCAATGCAGATGTTTATGTGATGCCTTCTTCCGGTGGATTGCCTACCCGTGTTACCTATGTGTCCTTACCTGACCGCATGGTAGACTGGCATCCTGATGGAGAACGCCTGCTCTTTGCTTCCCGGCGTGAATTGGGACAACGGTCCTCCCAACAGTTTTATCTGGTGAGTAAAAACGGAGGATTTCCGGAAAAACTGGATATCCCTTATGGTGAATTAGCTAGTTTTTCACCTGACGGAAAAAAATTGGCTTACATTACCAAGATTACCGAAAACTACCCATTCAAACGCTATCGTGGAGGACTGACTTCGGATGTGCTGATGTACGATTTTGATAACAAAAAAGTAGCCAAAATTACCGATAACACGGCTAATGACGGTAAACCCGCCTGGGTCGGGGATAAGGTTTTTTTCCTGTCCGATCAGGCCAAGGATATGCGCCTGAATATCTGGATGTATGACACCATATCCAAACAATCTAAGCAAATCACTAAGTTTAAAGACTTCGACATTTCCCACATGTCCGGAGGTGCTAATTCCCTGGTTTTTGAAGCCGGTGGCGTCCTTTACCTGATGGATACCCGGACTCAGAAATATAATCCGGTGGAGGTAAATGTGGTCAGTGATCTGTCCGTAGAAATGCCGCGTACTGTAGATGTGAGCAGAAGGATCAACAATATGGCCGCCTCGCCGGAAGGAAAACGGATCATCTTCGAGGCACGTGGAGAGCTTTTTAATGTGCCGGTAAAAGAGGGCTATACCCTGAACATGACCAAATCGAGTGGGGCCTTTGACCAAAATCCTTCCTGGTCCCCAGATGGCGAACACATCGCTTTTTGGAGTGATCGCTCGGGAGAATATGAAGTCTATGTTCAAAAAGCAGATGGCAGCGAGGCAGCTCGACAGCTAACGAAAAGAGGAAAAGGATTTGGCTATAGCCTCAACTGGTCGCCCGACAGCAAAAAAATTGCCTTTATCGATGAAACGAACTCGATCTCCGTGGTGGATGTGGAAAGCGGCGCAACGGACATAGCAGGTAATACGGTTTGGAATATTGGTCATGGCGGTCGATTCAATTATCCCATTTCCTGGTCGCCCGATTCTAAATGGCTGGCCTTTACCCAAGGGCAGGAGAATGCCAACTTTGTCGTCATGCTATATAATGTAGCCGATAAAAAATTAGAAAAAGCTACCAGCGGCTTTTATAATGATCAGTTTCCAGTGTTTAGTACCGACGGGAAATACCTGTTTTATTTAACCAATCGGAACATGTCGCCCGTGTATTCCAGCTTGGGTGACGGTACCTGGGTTTATCCTAATTCCACGCAAATTGCAGCTCTTTCTCTGACCAAAGACACGCCTTCACTTTTACAACCGAAAAATGATGATTATAAAGAGGAGGGGAAAAAAGAGAAAAAGGATACTGCCGGTGTTCAGGTAGCGATTGATTCTGAAAACCTGGAAGCCCGCCTGACGATCTTGCCCCCGGATGCCGGTAACATTGGTGGTTTGATGCCCTTTGACGGTAAGCTGGTCTATCTTCGTTTTCCTAATTCTGGCTCCGCCGATCGGGAGTCGACGCTGCTTGTTTATGATTTGGAAAACAGAGAGGAAAAGCCCGTCATAAAAAACGTCAATAGTATTGTTCCTACTGCTGATGGCAAATCTCTGTTAGTTGGCAGTAGAGGTCGATATGGCATCATCAAGCCTGCTCCGAATCAAAAGATCGAGGAGGCGATTCCGACCGATGGACTGGTGATGGACCTGGTACCTCGAGAAGAATGGAATCAGATCTTTACGGATACCTGGCGGCGCCATCGTGACTTCTTCTACGACCCCAATATGCATGGACTGGATTGGGAGGAGCTTCGCGATCGGTATGGTGCTTTGTTGAAGGATGCACGTACCCGCTGGGATGTCAGCAATATTCAATCCAACTTAAATGCCGAGCTCAGTGCCGGCCATACGTACACCTTTGGCGGAGATGCGGAAAGTGTAAGACCCGTATCATCAGGCTTTCTGGGCATAAACTGGGGCATGAAAGATGGTAAATACTTTATTAAACATATTGCCAGACCGGCAGTATGGGACACAGAAGTACGTTCGCCTTTTGATCAGCCTGGTGTGGACGTACAGGAAGGGGATTTTATTCTTTCTGTAAATGGAACCAGCCTGGATCCGAACAAAGACCCGTATGCAGCTTTTGAAGGCCTGTCGGGCGAGACCGTGATGCTAAAAATCAGCCGGACAGGCGAGGAAAAGGATGCCCAACAAGTGATTGTACAATGCTTAACCCCAGGGCAGGAAGGAAACCTTCGTCGCCAGGAATGGATTGAAAACAACCGCAAAAAGGTAGAAGAGCTCTCTGATGGCCAGTTAGGATACGTTTATATGTCGAATACCGGCGGATTGGGGCAGTTGGAACTGGTGAGGATGTATTACGGCCAGCTCGATAAGCAAGGTTTCATCATCGATGAGCGCTTTAACGGAGGTGGCCAGCTGGCTGATCGCTTCCTGGAGCTTATGAAACGACCTGTTGTGTACAATCTGCACTGGCGCCACGGCCGCGATCATACGCAACCAACCAAAACCAACACCGGCCCGATGGGTATGCTGATCAACGGCTGGGCAGGTTCCGGAGGAGACGGCTTGCCTTGGGCATTCCAGGAACTGGCAGCCGGGCCGATCGTGGGTGAACGGACCTTGGGTATCCTGGTTGGACCTGCTACCGGCCATCAATTGATCGATGGCGGAGGCATTACGGTGCCGGGAGCAAGACTGTATGACAATGACGGGCACTGGTTCTGGGAAGGTGAAGGCGTAAAGCCTGATATCCCCGTCTGGGATGACCCTAACATGTTGATGCAGGGGCGCGATCCACAGATGGAACGGGTAGTAGAAGAGGTGATGAAAATGGTGAAAGCCAATCCGCCAAAGATGACGCCTAGTCCTAAATTGGAAGATCGGACTGCGAAGGGTTTGTCAAGTGGACAGAAATAATTTTATAAAGAAGTGGGCCGGTCGGCCCACTTCTTTATAATAAATATTCTTCTAACCTTTCCATAGCGACCTCCAATTCCTCTTTCGTTACACAAGAATACACCAACCTAAACTGCCCCCGCTTCGAATGGCCGAATCCTTCTCCCGGCGTCAGCAGTATGCCCGTTTTTTTATACACATCCATCCAAAATTTATTTTCGGCCTCCTGACTTTGTTCTGATAAATACTCAGAAAGGTCCAGCCAGACGAACAGACTTCCTCGTGCCGGTGCATAAGGGATCTGAAGCTTTCTCAAGGACCGAATGACTACCAGATAAGATTCCGTCAGTGCCGCCTGATTATGCTGAATGTATTTTTCCATAAAATCATGGTCGCCGAGTACTTGCTGAAACAGCCACTGCGTATGATTCGACACCATATGAGGCGCATTCAGGTTGTTGAATGCCTCCAGGAACGGATAATTGAAAGAGTAAACGACTCCGACTCTAAATCCGGAAGCACCCATATCTTTCGACATCGCATACCAAAGATGCAGATATTCACTTTCTTTCTCCTGCATGAGCTGAGCAAAGGAAGTGTATGGAGTATTTTTAGAATAATCTGCTACCAATTCCGGATGTTCCGTATTAATCAGCGATAAACCGTAGATCTCATTGACGACCAGATGTATTTCGCCTTCGATGCACCAATCGGCAATGGCTTCCAGCTTGTCCTTTGAATAAACTCCGCCGGTCGGATTATCCGGGCTGGTCAGGACCAGCATACGGAAGCGCTTTCCTTGTGCCTGAATGTCTCGTAATGCTTCTTCCAGATGAGGGATATCCAGAACAGGTCCATTCTGAATGTCTGATAGCTCATGATGAGTCACCAGGTCATAGCGTTCCAATCCTCCTTTGTTGCCGATGTCCTGCTTGTAAACGGGATAGCAGGGAGCGGGGAAAACGGCCACATCACCAGGATCACCGAGTATCCAGGAACTCACCTCGATGGTAGCGGTGGCTCCGGCCGACAAGCCGAGCTGTTCCGGATCAATGGGGCAGCCGGTCAGGAAGCGACCCATAAAGCCCGCCAGGGCTTCTCGGAATTCCGGTGCACCCATGGCGGAAGTGTAGCTGGCTACCCAATCTGGAATATCGTGTTCGCGGCTGATTTGCTGCATCTTATCACGAAGCAGATGCCAGCTAAGGCGATTTTCTGCGATGTTTAGTGTAATGGCGCCTCCAGGGTTGTCTTCCGGATGGTACCAATTGTGCATAGCTTCAAAGAATACCTCGAAATCAATTCGTAGTACGGTGTTTTGGGCGGTTTGGCCTCTTTGGGAGAGGGAAGAATGTTTTGGCATAAGGAAAATGAATGCTTGCTTAGAGAAAGGCGAAAGGTAAGGAAAATTTAGATATTTGGGTTACCGGAAAAATTTCTTCACTCCTTGCCGATAACTTTTTCCCACACTCAGCTCCTGGCCGTTTTTCAGGAAAAGCATATTCCCTTCCAGATAATCAATATACTCCTTGTTGATGATAAAAGACTTGTGGATGCGCAGGAAGGAATCTATTGGTAGACTTTCTTCGAAGCTGCTTAAGGTCGCAGGAGTCAGTACAAAAGTATCCTCTAACCAGATTTTTACATAATTTCCATAACTCTCTAAATAGTAGACCTCTTTCAGGCTTACTTTTACATGCTTTTTATCCGACTTAATAAAAATGTGTTCGGATACAGGAACGGGGGACTGCTGGACGGACTGTGTAGGAGCAGGAGGCTGATTTTTCAACTGATACCATTCAAGAGCTTTATTGGAAGCTTTGAGAAAGCGATCGAAGCGGTAGGGTTTGTGGAGGTAGTCGCATACATCCAGCTCAAAACTTTCCAGGGCATATTCCTCATAAGCAGAAGTAATGATAACGATGGGTGGTTTTTTCAGAGTTCTGAGAAAATCGAGGCCCTTTATTTTCGGCATTTGAATATCCAGGAAGAGCAAATCGACTTCTTGCCGGTGTAAAACCGAAATAGCCTCCGTGGCCAGATAACACTGACCGATGATCTCAATAAAAGGAACCGATTTGGCGTATTCCAAAATAACATCATGGGCCAGCGGCTCGTCGTCTATTATCAAGGCTTTTAAGGTCATAGCAGTTGAATTTCCAGGGTGGCTTTAAAGGTGAAATCGTTTTGTTCCAAATGGAGTTGATGACGCTTGGGATACAATAAGTTCAATCTTTTTCTGAGGTTGTCGAGCCCAATGCCCGGCGAATCCGAAGAGGGACCTTCATAAGAATTTAGGCAACAGAACACCATTTGCTTTCCCTGGCTTTTGAGATACAGGTGCAGAAATGATTCATTTTCAGCAGGTTCGATGCCGTGCTTGAAAGCATTTTCTACCAGGATGATAAAAAGCAAGGGCGGCACCAGTAACCGTTCATCCTCTACTTCTTGTTCAAACTGAAAATCGAGTTGTTTGTGCAATCGGATTTGCTGTAGATGGATATAATCTTGCAGGTATTTGATCTCCTCGGATAGTTTGACTTCTTGTTCTTTTCCCCTGTAAATCACGTATCGCATCAGTTCGGATAAGCGGAGGATGACTTCAGGGGTAGATTCATCTTTTTTAATACTTAAGGCATACAGATTATTTAATGTATTGAAAAAAAAGTGAGGATTGATCTGTTGTTTTAATAAGGATAATTCCGTTTCTGATTTTTCTTTATCCAGGGCGGCTATTTCACTTCGCTGTTTAAACCACTGGAAAGTCAGAATAAAAGGAATGCTTAGGATCATTCCGATCAGAGGTATCGAAGCGTGAATACCGTCAAAAACACTGCTTTGTACCACCGGATGTATGCGCAACTGCTGAACCATCGGTATCCACGCGATTAGCTGAGCCGCCACAGGGTATAGCAAAAGTACCGTCCCCATTAGGCCGAAACCGTAATACAGTACCCCTTTTTGTTTTAAGACGTGGTTGATCAGGATGTAGTGGTTGATCCAGTAAAATCCGTAATAAATGAGCAGGATCAGGAAAAACTGTAGGCTATGGCTAATGTAAGGAAGACTTGCTGAAATAAAGTCCGCAAAATTTCGGGGAAAGTCATATCGCTCTGTGTAATCAATGGATATGATCAGAAAGGAAAAAGCAAGCATTAGAAGTAGGATCGTTTTTTCTAATCCGATCTTTTTAAACCAATCGGTAGCTTTGTTTTTTCGGAAAAATAAATGATGAGACTGAATGACGGCCTCTACAAAAAATAAAGAGAGGGACATGGAGGCCATGATCGCCATGGTGCCGTCCGATATATTCCGCATGGCTACATGCTCCGTAAACAGCGCCATGGCCTGCTGCATAAATGAAAATTGTGTCATAATGACCAACAGGGCAGTATAGCCCACAAAGATAAGAAGCCAAAGTACCCGGAAACTGCGTGGATGGAAGCGACTTTTTAGTTTTTTTCGATATAGAGAGAATAAAAGAAGGGGGGCATACAGGAGAATAAAAAAGCTCAGAAAAGACAAGTACCTGCTCCAGCTCTGCGGCACCGATTCTACCAGCAACAACATGCTGATGAGCATGATGGCAGCCAAAAACATCCAGATGGTTTCGTTGAGCAAAAATTGCCTGATCGCTTTCATGTATACGGCTTAAAACGTGTCTTTAGAACATAGTTTTTACAAATATCTAAAAAGCATTTGTTCCGCCAAATTTAGTTGATGAAGGTAGCCCTTTTCGTGATGAAAGGTAAAAGGCTGGTTTTTCACTGAAAAGAGCGTTTGATCACGGATAGCTTTGCCTTGATCATTGGAAGTTGGTGGGGAAGAGGATAGGGGGGATATTGGTGGTGTTTGTTGTTTGAACCGCGGATTCCCGCAGGTTTGGCAGATTACACGGAAGTTTTTTTTGCCGGCGGCAAAAAAAACATTTCAGTGCCATCCGCTGAATCCGCGGAAATCCGCGATCCAGACAAACTACCACATTAAAAAAAATCTCCAATGACAACACCTCCTTCCATTATTACCTTACAAAATCTGCAATTCGGCTATACGAAAAAGCAGCAGGTACTCCGACAATTGAATTTGGAAGTCCCTCCGGAGTCCATTTACGGATTCCTGGGGCCCAACGGTGCCGGGAAAAGCACAACGATCCGTACCATTTTAGGCCTTCTGAAACCACAGGGCGGGCAGGTCCGCTTATTTGATCAGGATGTACGGGCTCACCGCCTGTCCGTATTGAAGAGGGTAGGAGCCCTGATCGAATCGCCATCCCTGTACAAGCACCTGAACGGGTATGATAATCTTCGAATTGCCTGTCAGTACCTGAACTTGCCCAAGAGTCGCATTGATGAGGTGCTGGAAATGGTGAACCTCCAGCATGCGGCCCAAAAGAAAGTCAAGCAATACTCGACAGGTATGAAGCAGCGCCTTGGCCTGGCCATTGCCTTGCTGAACGACCCTGAGCTCCTCATTCTCGACGAGCCGGTGAACGGACTGGACCCCACCGGGATCATCGAGATCCGGAACATTATCAAAGAGCTTCATGCAAGAGGTAAAACCATTTTTTTATCCAGTCATATCTTATCCGAAATTGAAAAGATCGCTACACGGGTGGGGATTATAAAGGAGGGGCAAATGGTCTTTCAGGGGACGGTGCGGGAGCTCGAACAGCTGAAGGCAAGTAATCTAAGCATCAAAATGGCGGTTGGAGACACCTCCAAAGTCAAGTCGGTTCTGAATGGAAAGCTATCCTATCATATTGAGGATAGGCATTTATTCGAATTGAGTCTGGAAGACCGTGAACAGATCCCCGGCTTGATCCGGCAATTGGTTGACGGAGGAGTAGAAGTATATGAAGTCATCCCTCAGCGCAACGACTTGGAAAAACTCTTTATTAAGCTTACCTCAAATCAAACGATATGAATATTTCAGCACTTTCAATTGTTCGTAGTTTACGTGCGGATACCATAAAACTAAAGAACACGCCGATTTTTTGGGTATCTCTGTTGGGTGGACTTTTTGTTACCGGCCTGTTATTTTTGATGCACTATTTCAGTGTAGAGGAAATCAACAAACCGGACACCAACCCCTGGGATTTTTATTGTGGATTTGGGGTAACCTTTGTTTCCATTTTATTGGTGATTCCTTTTGTTGTTCTGGTAGCCAGCTCGGTCATGCTCCCGGAACATAAGTCAGAATCGGATAAATATCTGTATTCCTTGCCTTTACCAAAGGGCCGGTTTTATTTTTCAAAACTGGTGGTCATACTGGGCATTATTGCTACCACCTACCTTATTTTCTTTATCGCTCATTTGCTGGTCGGCTGGATCCTGGGGTTCCTGCGGCCCGAGTATGAATTTCATCAGTATGCTCCTCAAATAGCTGATTTTGCCTGGATGCTTGGGCACTCTTACCTTTCAGTATTAGGAGTGGTCGGCTTGCATTACTGGCTGAGTGTGCGCTGGAAGAACTTCATCATTCCGATGGGAGTTGGGCTTTGCGGGTACATTATTTCGGTCATGTTTTCCATTACCGGGCGATCCGATCTGGCTATTTTTTTCCCATACAGTTACCCAGCCCTGATCGGAAATGCACTGGGTGTGGAAAATTCGAATAATTTAATCTGGTGGGGAGGCTTGGCGAATGTGGAGTGGTTGAGTATGGCGTGTTTTGTAGTTTTTGCAGTGATAGGATTTATTGAAGAGAGTAGGAGGAATATTAAATAAAAGAAGGTATTCAGCTGCCAGAGGCAGCTGAATACCTCTTCTTTTATTTTTTTCCTTCCAGCCACTTTCGGGCATTCACAAAGCCCTCAATCCATGGCGACACCTCATCCTCTGTGCGATTTTTCGGATAATGTGCCCAGTTCCAGGGGAAGGTGGAGCGTTCGAAGTGCGGCATAGTCACCAGATGACGACCATCGGCGCTGGCGATCATAGCTGCATTGTAATCACTGCCGTTCGGATTGGAAGGGTAGCCTTCATAGCCGTACTTGGCAACGATATGGTAATCCTCTTCCGGCATTGGCAGGTAAAACTTACCCTCTCCGTGTGAGATCCAGATACCCAGGCGAGCCCCTGCCAGATCGGATAGCATGGCGGAATTATTCTCCTGAATGACGACGGAGGTAAAGGCGCTTTCGTGTTTGTGCGTATCATTGTGCAGCAGCTTCGATTTTTTCTCATGCTCCGGATTGATCATATCCAGTTCGACGAATAGCTGACAGCCATTACATATTCCAACCGAAAGCGTATCCGGCCTTTTAAAGAAATTTTCCAGGCTGGTTTTGGCTTTTTCGTTGTATAAAAAGGCGCCTGCCCATCCTTTGGCGGAGCCCAGTACATCCGAATTGGAAAAGCCTCCGACGGCTCCGATAAATTGGATGCCTTCCAGGTTTTCACGACCGCTGATGAGGTCGGTCATGTGCACGTCTTTAACGTCAAAACCGGCCAGGTACATGGCATTGGCCATTTCACGTTCGGAATTACTTCCTTTTTCGCGCAGGATCGCTGCTTTGAGTCTTTTCTTCGGGCGAACCGCTGCCGGTTTTTTACCGGAAAAACCAGCCGGGAACTCATAACGGAGCGGCTGCTTTTTATAGTTGTCATATCGTTCACTCGCTTTTTGCAGGCCCGACTGTTTCTGGTCGAGTAAAAAGGAAGTCTCATACCACACATCTCTGAGTACCGGAATATCGAAATCGTGGGTTTCATCCAGATTTTTCACTTTTAAAACCAGCCCTTCTGTTACCTGTCCAATTTTAAAAAATGGAAGGCTTGTTTTTTGCAGCGCGCTTTCCACACTTTCATCTGTAGCCTGGAAAACGATGCCGCTGTTTTCGGCAAAAAGCAACTTCACCGTATCCGCCTCGTTCATAGGGCTCAGGTCGATCTCGGCACCCAGCTCATTATCGCTGAAGCACATTTCCAGCAGGGTCGTTATCATACCTCCGGCAGAAATATCATGCCCCGCATGGATTTTCCCTTCTTTGATCAATTGCTGTACTATATCAAATGCTTTGGCAAATGCCTTAGGGTCTTTAATGTCGGGAGCATTGCTCCCTACCTTATTTTGTGTTTGCGCAAAGGAAGAACCGCCCAGACAAAGGCCATTATCTGAAAGGTTCAAATAGTAGATCGGTCCGCCGTCTTTTTGCAACACTGGCTCCATTGCCTTGGTAATATCGTTGCAATGAGCAGCAGCGGATACAATGACAGTGCCAGGTGACAATACCTCTTCATTGGGGTATTTTTGCTTCATCGATAGGGAATCCTTTCCGGTTGGAATATTGATCCCCAGGGTGATGGCAAAATCAGAAATAGCCTCGACGGCCTCATACAAGCGGGCGTCTTCTCCTTCATTGCGGCAGGGCCACATCCAGTTAGCAGAAAGAGAAACAGACTTCAGTCCTTTTTCCAGGGGCGCCCAGATGATGTTGGTCAAGGCTTCTGCTACCGAATTTCGGCTCCCTGCCCCAGGATGGATCAATCCGCTGATAGGGGAGTGGCCGATAGAAGTGGCGATGCCTTCCTTGCCTTCAAAATCGAGAGCCATCAGGCCATAGTTGTTAAGAGGCAGCTGCAGGGGACCGGCACATTGTTGCTTGGCTACCCGGCCGCCTACGCAGCGGTCTACTTTGTTGGTCAGCCAGTCTTTGCAAGCCACTGCTTCCAATCTCAACACCTGCCTGACATAGTCCTGGATATTTTTGACATGATAGCCGATGCTGGCATACTCCCTATTAAGCTGAGCGTCATTCATGATGGTTTTGGGCGAACTGCCGAACATATCGGACAATTCCAGGTCCATAGGCTTCGCTTCCAGTTTGTCTGATTCAAAACTGAAATGTAGGTCACCTGTTACTTCACCAACTTCATACAAAGGCGCTCTTTCCCGCTCGGCAATGCGCTTGAGTTGTTCGAGATGCTTCGGCGAAACGACGAGTCCCATACGCTCCTGCGATTCGTTGCCGATGATTTCTTTAGCAGAAAGGGTAGGATCTCCGATCGGGAGTTGATCCATATTGATCTTACCACCTGTTTCTTCAACCAATTCAGAGAGGCAGTTCAGGTGGCCGCCTGCGCCATGATCATGAATGGAGACAATCGTATTTTTATTACTTTCCACCATGGCCTGGATAGCATTGGCGACCCGCTTTTGCATTTCCGGGTTGGAGCGCTGCACGGCATTCAATTCAATACCGGTGCTGAATTCACCGGTGTCAGCAGAAGAAACCGCTGCTCCGCCCATACCGATGCGGTAGTTATCGCCACCCATGACGACGATCTTGTCGCCTTTTTTCGGTTTATCTTTCAATGACTGATCCGCTTTACCGTAACCGATCCCCCCTGCCAGCATGATCACCTTATCATAAGCCAGTTTTCGGTCGTGTTCCTGATGTTCAAAAGTGAGTAAAGAACCGGCGATGAGCGGCTGTCCAAATTTATTACCGAAATCCGAGGCTCCGTTCGAGGCCTTTATGAGGATGTCGATGGGGGTTTGATACAACCAGGGGCGTTCCGGCATGGCCTTTTCCCAGGGGCGTTGGTCATTAAGACGTGAGTAGGCGGTCATGTACACGGCTGTGCCTGCCAGGGGCAGGGCACCCTTCCCACCCGCCAGTCGGTCGCGGATCTCTCCGCCCGATCCGGTAGCTGCGCCGTTGAAAGGCTCTACAGTGGTGGGGAAATTATGCGTTTCGGCTTTGAGTGAAATAACTGATTTGAAAGGTACTTTGGTGTAAAAATCCGGTTGGTCCGGACTTTTGGGAGCGAACTGCATCACTTTTGGGCCTTTAAGGAAGGCTACATTATCTTTATAAGCAGATACAATATCGTTGGGATTCTCTTTGGATGTTTTTTTGATGAGTTGGAAAAGAGAACTAGGTTGTTCCACTCCGTCGATGACAAAGGCTCCGTTGAATATCTTATGTCGGCAATGCTCACTATTAACCTGAGAGAAACCGAAGACTTCGGAATCGGTCAGTTTACGCCCCAATCTTTCGGATACTTGCTGCAGGTAATCGATTTCTTCCTGATTCAGTGCCAGGCCTTCCTGTTCGTTGTAGGCGGCGATGTCCTCAATTTCTTTAATGGGTTCCGGTTGGATATTGATGGTGAATATATCCTGATCCAGCTGTGCGTACTTTTGAGACAGCATGGGATCGTAGTCTTTATATCCTTCCTCCACTTTATAAAACTCTTCAATACGCAGGATGCCCCGGATCCCCATATTTTGGGTAATTTCCACGGCATTGGTACTCCAGGGCGTGATCATCACGGCCCGCGGGCCGACAAAAGGCCCCGGGATCTGTAGGCCGCGGAAATGGCCCTGGTAGCCGAATAGCCAGTCTAATTTTTGGAGGTCCTCGTCAGAGAGTTGCTGTGTTGTTTGTACGGCGAAAATATGAGCATCATTACCGAAAAAATGGATCATGCTGGAAAGGTTTGTTTGGAAAGGGGCAAAGGTCGGAGTTTTTTTGGGAAAAGGAAATAAGTAAAGGGCAAAATTAATTTTCGGTTGTCTGGTTGTTGGTTTGGGGGCAAGGGGAGATTTTTTTTGGAGAAATCGGGGAGGTGGGGAACTTTTTTTTGAAAAAAATTGTAAGCTTAGCTTGCTAAGCTAAGACCTCAAAGGTTTCGAAACCTTTGAGGTCTTAGCAAGATTCGGCGTTCATCGCTTCTCCATCTTCCTGAAATACTTCCTAAATAAAAAGTGCTCCCTCAAAGCCAGCAT
Organism: Bacteroidia bacterium; assembly: GCA_030430845.1. GTDB lineage: Bacteria > Bacteroidota > Bacteroidia > Chitinophagales > Saprospiraceae > JANQPA01. The sequence goes on along the minus strand of JAUIKE010000156.1, from coordinate 5,159 downwards.
ATTCTCATTCAAGCGCTCGGAGCTTTGATTGAGGTTGATGAGCATTTCGCGCATCTGATCCTCCATCAGTGTATCGTTGAGTAGGACACCCGCCACGCCTTTGCCATCATCTAGTTCCTGGAGGATATTCTGGAGGGACTCGCTGGACTGGCTGATGTCTGCACCGGATTCATTAAGCTCGGCCAGCAGGGGCTCGATCTTGTTCTCGAGCAGACCGTTCAGTTGCCCGGTGAATTGCTGTAGGTCAGCCATGATGGTGGTATCGTAGAGTAAGGAATTCAACAAACCGTCTCCTTCGGCTAATTCCTCGAGTGTATTTTCCATCTGTTGGCCGGTTTTGGCCAGGGCATAGGAGGTGGTACGCAGATTGCGGATGGATTGCCGGAGGTCATTGGCCAGTTGATCGTCCCGGAGCAGCATAGCCATGGCTCCCTGGCCTTCATTCAGTTTTTGGGAAATTTCCAGTAATTGAACGGAGAAATCGGCAATGTTTTCGTTGGTAGCTCCCAGTGTATTCAGCATTTCATCGGTAGATATGTTTTCCTGCGTTTGAATGATGTCATCATGTTCCACTGCCGCTACCGGAGTTTTGCTTTTGTTGGGCTTGATGTTGACCAACGCATTACCAACCAAACCGTCCGTGCCGATATCGGCTATGGCATTCTTTTTAATATACGGCTGCAAGGCTTTTTCCAACACCATCGTCACCTGGATGGCTGTATCGCTAAGAATGGTGACGGCTTCCACAGTTCCGGCTTCAATACCTGCATACCGGACATTGTTGCCGGGTTTCAAACCACGAGTGTTTTCAAAAACGGCGTGGATCTGAAAGGTTGGACGAAACATATTTTTCTGATTACCCAGTATGTACACAGCTACGATAAATAGGGTTACACTGACCAAAACAAATACGCCTAATCTGATGTTTTTTGCTCTTTCCTTTGCCATAGCTTTTGTTTTAACGAGTTCCGGGTTCTGAGTTTAGGGTTTAGGGTAGATATTGCAGGTTTGCAGACCCGATTTTTATTGGAGATCGATTTTTTGGTACACAGATTTCGCCAATTTTGCAGATTTAAATAATTGCCACATTTGCGAAATCAGCTTGCCTCAGAAAGCTCTTCAATAGTTTGCAAGGTCTTACGGACAACTATTTAAAGAACGCCTGCACCTTTGGATCCTCCATAGTTGACAGTTCTTCATAAGTCCCTTCTGCGTAGTTGATACCATCCACCAGGATGATCATCCGGTTAGAGATCACGCGGGCGCAATCCATATCGTGGGTGATGATCATGGCGGCGGCATTGTATTCTTTTTGCACATGAAGGATCAATTCAATGATCTCCTTGGCTGTGATGGGGTCGAGGCCGCTGGTAGGCTCATCGTACAGAATGATCTTGGGGCGAAGGATCAGGGTCCGGGCCAGTGCGACTCTTCGCTTCATCCCGCCCGACAATTCGGCAGGCATCAGGTCGATGGCGTGGGCCAGGCCCACATTCGTTAGGGCTTCGAGAATGAGCTTTTCTTCATCCTCCTTGATCATGCGAGCACGATGCCGACGCAGCGGAAACTGCAGATTCTCGCGGACCGTCATGGAGTCATACAAGGCGCTGCCCTGAAAAAGAAACCCAATCTCGGTTCGGAGCTGGTCGAGTTCGTACTGATCCAATTGGTCAATGTCTTTTCCCAAAACCTGTAGGGTGCCGGAATCCATTTCTTCCAGTCGTACGATGCACTTCAGCAATACGGACTTCCCCGATCCTGATTTTCCCACAATGACGAGATTCTCATTTTCAAACAACTTCAACTTAAAGCCGCGGATCACATGATTGGAACCGAACGACTTATGTACATCCTCGATCAGGATCAGGGGCTTACGTCCGGTATCTGATTCTGTTGTTTCGTTTATATGTGTGTTGGCAGTATCCATGTTTTTCTATAATTCGTAAAAAATATCCGCTATCAGCACAGCAATGAAATCGAGTACAAACAACACCATGGAAGTAATCACCACGGCCGAATTGGCTGCCCGACCCACGCCTGCGGTACCTTTCTTCGAGGTATAACCTTTATAACAGCCGATAATACCGATGGCAAAACCAAAGAAGAAAGTTTTGATCGTAGCCGGCCACACATCCCCAAACTGGAGGAAGTCGAAAACCTTGGTAAAGTATAATCGAAAGGATACATCTCCTTTCGCATTTTCTACCAGGTAGGACCCTATCAGGCCAACTGTATCAGCAAAAATAACCAGCAAGGGGATCATTAGGGTAGTGGCCATCACGCGGGTGACAACGAGGTACTTAAATGGGTTCGTTCCGGATACCTCCATGGCTGCAATTTGTTCGGTTACTTTCATGGAACCCAATTCCGCACCGATACCCGAGCCGATCTTACCGGCACAGATCAAGGCCGTAATAACCGGGCCGATCTCACGGATGATGGCGATACCTACCATGGAAGGCATCATCCCCTCCGCACCGAAGTCTGACATGGTGGGGCGTGTTTGTAAGGTCAGTACTACCCCCATAATAAAACCGGTAACGCCAACAAGGATCAGTGATTCGTACCCGACCTGATAGCACTGACGTATGAATTCACGAAATTCATAGGGAGGACGCCAGACTTCTTTAAAAAAGCGGCCGGTGAACCTGGAAATAGTTCCTGTTTCCTCCAAAAAGATGTTAATGTTTTTCCAGATGCTCCCTTCAGCCATATGCAAGTAGCTTTTGTTCGTTCATTCGGGGCTTTTCCTAATAAAAGCCTCGCATTCAACTGTAATCTATGGTAAGCAGGGGAAAAGGGGAATGATAAAAGAGGTGGGTAGGGGTTGATATTTCGCACTGTTAAGATAAATACACTGATCTTTTTGTGCCCTTATGATAGTTGTGGAACCACAGATGTAAATGGATTCTGCGGATTGCACAGATGAAGAGGGAAAAAGCCCTTCGGTCTTTCCCCTTTTAATCCTCTAGTATGGTATTAAAATATTCAGTCCACTATAGACTTATTGCAAGAGTTAAAACTTTTTACTTCCTATACTACAGCATTTCGAGGGGTTTTTGGATTTCTTTCCCTTTAGACGTAAATTGATTGTTATGATTTTTTGGTTAGTTAAAAAACTCACATATGCCAACATTCTTGCATCAGGATATTACTTCTAAAATAATCGGATCGGCTTTTGATGTACATAATTTTCTAGGAAATGGATTTCAAGAGTTAATTTACCAAAGGGCCCTTAGTATAGAGCTTGAAAAAAGAGGTTTAAACTATATCAGAGAATTGGAGATGAATATTTTCTATAAAGATATTATAGATCCAATTGGTACTCGGCGAGTGGACTTTTTAGTTGAAGAGAAAGTAATGGTAGAACTGAAAGCTGTTAAAACATTAGAGGATGTTCATATAGCTCAGACTATTAATTACCTGGAAGCATATAAGTTAGAGCTGGCTTTACTTTTTAATTTTGGAGGAAAAAGTTTGGAGTTCAAAAGACTCATAAAAACAATAAAATAGGTGCTGTTTTCTTCCAAAAATAAATTATAATATTGATTCGGTCTTAGGCCGAATCATCACCGTGAAATCTGCTGAATCAGTAAAAATCAGTGGTTCAGACCTACTCCTTAGAAGTAAAATGTAGGAATCTTTATTAGCCCTATAGCTTTGTAATCTTAAACTCACTTTTAATTATAATCAATCATGCACTTCCACCCATCCCCCTCCCAACAATCCGCCCTCGAAAAAACCCGGCCATTCGCCCTCAGAGAAATCGCTCCTTTCGCTGCGCAATGGGACCGCGACGAGCACATTCCACGCCGGCAAATCCAGAAATATGCCGATGCCGGCTTGTTCGGCATGACCATTCCGGAAGAATATGGCGGCAAGGGCCGTTCTGCCCTGGATGCCGTTCTGATCATAGAAGAGGTTGCCAGGCATTGCGGCATCAGCGGGCGCTTAATCGTCGACCATAACTTTGGAGCCGTTATGACCATCCTTAACTTTGGAACAGAAGAACAAAAGCGGCGAGTGCTTCCGGAAGTGTGCTCCGGAAAATCCTTGATGAGTATTGGCATGACCGAACCGGAGGCCGGTTCTGCCCTAACTGAACTGACTACCTCTGCCAGAGAAGAGGGAGATGACTTTGTCTTGAACGGCAAAAAGCACTGGATCACAGGAGCCGGAGAACGAGAATATACCTTGGTTTATGCTCGCTTTAATGAGTTGCCGGGGCCGAAGGGAATTGGTGCCATCCTGGTACATCAGGAGATGGCAGGTTTCCATTATGGAGGCAGGATCCCTTCTTTGGGCGTACGCGGCGTGCAGGAAGGCATATTGGAGTTTAAGGAAATGCGAGTGCCGAAAAAGAATTTGGTGGTGCCGCCAGGCTCGGCATTTGGACATTTGATGTCGGCCTACAATGGCCAAAGGGTAGGGGCCTCGGCTGTAGCATTGGGCATAGCTCAGGGAGCCTTTGATTTTGCAAAAGATTATGCAAATGAGCGCCGGCAATTTGGCAAGCGGATTACGGACTTTCAAGCCATCCAGTTTAAGTTAGCTGATATGGCCATCGAATTGGATGCGGCCAGGTACCTGATCTATCGGGCTGCCAGTCATGCCAAATTAGGGATTACCGACCGCTATGAGTCGAGTGTGGCCAAAGTATATGCCTCGGAAATGGCTGTGCGGGTGTGTAGCGAAGCCATTCAATTGTGTGGAGCGCAAGGGTACAGCCGGGACTTACCTCTGGAACGGATGTACCGGGACGTCCGTTGTTTTACCCTGGCCGGAGGTTCTGCTGAAATGCAGCGTTTGGGGATTGCAACTTCCATATTAGGGCGTTCTTTGCCCCAGAAATGATAGATGAGCTTACATATGAGACAGCCCCTTCTTTTTTATCCTGCCACTTAATCTGTCGCCGATTGGCAGCTGATTAGCTTTAATTAAGGTATTTTTTGAAAAAAAACAAGAAAAAATTGTCCGATAAAAATATTTTTCAACAACAATTTATTTGGCATAAGTAATTGATTAGTAATTATTTGAGTTGTTTTTTAGTTAAAAAAAGCGCTATAATTTTCAACAAACGCCATTTTTTGTCATTTTAATTGAATATAGGTTGATGCATATTTGTAGTGTGAGACAGCGGAAAGGGATTCAGAGAAGGA
>JAUIKE010000364.1 GCA_030430845.1 Bacteroidia bacterium | reverse complement strand
CATCATTGAATACGTCCGGTGTACCCGCACAATCAAAAATGTCAGCCGTCAAACGGGCTATGGTGTATCCAAAGCAGGAAGGAACCGTCAGGTTCACATCAGGTGCTGTAATCGCCACTTCGATATCTGTACCTTGATTAACCTCAACGGTAAAAACTTTTCTAAGCGAAATGGGTTCGCCAATATTCAGTTCGTAAGTATAGACAGCATCAAAAACATAAGTGCCTGCAGTCAGGTTAGCCACAGCCCAGGCCTCTGCTTGTCCGCCGCCAATATTGCGAAAATTACTCGACAATTGGGACGCGAAAGTTGCTCCGGCAGCTGGGCCGCTGACTTGAGTCACAGTGAGATCACCCTCCAATAGATTATTATGACATTCTGTGATAAACAGAGTGTATCGAGCCAGCACGCCATCCATACAGGACGGAATTGTATAAGTGGCGTCGGAAGCGTTCACCTGAACGAAACAATCATTTTGACATCCATCTACAAAGCAGTTGGAAAAAACTGTTTCACCTACGTTATCCTCGTTACTATTAACTGTTCCATCAAAATCAGGATTGGGCTCCCATGAGAGATTTATCACTTCATCATCCGCCAAAATAGAATTGGAGTTATCACCGTTCAGGTAGTAGGTGCCTACCATGCCCGCATCATTAGACAGATAGCCATCATCCTCTCCTATACCTGCTCCTTGTCCGAGGTGGTTATTATCAAAAACGATAGGCGCACACAAAGGGAAAGGAGTTCCTGAATTCACATTAAAGCAAAGATCAAGAACATGAGTGGGTGTAGTTGACAGATCGATCGGGTCAACATCATTGACTAAAAGATTAAACTGAGCAAAAACACCTCCTCCCCCAGTAAAGTTAAAAACACCTCCAAACACGTCATCACTTTCATTCAGGCCACTAACCTGATACCCATTCTCGATATTGTTAATGGATAGATTGCTAATATATCCCGCATCGTAAAAAAAACGGATGGTACTCGTGGATAATTCCGGTTCGGAAGATTCATCATCAATGGAAACCATTACGGGATAACATATGATTCGTGGATTATCACATGAAATTTCAACTTCGCCAATACTCCAAGTTAATACTCGCTGGGAAAAAACCGTACAGGCAAACAACATTCCTAGGATTAAAATAAGTAGTCGTCTTATCATGTCTTTAATATTTAATAGATTCTTCGATCAAAAAGCGCCAGGCTATTGAGTAATGACTATGCTTTGCACAGCTATCAAATCTTGAGTATGATGATTGATAAGTTTCAGGGAGTAGGTTCCCGGCGAAAGGTCTGACAGGTCAATAGTCCTGCCTGTATGAACATTTTTTTCTTTATGAATGGAGCGGCCTGCCGCATCAAATACCAATAGCTCCAATCCTTCAAATTTTTGATTCGAAACCACTTTGATCATTCCTTTGGTCGGATTGGGGAAATAGGAGACTTCAAGCTCACTTAAAGAATAGTCATTATTTTGATGTAGGTTAATTTTGCGGATAGGGGAAAATTCTTTTTTCCCGTCATTACTTACTTGTTCCAGACGGTAATACAATATTTCTTCCCCTTGCAGGCGAAAATCTTCATAATTATAAGTAGTAGGGGAAACAGCATTCCATTTTCCTTTAACCTGATAGATGGATTCAAAAAGTACACCGTCTTTAGATCTTTGAATGTCGAAATAGCGGTTATTAAACTCAGTTCCGGTTTCCCAGTTTAAAACTACTGCACCGTTTTTCCCTAAATATTCTGCTTCAAAATATAATAACTCCGCATTTTTAGCATCTTCTTTAGGCTGAATGCATTTATTTCCTTTGGACTTAAGCATTTTTCCAACTTCCTCCTTTTTACTATCCAAAAGGTAGTCAAACTTAGGGCTGGCAGTCCATAAATAATTATCCACTTCATCATCTGCCAGGTAAAGCTGATCATACTTTTCTTTAAGATAATAGGTACCTACAATGCCAGAGTCATTGATTAAAAAGCCTGCATCCTGCGCACTTCCTTTCCCCCAGCTTTCGGGGTTATTATCAAGTACGAAAGGCGTACAAAGAGGTAATTTCACTCCTGTTTTTACCGTAAAATTTATATTAAACAAATGAATGGGTTCCCTGGAGATGGGAATTAAGTTCTGCAGGTTGGCCAAAATATTGAATTGAACAAAAGCACCGCCTCCACCTGTAAATCCAAAAGCATTTCCAAAAACATCCTTACTCTGACGAAGGCCGCTAATTCGATATCCATTTTGAACATCTGTTACAGTTATATCCTTCAATGATCCTGCATCAAAAAACAATCTGAAAGTACTGGTCCCAAGTTCCGGATGGTCTCTTTCATCCACAACCGACAGCATAATAGGATAACTAATCGTTACGTTCTTTCCCCGGGACATTTCTGCCTCTCCGATATTCCAAATCAATTGCCTGCCATCCGTTTTTTGAGCACGTATGTGCCCAAAAGAGATCATACAGCAAATCAAAAAAACAAAGTGTTTCATATTATTTTTTTTATTTCCTAGCCAGACAGCCTGAACTGTTCGACAAATTTTTATCTAATCCAAAAAAATAAACCTACAATCGCACAAATCCATCAGTTTCTAAAAAACTTCATCTTACATAAGAAGGGCCTCGCCTACCAATTGGCAGGCGAGGAAGGACTTCTATCTTAAGTCCGTACCCTGCTTACTCTAAATTCATATTAGTCTCTTTTTACACTGGTAAATTTGGGTGAGTTGTTTTCCCAAATATCGAAGTCCAACGTACTCACATCACCATCCATATTGTAATCCACCAGGCTAAACACTCTCACTGCAGCCCCGAAATTGACCCAAAGAGTATTATCCGCTGCCGTAATATCAACATCTTCATTTGCTGTGGAAACCTGATCACCATTTCCGGCATACATAGCAAAAACGCCGGGCAACACCTCTTTTTGAGCAAAGAACTCTCCTGTATTTAGTGGATCACTTAGATAAGACTGCTTGTCTCTGAAGTCATAAGTGATTTTTCCATCTACAATAGGTACAGCTTCATGAGACATCACAATAAGGTGGTTACGGTGTTCAATAACAATGTAATAGCTCTGTGAAGGATCTAAAACGCAGCAGTGGTCTCCAACAAACTCAATATGACCGTCACTATGTAGCAATGCAGCACGTTGACAAACAGCCTCACTTCCATCATTAGGATCTGTTCTGAGAGATACCAAAACCCAGTCAGTCACGGTGGCAGGATACCCCGCATCTGCATTTGCTTCAGACATACCGGAATCGTATAATGCTCCTTCCCCACCATTGTAGTTCCATGGTCCAATATTAAATACCTGTCCCGAGGAGCCTAAAGGCGGAGTGTATACATTTCCTAAAAGCTCGTTTACACTATATTGTCCTGGTAGTAATCTACTGTCGTTTAGTGTGGTCCGCATTGGAGGAGCAATATAGTTACCTGATTGAGGGTCTACTAAACTACCTTCCAGATACACGTAAAGCTCAAAGTCTACGCATAATACCTCAACAATAACAGGATCACTGTCGTCCGCAACCGGTGTTTCACCATTACCGTCTCCATCCGTGTCTGCTAAACCAGAGCCGGATGCAACATTTTCAACCATTCCAGCATCAATGTCTGCCTGGATGACTGTATGCTTGGCTGTATAGGTCCAGATTTCACCTACATCCAAAGCACCATCGTTATCCGTATCGCCTGATACATAGGTTATGGAGCCACCATCAGCATTAAAGTCAGTAATTGTGGGATTATATACCGTTGTATTGCCTGTATTTTGTAGTGTAATAGTATAGTTGATCATATCACCTACTAAGCTGTACTTTGTTGTACCCGGATCACCATTTATATCGGTAAATGCTTTTGTGGTCATAACGCTTGATGTCTGCACCGCCGGTACCGTTTCATCATCCGTATCTGTTACAGGCGTGTCACCTATTCCGTCACCATCCGTATCCGCGGAACCAGAACCCGAAGCTGTGTTCGTAAAGCTACCATCGTCTACTTCGTCTTGTG
>JAUIKE010000155.1 GCA_030430845.1 Bacteroidia bacterium | reverse complement strand
GTAAAATATGGAGAAGGGCCGGTTAAGGTGCTCTTGTGGTCACAAATGCATGGGAATGAGCCCACCGCTACCATGGCCTTGATGGATCTGTTTAATTTTTTGCAGGATGATGAGGCCTTTCCTGAATTGAAGGCCATGCTTCATAATGATTTGAGCTTATACTTTGTTCCCATGCTTAATCCCGATGGGGCAGATCGCTTTGAAAGGCGTAATTCGCTGGGCGTCGATCTCAACAGAGATGCCCTTCGTTTGCAAAGCCCGGAAGCGCAGCTTTTGAAAAGAGTCAGGGATAGCCTGGATGCCGACTGGGGCTTCAACCTGCATGATCAAAACCGCTATTATGCGGCTGGTATTGCGCCTTATACGGCCAGTATTTCCTTTTTAGCGCCGGCCTACAACTATGAAAAAGAGGTGAACGAAAAAAGAGGTGATGCCATGCAACTCATTTCAGCTATGAACGAAGTATTGCAGCAATACCTGCCGAATATGGTCGGACGCTACTCTGATGCCTTCGAGCCAAGAGCTTTTGGCGATAACATACAAAAATGGGGTACGCGAACCATCCTCATCGAATCAGGCTCCGTCAAAGGCGACCGCGAAAAGCAGAAGTTGCGGCGTCTTAATTTTACCATCCTCCTTACCGCTTTTAATGAAATTGCTAAGGGGAGTTTCGATAAAATCCCGCTGGAAGCCTATGATCAGATCCCCTACAACAACTCCAATGCTTTCAATGATTTTATCATTCGGAAAGCTACCGTGATGATCGAAGGACAGCCCTATGTGATCGACCTGGCTATTCGCCATTCAGAAGTGGACGATGAAGAAAATAAAACTTTTCATTTTAGGTCTTCGATCACTGATTTGGGAGATCTAAGCACCTCTTACGCCTACACAGAGTTAGATGCAGAAGGCTTAGTACTTAGTCCAGGAAAGGTATATCCCGACCGGGTTAGAAATGAACGTCGTTTGGATAGAATTGATCCCGTGGCCTTGTTGAAAGATGGATATACGCAGGTGTATATGAAAGATCCACCCAAAGCATCGGTCATTGATCAATTTCCTTTAGTCATTTCGGCGAAGGAGGAGGCTGAACAGGATATTAAGGTAGGGAAAAACCCGGCCATGGTACTCCGGGATGGGAATGGAACCGTTAAGTATGCGATCATCAACGGCTTTTTATGGGATTTGAGTAAGGAAGAGGAGATACGGGCTGCTTTTACCTGGTAAACAAGAGTCATGCGAATCAGGGGTAGAAAAGAGCGTAGCCGGATGCTGTCTTGAAATAATATGTTTTTTAGAGGCGGTTTAAAGCCCGTACGGGCTTTAAACCGCCTCCAAAACAAAATTATCTGGGGTGGGTAAAAACGAGGAACGAGTTTTTACACAACCCCATAACAAACAAAACGACAATCAGGAGTTAAGATGGCTCGTGTTTAGTATTAGAGATATTGTTTTACTTTTTTCCATGCCTGGACCATGTCTTCATTAATAGCGTTTGGAAACTTTTTTCCTTGCTGATCTCTGAAATACGTTGCCAGAGCAATTTGCCGGGGCGATAAAACGACATTGGGATCTTGCATTTCTCCCACCAGGCTATTGGCCTTGACAGCCTGTAGCTCGGTCATGGGCACATATTTGTAAACGGTTTTGGAAAGGTAGAATTTGGGATCTTTATCGAGCTTGAAATGAGTAGCAGGAGAGACCTGCCTGTCCGATAACTTTTGCCCGGCTATCAATTCCTGCTCTGAGTTTTCAGTGTAAGCATGGGAAGCGCAGCTGCTCTTTTGGGCTTTCGTTAATAAAGACTCATAGCTGATGATGCTCGGATCGAAAGTCACTTCCACCACCTCCCGGCCTTCCATAAATCCTGCTTTTGTAGCGGTCACGCCTTCTATTTGACCGAAAGTTTTTTCACCAGTCCAAAAGCAGTACATGGCAAAAGTAGCCTTTTCGGTGCCGTTTTGTTGGGCCAATAGTTCTTCCTGCAAGAGGTCTAGGTATAGCGGTACCCGTTGCCCGTTTTGTTTCAAGGCCAGAGTCATGGCCTGAACCAGGCCCAATTGAGTATAATTACCGCTGACCCGTGGGATGACATTTTTCTTCTTTTTATCTACAATGCGAACAACCGGATTATTCCAGGACGGTTCGTTGAAGTACTTCAGGGTTTTGGCATCCTCTCCTCCCTTGTTATTAAAAATAGCGACCGGAACGAATAGGCTTTCAATAGCTTCAACGATCAGGGGGTGGCTGAGCACCTCCTGACCATAGTTTTGACAAGTGGCACAGCCGGGCACCTCTTGAAAAAGGATAAAAACCATTTTATTTGCTGCCTCTGCTTGTTGAAGGCCTTTATCGAGTTGTCGGATCCATTTGACCTCTCCCAGTTCTACGGGTTGTGAACTATTCTGGGCTGGTAGGATGGCCGGCTGCAAACCGGTATTGAGTAAATATATCAAGATGGCTTTAAAGAAAATTGACTTGATCATAGCATCATTATTTTTCTGTATCTACAAAAATAGGTCCTAATCCTCACAGTAGTATCACAAAAGACTCAATATTGTCGAGCCCAACAATTGCTTGATCTATTTCCAACCTTTTCTTTTTGGGATAATCTTTATGTTGGGAGGATGTTTTGTTTAATTGTCTAAACCACAGATTTTCACAGATGTGACGGAAAACGCGGAAGGATTTTTTCCAAGGAAAAAATCAATTCTGTGACATCCGCTAAATCCGCGGAAATCTGTGGTTCAGACAACCAACATCATCCAAAATCCAAAAAAACATGAGCAGATATACCTTCACAGAGATCCGGCAAGACAGCAGCACACCTATGAAGTTTTGGGATTTTCGATATGTGCCGAATGAGAAATATGCCGATCACTACGATATCAACCCGAGGATCAGTATTGTATTGAACGGAAAATTAAAGGAAAATGCAGGCAGGACCGAAGTTTTTGCTCAGGCCTTGAGTATAGTAGTCAAACCGGGAGATGTTTGGCACAGTAATGAATTTGGACCCCAAGGCGCCAGGTTGTTGAGTGTGGTTTTTCAGCCAGGATTTTTATCAGATCCGTCGGGCCGATCGGTCTTTCAGCATTGGCAGTGGTACCATTCCACCGAGGTAGCAGGGGCGACTTCCAGGTACCTGCACCGTTTGAGACGAACAGATGATCCGGCAACAGAAACCATTGATTTTCTAGCTGCTCTTTCTCCAAAATCTACTGAACTTAGCAGCAAAGCTACGCCTGATTGGCTGGACTTGGTCAGCGAGCAGATCCAGGACCAGCCGGAGGTTAATTATTCGGTGCAGGATTTAGCCTCTTCTATGGGCGTCCATCCTGTATACATGGCTCGAGCCTTCCGAAAGTATTTTAGCTGTGGCGTCAAAGAATATATTCATCGCAACCGACTTAGGAATATCATTTCTACCCTAACGGATACTAAACTTCCTCTGGTAGAGGTTGCTCTGGAAAGCGGCTATGCCGATCAGAGCCATATGAGCCGGTTTTTCAAGCAGGCTACCGGTATGAGCCCGGGAGCTTTTCGGGCGATGGTGCAGGGGTATTGAAATTATTTCCCTTTAGAAAAAAATTCTTTTTTATCTTACCGCCTCATTACCATGAAAAATATTTAATGCATATAAAGTTTACCGGCCGTCGCCGACAAACCATGTATGAATTAAATATTTGCTCCGCAGCAGCAAAGCAAACGAAAAACGATCAAAAAGAATGAGCACCACAACGACCATTTCCGAGGTACGCATTTGGAAAGAGAACCTCAAACTGTCCCGTCCGTATTCCATCGCCTACAAAACCATCGATGCCGTAGAAAATGTCATCATTGCCATCCATAGCAGTAATGGCCTGATCGGCCTGGGCGCTGCCTCACCGGCTCCTTTTGTGACCGGCGAAGAAATTGAAGATACCGAACGTATTTTAAATGAAGTTGCAGAGGAACATCTGAAAGGGAAAGATTTAAGACATTACCATCAGATACTGCATCGGTCGGCCGCTGCTATGTCCAACTACCCAGCTGCAAGGGCTGCTCTGGATATAGCCTTACATGATCTCTTTGCTCGTCATTTGCAACTGCCGCTCTCTGCCTACCTCGGACAGGTACATCAGGCCATCCCGACCTCCGTGACCATCGGTATTCAGGACATTGAGGGAACTTTAGCAGATGCCCGGGAGTTTGTAGAAAAAGGATTCCGGATTATCAAACTGAAGATCGGAAAAAGCATGGAAGAGGATATCGAAACCTTCAGGCGCCTCCGGGAAGAAGTAGGGCCGGATATGCTCATCCGCATCGATGCCAATCAGGGCTACGATCCGGAGGAATTGCAAAAGTTTGCAAAGGCGACGGAGCAGTACAAGGTGGAATTTTACGAGCAGCCATTCCCGACCGGCCAGATCGAACAGATGAAAATGCTGCCCCTGGAATTGCGCAACCTCTCGGCTGCCGATGAGGATCTGATTAGTGTAGTAAATGCCATTGACCTGGCAGTACCGGAAAGGCCCTACGGGATTTTTAATATAAAATTGATGAAATGTGGAGGTATCCAACCCGCCGTCCATATGGCCGAAATTGCCCGCCAACGGAACATCGACCTGATGTGGGGCTGTAATGATGAAAGCCTGATCAGCATCACAGGGGCATTACATGTGGCTCTGGCCTGCCCTTCTACGAAGTATCTTGACCTGGATGGCAGCCTGGATCTGGCCAAGGATGTGGCGAAGGGTGGGTTTGTACTAAAAGATGGATATTTGTCGGTGAGTGGGGAGCCAGGATTGGGAGCTGAGTTGTTGTAAGAACGAGATAGAATGTGAAGGTCGAAGGTCGAGGGTCGAATTTTCAGTGCTTTCAGCGTATTCAGTGTCAATTAAAAACAGCGTCTTCAGTATCCTCAGTGTCAAAATAAAAAACAGCAAAAAGCTAATCATGATGAATGTAAAAGGATCGGCCATAGTGCTAACCAACGGGATGTTCGACTCCCTTTATGCCAAGACGGCCCACGGCCTAGTCCGTGGTACCGAACGATTCCAGGTCAAAGCATTGATCGACAGTAAATATGCAGGCCAGGATGCCGGGGATGTGCTGGATGGACATCCGGCCGGGATTCCCATCTATGATTCCGTGAATGCTTATTTTGACGCTCATCCCAATGAAGCGATTCAATACTGCGTGGTGGGGGTAGCTTTTCCTGGAGGTAAATTGCCCGATCCTTTTATTCAAATGTTAAAGGATGCACTGAACCAAGGTCTATCCGTAGTGTCGGGCCTGCACACATACGTCAGCGAGATTCCCGAACTGGTGGAGATCGCCCTCCCAAAAGGGCTGCAATTGATTGATATCCGTAAGCCTAAAAAGTTTGAAGATCTGCATTTTTGGACAGGGGATATTTACAAAGTCCGGGCTGCCCGGGTCAGTGTACTGGGAATGGACTGTGCCATGGGTAAGCGCACGACCTGCCGCTTTTTGATGGAAGAGTGCCGTAAACAAGGCATTAAATCGGAGATGATCTATACCGGCCAGACTGGCTGGTTGCAAGGCTATCCTTACGGCTTTATTTTTGATTCCACCCTGAATGACTTCGTCAGCGGTGAGCTGGAAAAAGCTATCGTCGATTGTGATAAAGAACTCGAACCGGATGTCATCCTTCTGGAAGGTCAATCTTCTCTTCGCAATCCCTCAGGGCCTTGTGGTAGTGAATATCTACTATCCGCAGATGCTAAAGGCGTCTTTTTACTCCATGCCCCCAAGCGCGTACTGTATGACCATACGGATTGCCCCTTGCCAACGCTGGAAAGTGAAATTGAGTTGTATAAAATGTATGGAGCGGAAGTGCTCGGTATTGCTTTGAATGAAGAAGATGCCGATGATGCCTACATGGAGCAGCAGAAAAAGGAGCTGTCCGAGAAGCTGGGGATTCCAGTTGTTCGGCCTCTGGTAGACGGAGTTGCTGAATTTATTCCTGCACTTCAGGCATTTATACAAAAAAGTAAAAAGCCTGCAGACTTGTTGGATTAGAGATTTTTTTTGGTCAACATTCTGATTCTACGTTTGGTACGTAGATTTCGCAAATACGACAGATGAAAATATTTGTTGAATTTGTGTGATCTGCGTGCTTCAAAAATATCTCCAATAATCAACTCAATCTAAAATCAAGGTACTCTCAATACCAAGTACGCCACGTGTAATATCTGTTAGCATACAAAACAGGGGTTTTCTTTGATTTTGGTTAACAATTACTGATCAACAAAGTTGTACAAGTAATTTTCTAACCAAAATCATTCTACAATGATCCCAAATTCCTACTCAAGTGCCATTGGTAGTTGGCAAAAAACTACCTTCTTTTCTTTGCTTTTTTCACTGTTATTTACTGCGTTTAGTACGACTGCTGTTTCTGCTCAATGTGAAGCGGATGCAGGTGGCCTGATCGGTGCTCAGATTTGCACGAGTGCCGACAAGACTGTGATACAGGCCATTCCAAATGACGATGCAATCGTTCCGGATGGCTATTTAACACTGTATGTGCTGACCAGCGGCGAGGGCCTGGTTATCGAGAATGTAAGCCCACAGCCGGCTTTTGAAGTGGCTGATTCAGGCTCTTATACCATCCATACGCTGGTATTTGACCCTTCTACACTGGATCTGGGTATCGTGGAATTTGGAACAACTACCGGAGTGGATGTAAACGGCCTGTTGGTTCAGGGCGGAGGAGAAATCTGTGCTTCGCTGGACGTAGCGGGTGCCAAGTTCTCTTTCGAAAACTGTGTGGATATTTGCAGTGCTTTTGCCGGTACACTGGCTTTGACTACTGATGATTGTTTGCCCGATACTGCACGGGATATTGCAGCTAAGCATGTTGCTCCACCTATCGTACCCGAAGGATTTTCTGTGATTTATGTATTGACCAGCGGAGAGGAACTGACTATTCAGAACGTAAATGCGACCCCTGAATTTACAGTTGATACCACTGGGCGGTTCACTATTCACACACTCGTGTATGATACGGCTACTTTAGACCTCGGAGTTGTTGAGATTGGTGTGACGACCGGAGTGGATGTACTGAATCTGATTGCAGATAACGGTATCTGTGCTTCGCTGGATGCTGCCGGGACTCCTGTAAATATTGGTGACTGCCCTTGTGAAGCAACCGCCGGAACCTTGGTGCCGGATTCAACAGTAGCTTGTCTGGACAGTAGCCTGACGCTGATAGCCGTTGAGGGAGAAGCGCCAAATGTACCGGATGGTTATTCTGTCACGTATGTTTTGACCAGCGGAGAAGAATTAACCATTCAGGCTGTGAATGCCACTCCTGAATTTACTGTAGATACGAGCGGAAGGTTTACTATCCATACCCTGGTATTCGATCCAGCTACTTTGGATCTGGGAGTAGTGGAAATAGGTGTAACGACCGGGGTAGATGTATTAAATTTGATTGCCGACAATGGTATCTGCGCAGCCTTGGATGCTGCAGGGGCACCATTTGATGTAGAAGCTTGTCCGGAAGAATGCACCGCTGATGCCGGAAGGCTGGAAGCAGCCAATGACCCTTGCTTTGAAGAAGGCAGCGCTACCATGCAGACATCCGAAATTACAGCCCCGAGTGTGCCGGATGGTTATTCAGTCATTTATGTGCTGACGAGTGGTGAAGATCTAACTATTCGGGGAGTTAGTGCTACTCCTGAATTTACGGTAGATACAAGCGGACGTTTTACCATCCATACCCTGGTTTATGATACCAGTACTCTTGATCTGGGGGTTGTTGAATTGGGTGTTACGACCGGAGTAGATGTGGTTAACCTGATTGATTCAGGAGACATTTGTGCAGATTTGGACGTAACCGGAGCTCAATTCAGTATTGAAGATTGTTCTGTAAATATTGAATGTGAAGCGGCCGCCGGCAGCCTGACTGCCGAGGAAGCATGCCTGGAAGGAGGAAGCGCCAACCTGGTAGCAGTTGAGAATGAGGCTCCTAATGTGCCGGACGGCTATTCAGTGATTTATGTATTGACAAGTGGAGAAGGCTTGACCATCGAGGCGGTCAATGCGACCCCTGAGTTTACCGTGGATAACACAGGTTTATTTACCATCCATACCTTGGTATATGATTCTACTCTTGATCTCAGCATCGTCGAGTTTGGTGTGACGACTGGAGTAGATGTGAATGGCTTACTGGTACAAGGCGGAGGCGATATCTGCGCTGCTTTGGATGTAGCCGGCGCTCAATTCAATGTGGAAGCTTGTTCAACAGGTGATGTATGTGAAGCCAATGCCGGTACTTTAAAAGCTACAAATGTAAGTTGTTTTGAAAATCAATGTGCGACCTTCAGAGCTCGTAATGTGGTAGTGCCGGTTGTTCCGGAAGGTTACGAAGTCCTCTATGTATTGACAAAAGGAAAACAACTGGTGATTAAGCAGGTGAGTGCCGAACCATATTTCACTATCAAGGACATTGGTTTACACACTGTACACACTTTGGTGTATGACCCAAGTACACTGGATTTGAGTATTGTTGAATTTGGAAAAACAACAGGTTTTGACGTCAACAACCTATTGGTGCAGGGCGGCGGAGATATTTGTGCATCACTGGATGTGACAGGAGCCTCTGCCCACATCGATTACTGCTACTGCAGGGCAGAAGCCGGTACACTGGAAGTCAAGTCTGAAGGATGTATCGACAATGGATTGGCAGCTGTTATTGAAGCACAGGAGGTAACTCGTCCTTATCTACCGTCTCCATATTATGCACTGCGCTATGTGCTCACTTCTGGAGATGATCTTATCATTGAAGGATTGAGTGAAGAGCCAAGATTTGAAGTTGCCAGGGCCGGAAAATACAGAATCCATGCCTTTGTTTACAACTATAATGACTTAGACTTGAGTGGTGTTCAGTTGGGTAAAACATCTGCAGTGGAAGTTCTTGGACTCATTGCACAAGGAGGAGGCCCGGCTTGTGGTGCCTTGGATGTAGCCGGTGCAGTATTTAATGTAAAAGAATGTCGCAGTGACTTACAAACGCCAACTATGTATCCTAATCCGGCCAAGCAACGGATCAACGTTGTGATCCCTGCAAATCTGGACGATAAGGATATGACCATCGAAATACTGGATGCTACCGGCCAATTAATGCTGACCAGAAAAGCAGAAGCAGGTACCAGAAAATTAGATATTGATGTGGCCAACTGGGTAAATGGAATGTACCTGATCCGTTTTAACTACGGACAGGGGCAGATCAAAAAAATGCGGTTTACGAAGTTTTAATCTTCTGTTACATAGAGAAAAGAGGCTTTCGGCTTTGTCGAAAGCCTCTTTTTTTTATACAAAGTTAATTTCAATTCCTTATCTTAGAGGGAAATTATGATAGTTTGCCAAAATGAGGCGGAACTTGTTTTTTCATCCTCATTTCCCACACCCACCGAAATTTAACCCAGCAATTCTTTCCCCACCAATGAAAACTATGATCATGGGCGTTCTTCTATTAGAGGCGGCCCGATTCATGTATTGAGCTATAGCTTAACAAATTATTGTAAATACGTACAATTATGATCCCTAAACGATATTTTACTAGTTGCTTGCTTTTAAAAGCAGCAAAAACTACTACCTTATTTCTTTTTCTTATTCTTCTTTTTTCTTCTAAAAATTTAATGGCACAATGTACGGTTAGTGCCGGACATTTATCTACACCCCAGATATTCATATCCGATGAGCAGATCGTATTGAAGGCGGACTTTCAAGAAGCCCCGACCCTTACAGCAGGCTATTTTAACTGGTTTGTACTGGCGAAAGGAGAGGACTTAGTGATAGAACAGCTTAGCACAATAGCGGCATTTGAAGTAGAAAAAGAAGGTTTTTTTAGTATCCATTCTTTGGCTTTCAGCCCTGAAGAGTTGGACTTGAAAGAAATTATTTTTGGAGAAACCACTGTTGTAGACCTGGCCGAGATGGTTCTGGGAGTTGACGGCTGCTCTGATTTTGATTTTGAAGGGAGCGACGTAGAACTTTTCGGCCCCACCAGTCTGTGCGGAGCCTATGCCGGACAGTTGAAAGCGGATAATGCCGTCTGTATGGACGATAGTCTGGCTCAGATATCCGCCTCAGAATATTTGCCGGCTATTGTTCCCGATGGTTTTATTCAGGTATTTCTACTGTCTACTGGTGATAGTTCTCTCATAACAGCTGTCAATGAGGCACCGGAATTCCTGGTGTCTCAAAGTGATTCTTTCCGCATCCATTCGTTGGTATATGATACGGCTAGCTTTAAGCTGGACAGCCTTCGTTTTGATTCGACAACCATTACTCAGCTCAACGAATTATTGGAGCAAGGGGAAGGAGACATTTGTGCTAGCTTGGATACCACTGGTGTACGTTTGTTCCCCGTTAATTGCTTACCTGAATGTACCGCTTTTGCCGGTAGCCTGATTTCGGGCGAACAGGATTGTTTGTCTGACGGAACAAAGGCTATACATGCCCAGGTAGATGAACCGGCAGTGGTACCCGAAGGCTTTTTAAAGACCTATTTACTGACCTCCGGCTCGGACCCCGTGATTCGCGGAATGAGTAACACTCCTTCTTTTATTTTAGAGGGAGAGGGTGCATTTACTATTCATACCCTGGTTTATGATTCTGCATTCATGTCCATGGATTCGGTCATCGTCGGGCAGACGAAGCTTGAGAAGCTGCTCGGGCAATTGATCCAGGGGGGCGGTGATATTTGTGGTGCCCTGGATATGGAAGGTGCAAGTATGGAATTGGAAGATTGCCCTTGCGAAGCACAGTTTGGTACCTTGGAGCCTTCCGATGCCTGTTTGGGAGAGCGGGGAGCAGCCTTGGAAGCTAGTGTTAACACGAAGGCGGTAGTACCTGAAAATTATCAACAACTCTTCATTTTATCCTTTGGAGACGATCTCATTGTTCAGGAATTTAGTAATGAGCCTTATTTTGAAGTGGAACAAGCCGGAAGGTACAGAATTCACAATCTGGTCTATAATCCGGGAAGCCTGCCGCTTGGATGGATTCAGTTTGGACAAACTAGTCTGAACATACTCAATGCCTTCCTTATTCAGGGAGGTGGTGATATTTGTGCGGCATTGGATGTTAAAGGAGGACTTTTTGTGGTGGAGGAATGTCAGGCCGAGTTGTTGAGCCCCAAAACTTATCCTAACCCGGTTCGGGATCAATTGAATGTTGTTTTGCCGGAAAATCTGGACCAAAAAACCATTCATGTTCAATTAATTGATGGATTGGGAAATATCAGGCAAACCCTGGAAGTAGATCAACCCCTGGAACAGATCAACTTTGACGTATCGGGACTTCCGGAAGGTTGGTACAGCCTGCGTATATTGTATGGAACCGGCCGGGTGGGAGTATCAAAGGTGTATATTTCGGGTAGCTAGCAATATTCCTGCTTAAATCAGTTCAGGATAAAAACACACACCATGTAGATTGTACATCAGCCGCATTGAAAGTGAAATTAATTACCTGATAGCAAAAGAAGTTCATTCCTAATTATTTTGTCAAATTAAAAAGGCTGCGTATATTTGACGGGTAATAATAAAAATTTCGATACCTAATCCTTTATTATACGGACTTTAAAAGTCAACGAATTAACACTGAAAATCTATTAACTAAATTTATGGAGGCCCCTGGGTCTCCATTTTTTTTCTAAATGAGGGCTTCGCATTGCGAGGCCCTCATTTTTTTTTGAAATTATTGTAACCACGGCCTACTCATCGTAGTAACCGTACTGAAACCAATTAAAATGCTGCACGAAAACCTTCAAGCCCCACATTAAGGGGATGTAACCGACAGACTTAGCAGCTTCAAATTTGATGCGACACCACCTATGAGTGATGAAAAATTAATGTCCTTGGTGAAAAAAGGAAAACTCGACGCCTTGTCCGATCTCTTTGATCGGTACCACGTCAAGTTGTATAATTTCTTTTTACGCCTGACCCATGATGCCTCTCTTAGTGAGGACCTGGTCCAGAATGTCTTTGAACGGATCATTAAATACCGTGAATCTTATCGCGGGGATGCTTCCTTTAAGGCCTGGATGTACCAGATCGCCCGAAATGTGAGGACCGATCATTACCGATTGAATCGAATAAAAATCGACGATGCAGTAAAACCCGGACAATTAAATCTAACGAGTGGAACGCATCATGAAGAAATGGAAAAGATGGAAAGAAGTAAAGAACTGGAACAAGCCATTATGAAGTTGAAGCCCGAATATCGGGAAGTATTACTGCTTGGATGGTTTGAAAAAATGAGCTACGCAGAAGTGGGTGAAATAATGGGCTTAAGTGTATCGAATGTAAAAGTTAGAATACACAGAGCGATTAAACAACTAAGACGTCAGTATAATAAAACATCCTGTATATGAACATCGGAGAAGAAATATTGATCGACTACCTGTCAGGTGAACTGGATGCCGGCCAAAGGCTGGAAGTGGAAAAAGCACTGGAGCAAAGCGAAAGTCTCAGAACTGAACTTGCTTTTTTGAAAGCACTCAGGGGAGATATAGAGGAGCTTCCTCCGTATCAGCCGAGTAGTCAACTAGAGGCCGGCTTTAAAGTGATGCTGGAAAAAGAAAAGCAAGGCTTGTCGCCACATGGAGAAGCGAAGGTAGTCCAATTTAAAAAATGGCGTCGTCGGATCATAAGTGTGGCAGCAATTTTAGTCATCGGCATTTTGACAGGACTTTTGATCCAAAACAATCGAATGCAACGCAACCAAATAGCCGCCATCCAGGCAGAATTGGAGGCTACTCGAGAACAAATGAATACCCTTTTGTCGGACAATAGTACGGCAAAACGTATTCAGGCGGTTAATATGTCTATGGAACTACCCAAAGCAGACCAGGAAATCATTGACCGGCTCGTCGAGCTGATCCATAAAGATGAAAGTGCGAATGTACGTTTGACGGCTATCGAAGCACTTATCCAATTCGATCAGGGGCCGAATATTCAAAGAGCTTTGACCAGTGCCCTGCGCATGGAAACTAAACCGGTCGTTCAGATTGCCCTGATCCATGCCTTGATTAAGATTAAAGCCGAAGGAGTCCTGCCCGTGCTGGACGAATTGATAGAGAAAGAAGAAACCTTTGATAAAGTAAAGGACGAGGCACGCCTGGCAGAGTTTAAACTTAGTTAGAAGCATAGTTTTTAACAACAATCACGATAGAAAACGACATTATTAAAAAGAACAATTCAAAAATTACTTAAAATGAAAAAAACGATTTTTTTGCTAACTACAGCATTTGTGTTCCTGCTGAATTTTTCCACCCAAGCTCAGGAATACAAGCTTAATATGAGTGAAGGAAAACTCATTCTGAATGAAGTAGACCGTGTTGAAATTGAGGGAACTACAGGTTCTCAGGTAATTATTTCTACAGAGGCAAGAGAGAAAAAAGAAGATGATAGATCCAAGGGATTAAAAGAGATCAGCGCCAGCGGCCTTTCCGATAATACCGGATTGGGGCTTTCGGTTGAAAAAGACGGTTCTACGGCTAAGGTGAATCAGGTAGGTCGTAACAGCAGGCACTATACAGTCAAAATACCCAAAGGAGTGTCTGTTTATTACGAACATTCCTCCTGGGAAGGAAAGACCCTGCAAATAAGAAATTTACAAAGCGAAATTGAAGTGTCGGCCAATTATAACTCCATCGAATTGGAAAACGTAACCGGCCCCATGGCTATCAATACCGTGTATGGTCAAATTGATGCCGTCTTCAAATCCGCTCCACAGTCTGATGCCGTATCCTTGCATTCCGTATACGGGAACGTGGATGTCAGCGTGCCCGCCAGTACCAAAGCAGATTTGACATTGAGCACTTCCTATGGAAAAATATTCACTGACCTGGATATCCAAATGAAAAAAGAAGAAAACGGCATGCGTGCCATTTCCAGTAGCAAAATTTCAGGAACGCTGAATGGCGGAGGAGTGTCCATGCGTCTCAAATCCACCTACAAGAATATTTACCTCCGGGAAAATTAGTAGAAAGTGAAGGAATCAAGTCGATCCCTATTTTAATTAAAATCATCTAAAGACTAAATATCATGAAAACCTTCTTTCTTTTGTCACTCAGCCTGTTACTGTGCCTACAGATCGAAGCGCAGACCAATATTAACAAATCCTTCCAAGCCTCAGGACTGACAAGCCTGAAGGGAGATTTTACCTGGGGAGATGTGAGCATTTCCAATTGGAATGAAAATCGAATTGAAATTACCGGCACCGTTACCATCAATAATGGAGAAAATGACGAAGCGTTCAGATTGGAAACTGAACAGTCAGGCGGAGTCTTGTCAATAAAAACCTATGTCAAAGATATGAATGACTTACCCAAAATGGTTACGGTTATCCATGATGGTGAAAAATATTCCTTTAAGAAGGACGACAACTATAAAAAGAAACTCAAAGAGCTTAAGGAGCAGCTTGGAGTGGACAACTTTAATACCTACAATAATGGTGTAGATCTGGATATTAAATTGCAGATCAAGTTACCTGCCAATGTGAAATTGGACCTGGAATCCACATATGGAGACATCGATCTGGATAAGTGCTCAAATGCCATGGATATCCTGAATACTTACGGTCACATCAATGCGGTTTTTGATAATGGCTCCATGAAGGATGCAGAACTGGTTTCCACCTATAGCTTTGTGGACGTAAGCGTCCCGGCCAATGCTAATTTGGATGTTACCATGCATACCAATTACGGCAATTTATTTACGGACCTGGATGTAAACATTGACAAAACGGCCAGTAAAGAGAAAGCCTTTTATAATAAAGTAGTTGGTAAAGTCAATAGTGGAGGAGCTTCGCTTAAAATGAAAGCAACCTATAATAATATTTATCTGAGAAAAAAATAATTTTTTTTTCGCATCAAATCAAGTGGCCGAATACGAAACCTGAGGATAAAAAATTCCCGTTTCATATTGGTCCTAACAGGAGTGCTCGGTCGTACCGACACTCCTTTTTTTGTCTGAAATTCAGAATAGTGGTGGGATGCAGGAATCATTTTGAACTTTCCATCGTAAAGGAATAGTAGTATACAAGTTTAGGAAAGCTTGTACAAGCTGCTGGACTTCTTTAATTTAGCCGACTTCTTTTTTCGGGTTTTATTATTTATTGTCCAATTTTATTGCTTATTTGCACATTATCCGTAAAAAATACGGATAAAAACTTGGCAGCACTTGATTTTATGGATAAAATAAATGTACTTTGTACACTAAATGGAGAATAATATCCGCAGAATGCGGTTTAAGAATATAAGTTTCATACATTACTATTGGTTTGGTGCAGCTTTTTGAGTTGCACTTTTTTTTTGCCCTATGTCTAAAACAAATACACCCAGTGGCCGTCAGCCCACTGGGTGTATTTATTTTAGACATATTTTAAATATTGTTCATTCTTCTACTTTTAATATGAATCCTACCTTAAATACATTCTCAATAATGATGCGAGGATCTTTCGACAGCATCTTTCTCAATCTCGATATGAATACATCAAAACTCCTGCCGAGGAAATAGTCTCTTTTTCCATAAATTTCTTCAACTGCCTCCTCTCTTCGCAGGATCTGTCCTTTATGAAGACAGAGCAACCTCAGTACTTCATTCTCCTTTTCGGTTAATCTATGAGACTGGCCTTCAAAGATTAATTCCTGCAGATCGTAATGAAAGGTAAAGCGGCCGATGGTGAATGAAGTCGGAGCTTGCTTGGGTGGATTTGGAGTACTATTCCGTCGAAGAATAACTTTCAGCTTGCATAATAACTCATCCTCATCAAACGGCTTTAAAACATAATCTTCAGCTCCATACTGATAGCCTTTAAGTTTATCTGCTTTTCTTGATTTGGCGGTCAGGAACAAAAAAGGAAGTCTGGGATGCTCTCGGTGTAGTTTGCCTGCCAGCGTAAAGCCATCCATATTGGGCATCATGACATCCAGGATACAACAATCGAACTTCTGTCGTTGTACGGCCTGGTATCCCATCTGCCCATCTTTGCAAAGCTTGACGAAGTAGCCCTCACCCTCTAGTAGTTCTGCCAGTAAAAAACCAAGATTCAGGTCATCTTCAACGATCAGTATATTATTCATGAGACTAGTTGTCATATTTAAATTATTTACCGAATACTCTAAACGCACTTTCCGATTGGCAGAAGCACATGGAATTGGGTACCTTTCCCTGCCTCGCTTTCCAGTTTTATATCCCCTTGATGCAATTCGATGATCTTTTTAGTGTAAGCTAAGCCTAATCCAAAACCTTTTTCATTGTGCACATCACCTTGGTGGAGTCGAAAGAATTTTTCGAATATTTTTTTCTGATGTTGCTGCTGGATACCGATTCCCTGATCTTCAATAGTCAGATGAGCTTGTCTTGCATGACCGTTTAGAACGACTTTGATGTGGGGCTCTTGAGGAGAATATTTTATGGCATTATCGAGGATATTCCGGATAGCATTACTCAAGTGCAAAGGATCTCCTGTAATAGACATAGGGTGATCATTGGCATATTCCATCTGGATTTGTCCCTTTTTTTCACTGGCTTGTATGCGCATATCAGAAATAACTACCTCCAGTAATTTTTTGAAGTCTAAGGGCTTTTTTTCAAGTAAATATTCTCCCTTGTCGAGCTTGGCAACATGCAGCATCCGTTCAATTTGCTCGCTTAATCGTTCGCTTTCATTTTGGATGATGGAGAAAAATCGGGGGTTATTAGGAGTGTCGGCCTTTTTCTGCCACAAATTGAGCGCTAAACGGATATTGGTCAGCGGAGTACGGAACTCATGAGCCATATTGTTAAAAAATTCTACGCTTACCTTGTGGAGCCGGCGTTGTTGTAGAAGCCGGTAAAGGGTGATTCCAAATAAAGCACAAATAAAAAGGAGTATGATGATAGAGGAGCTTAGCATGAACCCCATTTTCTCGATCACATACTCTTCCTTGCCCTTGAATTCAACCTGAACGAAATGATCTTCTGGTAAAAGAGTAGGGGCCAGACAACTGTAGGCGGCTGGTTCCGATATTCCATAAGGATTGTTACGGATATCAAACGCAAAATCAAGGCCAATATCATAGCGATTGAGGGCACTACTTAAGGCCGTACGAAGGTCTTCCTCCTGTAAATTCGTTTTTAAAATACCGCTGGTACAAATGGCTTCATCCTCCTTGCAGGCCAAGTCAATACTGCCTCTTGTGGATTGCTCTTTTTCCAGGTTTTCTACTGCGCTGCATAGCGCCATAGTAACCTTTTGGTCAAACTGCTCTTCAATTAGCTTTCTGGAATGTTGCAGCCAATTGACCTGAAACAGGATCAGCAGGATTACGCCCAGGAAGAATGCAGCCGGCAGTACCCAGGAAGTAGAATTGATTTTAAACATTTTTGCTATTTACATTTCTACAAAAAAACATAAAATATCGCAGCATTGCATTTCTTTAACAGGTAGCTAACAACTGGCTAACAGGCGATTCACAAAATTAACAGCTTGTTAGCCCCATCTTTGTCTCGACAAACGATCATTCAACAAAATTTCAAAAAATGAAGTATTTCACATTTTTTCTGACATTGATGCTATGCTCACTCATGTATTCCCAAACCTCTTTTGCTCAAGCTTCTTGCCAGCCCAAAAGCTGTGCCAAAAAAACGGCAGAAAAAGCAAGTACAACTACTACTCCTTATTTGACGGTGGATTTTAAAGCCATTGCTCAGCCTGCTAGTAGCTGCGCCAAAAAATCAGAAGCCAAAGCGGTTAAAGTATCCGGTGAGGCCAATTCAGCCGCAGCCTGTCAGCCGGCGGCTTGTGACCCAAGTGATTGTAAGCCCGTTTGCCCTCCTGGCTGTTGTGAAACAGACAAAGCCAGTGCTCAAGCAACAGCCCAAAAAGTAAAGACCAACTGTGACCCGGAAGATTGCCCGCCGGCCTGCAAGAAGAAGCAAAGCTAGACAAAAGACATGTCATGTCTAGACATGACATGTCCTTGTTTTTTTATATAAAAAGCTGATTTACAGGTGTTACAGGTACATGACATGTCCGTTTGAGCTACACATGTCATGTCTAAACATGACATGTCTTCAAAGCTTCGTATCTTTTCGAAAAAAAAGAGTATGAAGTACCTATCTTTCATCACCCTATCCCTTTTTTCCATAGCCTGCTTTGCCCAAAGCAAGCTTAATTCCGGACAATTAGATAAAATAGCCGACCAATACGCCCGGGCCTCCTTCCAGAATTTGTATGAATTATTGAGCATCCCGAATGACGCCAATGTGCGGGAGGACATTATGGAAAATGTGGTTTGGTGCGAATCAGCCTTTCAGTCCCGTGGTTTTTCTACCAAACGCCTTTCCACATCCACCGTTCCCTTACTCTTAGCCGAGCGAAAGGTCTCTAACCCACAAAAAACCGTACTCATCTATCTTCAGATTGACGGGCAGCCGGTTGATTTTAGCCGATGGAATCAGGAAAGCCCCTGGATACCTGCTTTGAAAGAGAAAAATGCCGCAGGAGAATGGCAGGCAATTAATTGGGAAAAGATCCATGGGGATTACAATCCCGACTGGCGGGTCTTTGCCCGCTCTGCTTCTGATGCTAAAGGCCCGGTGGCTATGTTTCTGGCAGCCCTGGATGCTGCAAAAGATCTAAACATCCAACCTTCCTATAACATAAAAGTGATCATGGATTTTGAAGAAGAAATGGGCTCGCCTCGCTTGCCGGGTGCTGTAGAAAAATTTAGCAGCGACTTGGCCGCCGACCTGCTGATCATTTTTGACGGTCCCTTGCATATTACAGGAGAACCTACACTGAAATTCGGAGCCCGGGGAATTGCTACTCTTACCCTCACCGTTTTCGGGCCCCGGGTACCACAGCATAGTGGCCATTATGGCAATTATGCGCCAAATCCGGCCGTCAGATTGTCCCAACTGATTGCCTCGATGAAGGATGAGGAAGGGAAGGTAACGATCCCTGGCTTCTACGATGGTATCAAAATTGATAAAACAACACAGAAGTTGTTGGCAGCTGTACCGGATGATGAAGCCTTTATCCAGGAAAAGATCGGGATCGCCAGGCCGGATGGAGTGGGCCGAAACTATCAGGAGGCCATTCAATATCCTTCCCTGAATATTCGCGGAATGCGTTCTGCCTGGATCGGCAACGAATCCCGAACCATCGTACCGGCTACCGCTACCGCCGAGATCGATGTACGACTGGTCAAGGAAAGTGATCCGGAGCGATTGATCAAATTAATTAAGGATCATATCAAAAAGCAGGGATATCATATCCTTGACCGGGAGCCTACCGATGAAGAGCGACGCCAATACCCTAAATTGATGTCTTTTGATGCCTCTGTTTTTTATCGGGCTTTCCGAACTCCGATAAACTCTGATGTCGGACAGTGGTTGTCCAACGCACTCAAAAGAGCCTATGGAAAGGAACCTGTGAAAATC
Source organism: Bacteroidia bacterium (assembly GCA_030430845.1). GTDB lineage: Bacteria > Bacteroidota > Bacteroidia > Chitinophagales > Saprospiraceae > JANQPA01. The sequence goes on along the minus strand of JAUIKE010000155.1, from coordinate 3,060 downwards.
CGGACGAGTGGCGGTTCTATCCCGATCTCTCCTTTTGTGGTGACACTGGATGTGCCGGCCGTTTTGGTCCCGACCGTGAACATGGATAATAACCAGCATAGCCCGAATGAGAATTTGCGGATTGGGAATTATGTAGATGGGATAAAGACGATGATTGCTATATTAGAAGAGCAGTTTTAGAGATTGTAATTTATTATTGATTTTGTTGAAATGTTGTGTTTTAAGGCACGCAGATGACGCTGGTTTCGCAGATAGCTAAAATCTGCGAAATTCGCGACATCTGCGTGCAACAGAAAGGCAAGAATTTTGCAATGAACTTTATAAAAAAAGGATTTGTAATTTACTCTATTCTTACACTTTCAATGAGAACACCATGCCTGTCCTTTAGCTCTTTCTCCGCAATACCCGGCCCGATCGACAGATGCAGCACCTCAACTTTTTCAATATCCAGAGGCACATCCGTCCCCCCTTCAAAATAATAAGGCAAAAAAGTAGGGTATGGCCTGGGTAAAGTAACCGGTTTTACTTTTTTCAATTGTTTTAACTCAAGCGTATATTCCCCAAACTCCGGTTGAAGCTCCAGGATACCACCATAAGCATTAGCGTTCTTATCTACCAGGGTAATTTGAAACTTACACGGTTTTTCATTTAAACTTTTACCTGTAAAAACAATGCTTGATTTTTTACTCAGGTCATCTGCCCTTCCCGCTATTTTTTCACCAAATGCAAAGCGCATGGAATAATCATAGATCGGATCGGCATTTGGGTTTTCGGAATCGGGGCTGAATAGTTGATCTACGTTGACTTCAAGCGCTGTACCATTCTGGTTTTTGACAGGCACCAGATTGCCCGACCCTCTGATCCATCGGCGGTTCAACATTCGGGTATCAGCTTCTGCCTGAAATAAATAAATGGGAAAGTCTTGCGGAACGACTTTAACCCGGTAGGGGGCATCCCCATAAAAATCCCAATCCCATGGATGTGAAGAGATGTTTTCGGGGAAGGTTTGATAAACACCTTTTTGCCGAAGGACAATATTATAATTTAAAAAGCCAGGACGTATCATGCTGTCGGGAATGCTTGCTCGGTACCGGTATCCGCCCAAATGTTCCATTTCGATACTTTGCTGCCAGTATCCCGGCCCCTGATAAAATAGGGTGGCCGATTCAGGATGACCACCGGCTGTAATGATGGTGGCTGTTACTTCATAATCTTTTCCGGCGCTTACTTCTGTAGCAGGCTTATGTATCACATGTGTTTTTTCCACATTTTCTTTAGGTGCGGAGAATTCATTTAGTTGAATATTTTTCCAGCGGTCGGAAGGACGAAAACGGTTTTTTGCTCCTTTTTTTATTAAAAAATAAGTGCCTGGGCGAATGCTGAAGGATTGCTTGTTGACTTCCGGTTGAAACGTATTCCCCTCGTTAATCGGACGAATGGAAAAATCGTTGCCCAGCTCAGATAATTGAAGCTGCATATCCCACTGATTCCATTTGATAACGGCTACCTTTCGTTTGGGGCTGGTATCCCCAAAAGGATCTCTGATCCAGACAGCATCGGGCATCACTTCCAATCTCCACACCCCTTCCTCGATTTTATCCAAAAAATAAGCCCCTGTGCCTTGATATTGTACGATGGGTGAATTGCCCCAGCCGGAGATGCTTTCCAATGCTGACAGGTTTTTTGGCTTGCTATCGGTATGATTGGTGTAAATGAATTCCGTTTCACTGTTCATTTCGGCCAGGTCCTTTTCGTAGCTGATGTGGAAGTCGCCAAAGTTGATATTGGCAGGATAAGATCCGTAATCGGCATACCTCGGTATTTTATGGAAAACCTTGCCGGCAATTTTTAAACTAAGGGCTTTTTGAGGCGTATAGGCCAGGTTCATATAGTGGGTGTTGTACTCGGTATTGACATCAGCCAGGTAGGTGGGGTCGTAGGCAAAGTGGGTCGCCCACTGTATGCCGGCAGTGCGAAAACTGCGGGCCATAGCCGGATAGATATAAGAACGCCCCACATCCGCAGCATCAAATTCATAAACCACCTTCGCCATTTTGTCAAAACGCTTGTCTTTGGCATAAGGAATATCATAATCGTCTACATTGGGCAACAGATTGCCCTTTTGTTCTTCCGGGGCTACGAGGTTAGTCGGATACCATTGGAACGTACCTCCCTGTATGTCCGCCTCAAAGTAAGCCTCGGCCATTTGAACAGCATGGCTTATATTGTAAAAAATAGGCTTTTGGCATCCCGTTTTTCTCATGGCGGCAACCATCCGGTTGATAAAGGTTTTGACCTTGTCAGGATCGCCGCGATGATGGGGCTCATTGCTGACTTCAAAGGCAATGATATCTGGATCATCTTTGTAGGCAACTCCTGTATACACATTGATGTGATGTAGGAATTGATACAAATAGTTTTCCTGGGCCTTAATGGCCTCCGGATTCGTCAGGCAATCCCCTTTGCCGTATTTGGCCGAAAAACCGGGAGTCGGTTCGTCGCGCTCCGGCCAGCCATTGCCCCAGAAAGCAATGGGAGTGATGAAAAACTTGATGCCCCTTTCTTTAGCCTTAAATATCAGGTAATCAAACAAGCGCAAATGCTCGTTCTCTATTAAATTGCCCAGCGTATCACTAATCTCTGTGTCCCAAACGTGCACCCGATAGGCGTCAAAACCGAGGCGGGCAAAATGGTAAAGATCATCGTCTATTGCTTCGGTAATGGGAACGTTTAGCTTTCGGGCTGTACGAAACGCATGGGCAAAAGGAGCGGAGTAATTGACTCCAAAGCCTTGGACTTCTTCCCCGTTCTCTTGCCAACGCATCACGCCTTGCTCATCTACAAGGACAGAGGCCTGATTTTGTGCACTTAAGGAGCAAATTGCCCAAACAAACAAGGAAAGGGAAAAAATTGTTTTAGTAAAAATAGCTGATGATTTCATAGTTGATGCTTAGATCATGTTTAAAAATAAAAATTGGCTTACGAAGGTAAGCGATGAATAATAGTTTGACAATTATGCCAAAGTATCCAAGCTTCCGAAGAATGCACTGATTTTTCATG